>NZ_JBTYHB010000018.1:0-162599 GCF_054871485.1 Streptomyces sp. UC4497 | reverse complement strand
ATTTCGTGTTTCCAACCCTACCAGATCCGTTTTCCGTTCCGTTTCCGGTTCGGATTTCATCTCCGGTGGCCGTTGGAGGGCCTTTGCCTTTCGGCGGTTCCGACTTTATCAGAAGTTTTGGGCCGGGCTGACCGGCTCAGGGTTTCCGATTAATCGGGAGGGGCTTCTCGAAAGAATTGAATTTCGTGAAGCGCGCTAGATACTAGCCGTTGCAATCGAACCTGTCGAGTTCGGGGCAACTGTTCGAATCTACCTCCCCGGTCTGTCCGTGTCAACGGTCTTTCCGGGGCGAAGAGGAGACTAGCAGGTCAGCGGGGCGCTCGCACATCAGGCGGCCGTGGGCAGCAGCGCGCTGCGCTCGTCCGTGGCCACATCGCCCGTTTCGCCCTCACGAACCGCTCGGCCGCCGAGGACATAGACGTACGTCAGGAAGGCCAGCTCGGCCGCGATGCCGATGGCGATGCGGGCCCAGGTCGGGAGGCCGGAGGGGGTGACGAAGCCTTCGATGGCCCCGGAGATGAAGAGAACCAGGGCCAGTCCGATGGCCATGCCGAGGGCCGCGCGGGCCTCTTCGGCCAGGGCCGTTCTGCGCGTACGGGGGCCCGGGTCGATCACGGTCCATCCGAGGCGGAGGCCGGTTCCGGCCGCTACGAAGACCGCGGTCAGTTCGAGCAAGCCGTGCGGGAGGATCAGCCCCAGGAAGGTGTCGAGGCGGCCGACGGAGGCCATCAGGCCGATGCCCACACCTACGTTGAGCATGTTCTGGAAGAGGATCCACAGGACCGGCAGGCCCAGGAAGACGCCCAGGACCAGGCACATGGCAGCGGCCTGAGCGTTGTTCGTCCAGACCTGGGCGGCGAACGACGCGGCCGGGTGGCTTGAGTAGTACGTCTCGTACTGCCCTCCGGGGCGGGTCATCTCGCGGAGCTCGGAGGGGGCCGCGATGGCGGCCTGGACATCGGGGTGGGTGCCGATCCACCAACCGATGAGGGCGGCTATCGCGGTCGACAGCAGCGCGGTGGGTACCCACCAGTGGCGCGCCCTGTAGACCGCTGCCGGGAAACCGTGGGTCAGGAAGCGCGTGACGTCGCGCCATGAAGCGCGGCGGGTACCCGTCACGGCACTACGCGCGCGGGCCACGAGTTGAGTGAGGCGGCCGATCACCCGGGGGTCCGGTGCGCTCGACTGGATGAGGGAGAGGTGGGTGGCGGTGCGCTGGTACAGGGTCACCAGTTCGTCCGCCTCTGTGCCGGTGAGGCGGCGTCGGCGGCGCAGCAGGGCGTCCAGTCGGTCCCACTCGGCCCGGTGGGCGGACACGAAGACGTCGAGGTCCATCCGGTCTGCTGCTCCTCGCTTTCCGGCACCTGTACGGCGCGATGGTCCTTCAGCTTGGCAGACTGGCGGTTCCTGGGGCAGCTCGTTGAAGGGTGGGTGGCCGGCGTGAGTGAGCTGGTGACGGGTGAGGCGGTGGCGCTGGAGCTGCAGCCCGCGAAGCTGCCGAGTCGGGCGCTTGCCGTGCTCATCGATCTGGTGGTGGCGTTCGCCGTCTATATCGCGGTGACCATGGCGTTCGCGGCTGCGACTGCCTCGCTCGACGACGCGGCGGTGGCGGCCGTCGCGGTGGCGACGTTTCTGTTGGTGCTGGTCGGCATTCCGATCGCCGTGGAGACGTTGAGCCATGGACGGTCGCTGGGGAAGCTCGCGTGCGGGCTGCGCGTGGTGCGGGACGACGGCGGGCCGATCCGGTTCCGGCATGCGTTGGTGCGGGGGGCAGTCGGGGTCGTGGAGATCCTCATGACCTTTGGGGTCGTGGCGTGCATCGCTTCGCTCGTGTCCGCGCGGGGCCGGCGGGTCGGGGACGTGTTCGCCGGGACCCTCGTCGTACGGGAAAGGGTGCCGACCGGGCAGTTGGCGGTCGTGCCGCCTCCCCCGCCGTGGCTGGTGGGGAGGTTCGCCGAGCTGGATCTGTCGGCCGTGCCGGAGGGGCTGTGGCTCGCGGTGCGGCAGTACCTGACGCGGATGGGGCAGTTGGATCCGCAGGTGGGGTGGGGGATCGCCGAGCGGCTCGCGGGTGAGCTCGCCGCGCACACGGGGGCGCCGGTGCCGAGTGATGTGCCGCCAGCCGCGTTCCTGGCGGCCGTGACGCACGAGCGGCAGTCGCGGGAGGCGCAGCGCGCGTTCGGGGCGGGGGCCGCAGGGGGTGGTCAGGCGGCTTCGACCATGGCCGGTCCGACTCCCGGGCCGTACGGCGGATATGCCGAGGCCGCAGGGACCGTGCCGCCCGCGGCTCCGGCTGCCCCTCCCGTTCCTCCGGCTCCTGTGTCCGGCCCGGCAGAGTCCTCCGCGCAGCGCCCGACTCCGGTCGACAACTACCCGGCGGGATCCGGGAGTTCGGACGGGTCGGCCACCGGGTTCGTACCGCCGGCCTGAGCGCGCGACGTCAGCGGAACACCGACGGCGGGGTCTCGAGGTCCTCCAGCTCGATGCCGGGGGCCGCGAGGACCACGTCGCCGCTGATGTGGACCGCCTGCTGCTCCCCCGTGTCCAGGGCTGTGACCTGGTATTCGTCCACGGTCAGAGGTCCGTTGTCAGTGGCGTGTGCTTCGCTGTTCAGCAAGGTCCAGGACTGGTCCAGAGTGAGCGGCGCAAGGACGGGGTCCGTCAGGGCGACGAGGCGGACGCGGGTCGTAGGGGAAGCGGGGGTGAGACCGAGCAGACGTGCGGTGGCGATGAGGAACGCGGGGGATGTTCCCGTGAACGCGTGCGCGGGGGCGTTTCCTTCGGTCGCGTGAGTGCCGGTGGGGTCGGTGCGGACCCAGGTGACGCCGTCGATGGCGGCGCCTCTCACCTGCCAGCTCGCCGCATTCAGTTCGAGGCGGATGGGGCGGCCGAGTTCGTCGAGGGCGAGGTCGATCGAGCCGGCGTGGTCGCCGGAGGGGGTGGTCCGTTGCGCTACATAGCGCCAGCCGGAAGGGCCGGGCGCGCACTGGAAGTGTTCTTCGCCGAGGGGGGTGTGATCGTGCAGATCGTGGAGCGAATAACGGCCGCGGGGCATGGCGTTCGTGGGGTCCTCTGTCTGGCCTGGTGACGGCCGCCGTCGGGTGCGGCGCCGGCGGTCGTCGAAGGACGTGTCCACCGTAGCCAGCGGTGTGCGCGGACACGGGACAGGCCCCCGACACGGGGGTGCGGGGGCCTGTCCTGCGAGGCGGTCAGCCGGCGGGCGGCTGATGCGCGGCGCCGAGGCGAGTGGTCCGGAGACGAGTGCTCGGCGGGCGCGTGCTCAGTAGCGGTAGTGGTCCGGCTTGTACGGGCCCTCGACCTCGACGCCGATGTACGAGGCCTGCTCCGGGCGGAGCGTCGTCAGCTTCACGCCGAGCGAGTCCAGGTGGAGGCGGGCGACCTTCTCGTCCAGGTGCTTGGGCAGCACGTACACGCCGGTCGGGTACTCGGACTGCTTGGTGAAGAGCTCGATCTGGGCCAGCGTCTGGTCCGCGAACGAGTTGGACATCACGAAGGACGGGTGGCCCGTCGCGTTGCCCAGGTTCAGCAGGCGGCCCTCGGACAGCACGATGATGACCTTGCCGTCGGGGAACGTCCAGGTGTGGACCTGCGGCTTGACCTCGTCCTTGACGATGCCGTCGATCTTCGCCAGGCCGGCCATGTCGATCTCGTTGTCGAAGTGGCCGATGTTCCCGACGATCGCCTGGTGCTTCATCTTGGCCATGTCGCTGGCCATGATGATGTCCTTGTTGCCGGTCGTCGTGACGAAGATGTCGACCTTGTCGACGACCTCGTCGAGCGTGGTGACCTGGAAGCCGTCCATGGCCGCCTGCAGCGCGCAGATCGGGTCGACCTCGGTGACGATGACGCGGGCGCCCTGGCCGCGCAGCGACTCCGCGCAGCCCTTGCCGACGTCGCCGTAGCCGCAGACGAGGGCAGTCTTGCCGCCGATGAGGACGTCGGTGGCGCGGTTGATGCCGTCGACGAGCGAGTGGCGGCAGCCGTACTTGTTGTCGAACTTCGACTTGGTCACGGCGTCGTTCACGTTGATCGCCGGGAACAGGAGGACGCCGTCGCGCTGCATCTCGTACAGGCGGTGGACGCCGGTCGTGGTCTCCTCGGTGACGCCGCGGATCTCGGAGGAGAGCTGGGTCCACTTCTGCGAACCGTTCGAGATCGTGCGGTTCAGGAGCTGGAGGATGACGCGGTGCTCGTCGGACTCGGCGGTGTCGACCGAGGGGACCTTGCCGTCCTTCTCGTACTCGACGCCCTTGTGGACGAGGAGGGTGGCGTCACCACCGTCGTCG
This sequence comes from Streptomyces sp. UC4497, assembly GCF_054871485.1. Classification (NCBI taxonomy): domain Bacteria; kingdom Bacillati; phylum Actinomycetota; class Actinomycetes; order Kitasatosporales; family Streptomycetaceae; genus Streptomyces; species Streptomyces sp. UC4497. The sequence continues at coordinate 158,292 of NZ_JBTYHB010000018.1, read as the reverse complement.
AGGATCATGTTCGGGCCGCCGGTGGGGGTGTTCGGCCAGGTCAGAGCCTGCTCCGTGCACCACCAGTACTCCTCCAGCGTCTCGCCCTTCCAGGCGAAGACCGGGATGCCCTGGGGGTTGTCCGGCGTGCCGTTCGGACCGACGGCGATGGCCGCGGCGGCGTGGTCCTGCGTGGAGAAGATGTTGCAGGAGGCCCAGCGGACCTCGGCGCCGAGGGCGACGAGGGTCTCGATGAGGACGGCCGTCTGGACCGTCATGTGGAGGGAGCCGGTGACGCGGGCACCCGCGAGCGGCTGGGTGGCGGCGTACTCCTTGCGGATCGCCATGAGGCCGGGCATCTCGTGCTCGGCGAGGGTGATCTCCTTGCGCCCGAAGGCGGCGAGGGAGAGGTCGGCGACCTTGAAGTCCTGGTCCTGTCGGTTGGCGACAGAAGTCATAAGTGAGCTGCTCCTCGGTGCTGTTGCAGTCGGTCGAGGTGGGCTGACGCGCCTGCCCACGGTATGGGCGATGCGCGCATGGAGCTGACCTGCGGCGTCCTGGGACACAAGTGTCCCCTGGCGCTCGCAGCGCAGTCCGTCGGAGGCCCTCTCTCCCTCGGCCGACCCGGCGTGCGGGCCGCCCGACCGCCATCAGCAGCGACGTCTGGCTCGGTACAAAGCTACACCGATCGGCCCAGCCGGACCCACCCCGCCTCTGGATCCGGTCGGGCGCGTTCCGGACCGGGCCGCCTCTGAGGGAAAGACCGGGCCCCCTCTGAAGGAAAGGTGGAGCGGAAATAGGGATACATGACGACGGACTACCGGATCCGGGACCTTTGAACTGTCGGCCCTGTGCGTATGTGTTGCACCATGCTGGGAGAGCGGCAAAGATTTGCGCGCTCTTGCACGGAACGCTTGAAGGAGAGCCACGTGACCAGTCCGGCCGACCCCCACGCGGGCGGAGGGGCCGTCGAGCAGCAGAAGAAGTTGAAGCTGCTCGCGGTGACCGCATGTCCGACCGGCATCGCGCACACCTACATGGCGGCGGAGAAGCTGCAGCAGGCAGCGGACGCCGCGGGTATCGACATGAAGGTGGAGACGCAAGGGTCCATCGGGGCCGAGAACGTCCTCACCGACAACGATGTCAAAGCCGCCGACGGCATCATCATCGCCGCAGACAAGGACGTCGACCGTGCCCGGTTCGCCGGTAAGCGGGTGCTGTCGGTCGGCGTGTCGGAGGGCATCAGCCACCCCGAGCAGCTGATCGAGCGAGTGCAGAGCGCGCCCGTGGCCGGCTCGGAGGGCGGCGGCGCGCAGGAGGCCGCGGCGTCCGGCGGCAAGGAGCGCAGTGCGGCGTACAAGGCGCTGATGAACGGCGTCAGCTTCATGATCCCGTTCGTCGTCGTCGGCGGTCTGCTGATCGCCGTCTCGCTGGCGATCGGCGGTCACGCGACGCCCGACGGGATCCAGATCCCCAAGGACACGTTCTGGTTCAACGTCAACGCGCTCGGCACGCTCGGCTTCAAGCTGATGCTGCCGATCTTCTCCGGCTATATCGCCTACGCACTCGGTGACCGGCCCGCGCTCGTGCCGGGCATGATCGGTGGCTTCCTCGCCGCCGACGCCAGCATCTACGGCTCCGACGCCAACGCCGGCTTCCTCGGCGCCATCGTGACCGGTTTCCTCGCGGGCTATCTCGTCCTCGCGATCCGGAAGATCAAGGTCCCGAAGGCCATCCAGCCGATCATGCCGATCATCGTGGTCCCCATCGCGTCCACGCTGGCCGTCGGTCTCGCCTTCATCTACATCCTCGGCGGGCCGATCTCCTGGGTGTTCACGCACCTCACCGACTTCCTCGGCGGGATGACCGGGTCGAGCGCGGTGCTGCTCGGCGCGCTCATCGGTCTGATGATCGCGTTCGACATGGGCGGCCCGGTCAACAAGACCGCGTTCCTGTTCGCCGTCGGTCTGATCGGGACGAACAACGCCGTCATGGGTATGGCCGCCGCGGCCATCCCGGTCATGCCGCTCGGCCAGGGTCTGGCCACGATGATCCGCCGCAAGCTCTACACGGACGCGGAACGCGAGGCGGGTATCGCGGCGCTGTTCATGGGCTGTTTCGGCATCTCCGAAGGTGCCATCCCGTTCGCGGCGGCACGTCCGGCGCAGGTCATCCCGGCGAACATGCTGGGTGGCGCGGTCGCCGGTGCGATCGCCGGTCTCGCCGGGGTCGAGGACTCCGTGCCGCACGGTGGTCCGATCGTCGCGGTGTTCGGCGCGATCAGCGGGCTCGCCTGGTTCTTCATCGCGATCGTCGCGGGCACCGTGATCACCGCCGTGACGACGAACGCGCTGGTCGGCGTGAGCAACCGCCGTGCCGCCGCCAAGCAGGCCGCGGCCGACTCGGCGAAGTCCACCGAGGCCGAGCCCAACGGGCCCGCCGAGCCCGCCCTGGTCGGTGCCACTCCGGCCGTCGCCGCCGAGAGCGCGCCCGAGGCCCACGCCACGGCGACTGTCGCCTCCGCGTCCGCGGCCGCGTCGCTCCAGGCGGCCGCTTCCGCCTCCACCGCGGCCGGCGCCGCCGAGACGGAAACGGCGCAGAAGGAGCCCGAGGTGCTCTCCGGCTACCTCACCGGCCGGACCGTCAAGGTGCAGCTGGACGCGCAGGACAAGGAAGCGGCCATCCGCGAGATGGCGGGCCTCGCCGCCGGTACCGGCAAGGTCGCCGATGTCGAGGAGCTCGTGCAGACCGCGCTGCGGCGCGAGGAGCAGGGCACGACCGGGCTCGGCGAGGAGATCGCCATCCCGCACGCCAAGACGGACGCGGTGACCGCCCCGGTCGTCTGCTTCGCGCGGTCCGACGAGGGCATCGAGTGGGGTTCGCTCGACGGCACGAAGGCCAGGCTCGTCTTCATGATCTCGGTGCCGGAGGCGGCAGCGGGCGACGAGCACCTGCGGATCCTGGCGCTGCTGTCGCGGAAGCTGATGGACACGGACTTCCGGGCGCGGCTGCAGGCGGCGCCGGACGAGGCCGCGATCCTGCGGGTGCTGGCGGAGGTTCAGTAACCCGGAGGTTCAGTAACCGAACCAGGTGCCTACGTAGATCAGTAACCGCACCACGTGCCTACGTAGATGGGGCCCAGCCGAGATTCTCGGCTGGGCCCCATCTACGTAGAGGAAGTGTTCAGTGCTCCGGAGTCGGCGTCGGGCCGCCCGGGCGGGCCTCCCGGTCGGAGCCCTTCTCGGCCTCGGACTCGCTGTAGATGTCGGGCTCGAGGTAGATGACGCGGGCGATCGGGACGGCGGTGCGGATGCGGGCCTCGGCTTCGTTTATGGCGCGGGCGACCTCGGCGGCCGATTCGTCGCTGCGCACGGCGATCTTCGCGGCGACGAGGAGCTCCTCGGGGCCGAGGTGGAGCGTGCGCATGTGGATCAGGCCGGTGACGGTGTCGCCGTCGACGACGGCCTGCTCGATCTTCGTGACCTCGTCGGTGCCCGCGGACTCGCCGAGCAGCAGCGACTTGGTCTCCAGGGCGAGGACGATCGCGATGGCGATCAGCAGGATGCCGATGCAGAGGGTGCCGATGCCGTCCCAGACGGCGTCGCCGGTGGCGAGCGTCAGGCCCACGCCGAACAGCGCGAGGACCAGACCGATGAGCGCGCCGAGGTCCTCCAGGAGGACGACGGGCAGCTCGGGCGCCTTGGCGCGCTTGACGAACTGGCCCCAAGTGAGCTTGCCGCGCAGGGCGTTGGACTCCTTGATGGCCGTGCGGAAGGAGAAGCCCTCGGCGATGATCGCGAAGACGAGGACGCCGACCGGCCAGTACCAGTGCTCCAGGTCGTGCGGGTGGCTGATCTTTTCGTAGCCCTCGTAGACGGCGAACATGCCACCTACGGAGAAGAGGACGATCGACACCAAGAAGGCGTAGATGTACCGCTCGCGTCCGTACCCGAAGGGGTGTTGCGGAGTCGCCTCGCGCTGGGCCTTCTTGCCGCCGATCAGCAGCAGGAACTGGTTGCCCGAGTCCGCGAGCGAGTGGACTGCCTCGGCGAGCATCGACGAGGAGCCGCTGAAGAGGAACGCCACGAATTTCGCTACCGCGATCGCTAGGTTGGCGGCCAGCGCCGCCACGATCGCCTTGGCTCCGCCTGAAGCACTCATGTCGTTCCTGGTGTCCTTTCGAGGTTCTGCGTACGTCCCGTGCGCGGTGGGTCATTGTTGCAGCACGGGACGTCGCAGGTGTCTCTCAGGCCACCACGGTCGCACGGAAAACCGTGCCGGATCCGGACACATTCACCTTTTCGCCCGCCGGGACGAAGGCCGATTCGCCGGGTGCGAGCGCGAGCTCGCCGGCCCGGACGGTGCCCGCCGTGCACAGCAGGATCTGCGGCGTCGTGGCCGTCAGGTCGTGGTCCGCGCCGCCCTCGGGCAGGACGAAGCGCGAGAGGCGGAACTCGTCGATGGGGGTGTCGTAGACCTCTTCGCCCTCGGGTGAGGCCTCGGGGCGCAGTACGCCCGGGTCGGTGGCCTCGAAGCGGACGATGCGCAGCAGCTCGGGCACGTCGACGTACTTCGGGGTGAGTCCGCAGCGCAGCACGTTGTCCGAGTTGGCCATGATCTCGACGCCGAGGCCGTTGAGGTAGGCGTGCGGGACGCCGGCGCCGAGGAACAGGGCCTCGCCGGGCTGCAGTTGGACGTAGTTGAGCAGCATCGCGGCGATGACGCCCGGGTCGCCGGGGTAGTGGTGGGCGATGCCCGCGTACGGCTCGTAGGCGCCGCCGATGCGCTGGGCGGCGGCCGTGGCGTCGGCGACGGTCCGCTCCATCTCCCCCGGATCGGCGCTCAGCACGGCGGTGAGGACCTCGCGCAGCGCGGCCTCTTCGGGGTGGGCGCGCAGCAGGTCGACGTACGGCTTGAGGCTGTCGACGCCGAGGCCTTCGAGGAGTTGGGCGGCTTCCTCGGGTGCGCGGAAGCCGCACAGGCCGTCGAACGGCGTGAGCGCGCAGATCAGTTCGGGCTTGTGGTTGGCGTCCTTGTAGTTGCGGTGCGGGGCGTCGATCGGGACGCCGCGCTTCTCCTCGTCCTCGTAACCCTCCTTCGCCTGCTGGAGGTTGGGGTGCACCTGGAGGGAGAGGGGCGCGCCCGCGGCGAGCAGCTTGAGGAGGAACGGGAGGCGGGGGCCGAACTTTTCGACGGCGGCGTCGCCCAGTTCGTCGGCCGGGTGTGCGTCGATGACCTCGTTGAGCGGGCCGCGCTCGGTGCGCGAGGGGGCGCCCGGGTGCGCGCCCATCCACATCTCCGCCTGCGGTTCACCGGTCGGGCTTACGCCGATGAGCTGCGGAATGGCGGTGGTGGAGCCCCAGGCGTAGGGGCGGATGGTGTTGGTGAGGCGGTCCATGAGGCTTTCTTTCGATACGCGGTCCGGGCGGACGACAAGGGGTGTTCTGAAGCCAGTTGCTCTGAAGCCGATTGTTCTGAAGCTGTCAGGCGCGCGAGGCGAGACCCAGGTAAACGGCGGCGAAATCCGTGACGGCGATCAGCTCCGCGAGGGTCTCCAGGTCGCTGCCCTCCTCCGGTTCCAGCTCGCTGATGGCGATGTCGTGCGACAGCGCGAGTTCGCGGGCCGCGGGCGCGGCGGTGAGGCCGCCGGCCGGCCGGTCGCGCAGCAGGACGACGCGGGCGCGCATCATCTGGACCTCCTCGACGCGGTCGCGGAAGAAGTCCTCGGGGTCGGCGCCCGCGGCCAGGTCGCCAGTGAGGAGCGCGCCGTGCGCGGGCATCGCTTCGGGCAGGTCCGCGGCGAGCGCGGGGTGCCCGGCGAGCTCGGCGATGGCGGCGGCGAAGCGACGGCCCGCCGGGCCCGCGGCGGCGCCCTCGGTCCAGATCAGCGGGAGCGCCTCGGCGAGCTCGGCGGCGAGCGTCTTGGCCGGGTTGCTGTACGTGGCGATGGCCGGGCCGCAGCGCTCGGCGACCTGGTCGAGACGGTCGGCGACCTTCTCGAGCGTGTCCGGCGCGGCCGTGAGGAGGCCCGTGCGGTCGAGCAGCGCGAGGAGGGGCGTGAGCAGCGCCCAGAGTGCGCCCGGCGCGGAGGCGGCCGCGGGCTCTTCCTGCTCGTACGGGGCCGTGGCCATCGGTACGGACATTCCGTGCGCCCCTGCGACGGCCTCGGTCAGCGGGGCGCCGGAGGGGCAGACCGCGACGGCCGTGACGCCGCGCCGGTACGCCTGCTCCACGAGGAGCGAGAGGCTCGGCTCCGTGCCGTCCGGGGTGGCGATCAGGAGGAGATCGACCGAGCCCGCCCAGCCCGGCAGCTCCCAGCGCAGCGCGCCCGCCGCGGGGGCCACGCCGGTGGGGCGCAGGCGGACGACCGGGCAGGCCGCACCTGCCAGGCGCCCGATGAAGTCGGCGACGCCCGCGGCGGCCATGCCGGGGCCCGCGATCAGGACGGCACGGGGGCGGCCGTCGGGCTTCAGGTCGGCGATGCCGGCCTCTGCCGCGTGCCGGGCCGCCGTGCGGACGCGGGCGCCGGCCTCTGCGGCGCCGCGCAGCAGGCCGCGGTGGTCGGCCCTGGCCAGTGCGTCCGGGTCGTCCAAGAGCGATTCGTCGAACATGGCGTCGGGCCTCCTGCGGGGCGTGGTGGAGGGTCAGGGCCTTTCCGGCGGGTGTCCGGCGGATCGGGTCGCGTGCGGCCCTGATCCGTCGGCGCCGGGGAGGTCCTACGCTGGGCGGCGCGCCTCGTCGATCAGGAGGACGGGGATGCCGTCGCGGACCGGGTAGGCCAGGCCGCAGTCCTTGCCGGTGCAGATCAGCTCGGCGTCGGCCTCCTTGAGCGGGGCGTGGCAGGCCGGGCAGGCGAGGATCTCCAGGAGGCCGGCTTCGAGCGGCATGGTTTCCCTCCGGGGGGGGTGAGTGGGGTTCGGGTGCGCTGCACCTTGTGCGGTGGCCGGGTGGCCGACCTGAGTGCGGCGCTGGTCACCAGCCTACCGGCGGGGGGCCTGGCCGTGCGGTGGCCGGGGCCTCCGTGAACGGGTGCGCGGCACCGGGTGCCGCCTTGCCCACCCTGCCGCCCAAGGCGGCAGATTGCCCAAGGCGGCGGGGCCCACCGGACCGGACGGCGATCCGTGGTTGGCGGCAAAGCCTCAGCCCCGGACCCCGCTGCTCAATCGCCGCAGGGGCTTAATTTAGGAGCCTCAGCCCCGGATGATCGCCAGGACCTCGTCGCGGGTTTTTTCCATCGTGGGGGTGTCCCGGGCCTCCGTGTTCAGGCGGAGCAGCGGTTCCGTGTTGGACGGGCGGACGTTGAACCACCAGTCGGTCGCCGTGACCGTCAGGCCGTCGAGCTCGTCCGTCGTGATGCCCTCGCGGCCCGCGTACGCCGCCTTGATCGCGGCGAGGCGGTCTGCCTGGTCGGCGACCGTTGAGTTGATCTCGCCGGAGGCCGCGTAGCGGTCGTAGGAGGAGACCAGGGCGGAGAGCGGGCCGTCCTGGCCGCCGAGCGCCGCGAGGACGTGGAGCGCCGCCAGCATCCCCGTATCGGCGTTCCAGAAGTCGCGGAAGTAGTAGTGCGCGGAGTGCTCGCCGCCGAAGATCGCGCCGGTCGTGGCCATCTCCTGCTTGATGAACGAGTGGCCCACGCGCGTGCGCACGGGCGTGCCGCCGTTCTCCTTCACGACCTCCGGCACGGTCCAGGAGGTGATCAGGTTGTGGATGATCGTGCCCGAGCCGCCGTTTCGCGCGAGCTCGCGGGCGGCGACCAGGGCGGTGATCGCGGACGGGGACACCGGGTCGCCGTTCTCGTCCACCACGAAGCAGCGGTCCGCGTCCCCGTCGAAGGCGAGGCCGAGGTCGGCGCCCTCGGCACGCACGCGTGCCTGGAGGTCCACGATGTTCGCCGGGTCCAGCGGGTTCGCCTCGTGGTTCGGGAACGTGCCGTCCAGCTCGAAGTACATCGGCACGACGTCGAGCGGCAGGCCTCCGAGGACCGTCGGGACCGTGTGCCCGCCCATCCCGTTGCCCGCGTCGACCACGACCTTCAGCGGGCGGATCGCCGTCAGGTCGACCAGGCCGCGCAGGTGCGCCGCGTAGTCCTGCAGCGTGTCCCGCCGCGTGACGGTCCCAGGCGTGGCGGCCGGCTCCGGGGCGCCGGACTCGCTCCACTCCTCGGCCAGCCGGCGGATCTCCGCGAGGCCGGTGTCCTGGCCGACCGGCGCCGCGCCCGCCCGGCACATCTTGATGCCGTTGTACTGCGCCGGGTTGTGCGAGGCCGTGAACATGGCGCCGGGCAGGTCGAGCGCGCCCGACGCGTAGTACAGCTGGTCCGTCGAGCACAGGCCGATCTCGGTGACGTCCGCGCCGAGGGCGGCGGCCCCGCGCGCGAACGCCGCCGTCAGGCCGGGCGAGGAGGGCCGCATGTCGTGACCCACGACGATCGCGGAAGCGCCCGTCACCCGCACGAACGCGGCGCCGAACAGCGCGGCGAGTTCCTCGTCCCACTGGTCCGGGACCACCCCACGTACGTCGTACGCCTTCACGATCTGCGACAGATCAGCAGCAGCCACGGTCTGCCCAGCCCTCCTGGAGTCCTGCACGGACCCACAAAGTACCTGGCCGCACTGACAGCGGATCGTGAACCCCTCATTCCTCCCGAGGAACCCGGCCTCCCGCGTCCTCACTGGTCACAGCAGTACTCAGCTGTGACCGGTGAGCACCGACATCCCTCACGGCAGCATCCACCCCAGCACCGCCGTGCTCTGCCCCCACACGATCAGACACATCACCAGCAGCAGCCCGGCGCTCCACGGCAGCACCTTGCGCAGCAGGTCGCCCTCCCGGCCCGCGAGGCCGACCGCCGCGCAGGCGATCGTCAGGTTCTGCGGCGAGATCATCTTGCCGAGGACGCCGCCCGAACTGTTCGCCGCGGCAAGGAGTTCCGGCGAGAGGCCCGACTGCTGCGCGGCCGTCACCTGGAGGGCGCCGAAGAGGGCGTTGGCCGAGGTGTCGGATCCGGAGACCGCGACGCCGAACCACCCCAGAACCGGCGACAAGAAGGCGAGCCCCGCGCCCGCGGCCGCCACGAAGTGCCCGATGGTGGCGGCCTGTCCGGAGAGGTTCATGACGTACGCGAGGGCCAGCACGCTCGTCACCGTCAGGATCGCGAACCGCAGTTCGTGCACGGTGGCGAACCACTCGCGCACCGCATCGCGCGCGTGCACCCCGATCACGACCGCGGTGAAGACGCCCGCGAGCAGGACGAGCGTGCCGCCGGTGGAGACGAGCGGCAGCGTGAAGATGTTGCCGCCCACGGGCTTGCCGCTCGGGTCGGCGACGTTCAGGAAGGGCCAGTCGAAGACCCAGTTGGCCTTGGCGAGCCAGTCCTTGATGGCGGGGATCTGCGCCAGGGAGAAGATCACGACGATGAGCGCGTACGGGGCGTAGGCGCGCAGCACCTCGGGCCGCGCGTCCTCCTCGTCCAGGTCCTCACTGCGTACGCCGGTCAGGACGGCGGCGCGTACGGGCTCGGCGGCCGGCCTGCGCGCGTGCAGCACCGCGACGAGGGCGCCGGCGCCCACCAGGGCGGCGCCGATGTCGGCGAGTTGGGCGGACACGTAGTTGGAGGCCACGAACTGGGCGACGGCGAAGGCGAATCCGCACGCGAGGGCGGGCACCCAGGTCTCGCGCAGGCCCCGCTTGCCGTCCACCAGGCCGACGAGCACGAGCGGCACCACGAGGGCGAGCAGCGGCGTCTGACGACCCACCACGGAGGCGACGGTGTCCAGCGGAAGGCCCGTCACCTGAGCCAGCGTCACGACCGGCGTACCCATGGCCCCGAAGGCGACGGGCGCCGTGTTGGCGACGAGCGCGACGACCGCCGCCTTCACGGGGTCGAAACCGAGCGCGACCAGCATCACCGAGCAGATGGCGACCGGCGCCCCGAACCCGGCGAGCGCCTCCAGGAGCGCGCCGAAGCAGAACGCGACGACGAGCGCCTGGATGCGCGGATCGTCGGAGAGCCGCCCGAAGGAGCGGCGCAGGATGTCGAAGTGCCGGGTGCGCACCGTCATCCGGTACACCCACAGGGCGTTGACGACGATCCACATGATGGGGAAAAGGCCGAAGACGGCGCCCTGTGCGGCGCTGGAGACGGTCTGCCCGAGGGGCATGCCGTACGCGATCCAGCCGACGGCGGCTGCCACGGCGAGACCGATCAGGCCCGCCCGGTGCGCCTTCATGCGCACGGCGCCGAGCAGGACGAGGACGGTCACGAGCGGCAGGGCCGCGACGAGGGCGGACAGGCCGAGCGAGCCGCCTACGGGCTCCAATTGCTGGACGAACACGTGCGCCTCCCGGAATCCCGGAGTCGGGTGGCGAAATCGTCGTGTCCTCAACAATCGCGGGTCAACGCGTACGACTGTGAAGATCCCGTGAAGGGGGCTGATCTACAAGGAAGTTGACCGAGGAAGTCGACCGGCCGCCGACCCGGTCAGTTGTCGGGCGAGCGCAGCACGCGGAGGTGGCCACGGCGCGCGACCTCCATGGGGTCCGCGGTGCGCGGCCCCGAGCCGCCGGCCTCGGCCGCGCGCTCCTGGGGGCGGGCCGCCTCACGCACGGCGTTGGCGAGTGCCTCCAGGTCGTCCCCACTGGGACGGCTGGGACCGCTGGTGTCGGCGAGGCGGACGACCTCCCAGCCACGCGGCGCGGTGAGGCGCTCGGAGTGCTCGGCGCACAGGTCGTAGCAGTGGGGTTCGGCGTAGGTGGCGAGCGGGCCGAGGACCGCGGTCGAGTCGGCGTAGACGTACGTCAGCGTCGCGACGGCGGGACGGCCGCAAGCGGTGCGCGAACAGCGACGTACAGGGCTCACAGCGTTGGACGGTACCGCACTCTTGAGCGGGCCGCGACGACTCTCCCCGAGGTCACCCCACCGTGTCGTGGCGTGATACGGCGCACACCACCGCGCGCGTGCGCCCCGATGACCTGCGTGGACCCCGGACTGTGCGCCCCACGAGGCAGTTGAAAGCGGTCACCACTCGGGGCATATAGCTTCAATTGCCGCGAGATCATCGATCCGGGAGAGAAGTTGAATCAGCCCCAAGATTGGCTTGATCGGTCAGGAAGCGACATGGAGCGCTCCGTCAGGCGCCGCCCCGCTTCCGGCGCCGCGGAGGACTACGCTGCGTCAGTGATGGAAAGGCCAGTCAACACAGACGACGCGGTTTCGCCGCCCTCCGGGGAACCGCGCCCGCCGCGCCGCCGCGACCGGCACGGGCGGGGCATGCGCGGCCCCGTGGCGCCGCCGCAGGTGCCGCTGTCCGCGAGCCGTGCCGAGGCCTTCTCCGACCTCGTACAGGACTCCGTGGAGCGCCTGGAGCGGCGCTGGCCGCAGCTCGCCGAGGTCGACTTCCTGATTCTGGACGTGCCCCGGCTGACGGCCGAGGACGAGGCGATGACCGGCGGCACGGTGCCGCTCGGCGGCACGGTCCCCGCGCGGGACGACACCCCTGCGCGCGTGGTCATCTACCGGCGTCCCGTGGAGATCCGCACCAAGGGGCGCGAGGAGCAGGCGGCGCTCGTGCACGAGGTGGTCGTCGAGCAGGTCGCGGAGGTTCTGGGGCTCACCCCGGATACCGTGGATCCCCGCTACGGGGACTACGGAGACGGCGAGGACTGACCTCGCCGCCCCGGCAGCTACTTCTGCACCACCGAAAGGTCCTCGTCCGCCTTCGGCACCGACACCATGCCCCGGTCGTCCGGCAGCGTCTGCACCGTGAACGCGGGGACGGAGCCCTGCTTCTTCTCCAGCATCCGCGAGCCGTGGACCGGGCCGCCGGACACCGGCTCCACCGTCAGCGCGTAACTGCCCTTCAGGCCGGACGGGACGGGCGGGGTGACCGACAGGGTCGTACCGCCCTTGACCGTGTACTCCTTCGTGGTCGCCGTGCCGCCCTCGGTGCCCGGGGACGCGGTGACCTTGACCTTGCCGGTCGACTCGGGGGCCGTCAGGGCGAGCGTGGAGCCCTTGGAGCGGTTGTCGGCGACCGTGGCGCGCGCGCCGATGCTCCGCGTGGCCGGGATGAACGCGGTCTCCTGGTCGGCGCCCTTGCCGCGCGTGACGCGCAGGGCGGCCACGACCGGCACGGAGCCCTCGGAGGGCGTCAGGATCAGCGACCCCGCGTCGCCGCGCGTCACGGCGCCGAGGTCGACGGCCGTGGTCATGCCCGACTTCAGGTGCAGCGTGTCGTGCCCGGCGGGCGCGATCTTGCCGCTGGAGGTCGCGAGCTGGACCTTCAGGTCGGCATCGTCCTGCCCCGGTGCGAAGGCGACCAGGCGCACGTTCTTGGCGTCCTTCGGGATGCCGGGCAGCACGAGGGACGGGGCCGGGTCGGCGGCGGCCGGCAGCCAGTCCCCGCCCTGCTTCTCGTCCACGTCCGACAGGGCCGCCCCGACCCGGCCGCTGCGCGCGGTCACGTGCAGCGTGAGGTTCGTGTACGCCTTGTCGGTCAGCGTCGACAGCAGCACCGGGACGCTGGAGTGCGGCCCCACGGTGATGCCCTCGCCGACCTCGGACTTGATGGCCCCTTCGGGGCCGTACATCTGCACGTCCACGACCGCGGCCTCGTCGTCCGGGTTCGTGAGGTGGACGTAGTCGCTGCGGCCCTTGGCGGTGCTGGCACCGGGGAAGTAGAAGTCCGTGTCGGGCTCCGAGCAGTTCACACCGAGCAGGCCGCGGCCAGAACCCGCGGTCACGCTGGTGGTCTGCTGGACGGTCCAGCCGGGCGCGAGGGGGCCGTCGGCGGTGCCGGTCAGGGCGGGCGCCTCGGCCCCTGTGGCGTCGCCCGCGACGGGCGTGCCGGGCTTCTTCGGGGTGACGACCGCCTTGCCCTCCTTGCCGCCCTTGGCAGGCAGCAGCTCGGCCGTGCCTGCGCCCTCGGTGCCCTTCGTCTCGGGCGTGTACGAGGTGTACGCGGTCTCGGCCAGGTCGGACTGGCTGGGCTCCGGGCACAGCAGGCTGGAGCGCTCGACAGGGAGGCGCGCGGCGGCCGCCTTGTCGGAGGTGTCGTCCCCGCCGGGCGTGGTGGCCGCGGCGAAGCCCGTGACGGCGGCCAGGGCGGTCACGGCGGCGATCAGGGACAGGGTCGTGCGGTTCACTGCTGGCTCCCGTCGGGGCGCTCATTGTCGGCCCCGTTGCCGTGGCCGTGCTGCTGCTCGTACGTCGGGTCGTACTGCGGGGGCTGGGGCTGGGCCTGGGGCATCTCGTACCCGCCTCCGTAGGCGTACGGGTCGTACTGGCCCGCCTGGTAGGGGTCGGCCTGCTGGTCGTACCCGTAGGCGCCGCCCTGGTACTGCTGCTCCCCCGCCGCGTACGTGCCGTACTCGGCGCCCGCGTAGCTGGGCTGGTCCCACTCCGCGTAGGTCTGCTGGTGCGGGAAGCCCGCCACCGGGGCCTCCTCCGGAGGAGGAGGCATGTCGGCGCCGGGAACCGGCTGGGGCACGGGCTCCGCCTGTGCCGCCTGCTCCGCCTCGGCCTGGGCGCGCAGTCGCCGCGCCCTTCGGCCGTCGCCCGCGAGGTCCTCCGCGGTCACCACGGGCTCGTCCGGCAGGTCGTCGTCGACGTTCTCGCGCCGGCCCGGCAGGGCGAGCACCACGAGGACGAGGGCGAGCGCGCCCTGCGCCCACAGCCAGGCGACGTGCGTGATCGGCGCGTCGTACGTGACGTCCAGCGTGCCGCCTGATGCGGGCAGTTCGAAGCCCTGCGCCCAGCCGTCGACGGTGGTCTTCGTCAGAGGTGCGCCGTCCAGCGTCGCGGTCCAGCCCTCGGCGGCCTGGTCGGCGAGGCGCAGGATGCGGCCCTCCTTGCCCTGCGGCACCTTCGTGTGCAGCTCGACGGGGCCCGCCGCGACCGGCACGGCCTCCTCCGCCGTGGAACCGGCGTCGGCCTTCGGCAGGACGACGGCCCGCGCCACCTGACGGTCGACGCGCCACAGCGCCGTGCCGTCCTGCTGGCTGAGCCGGGTCAGGCCGGGCGTCGCGTCGAGGACGCGGCTCATCTCGCGCGGTGCGCCGCCCCGTACGAGGACGTAGCGCACGGCGAAGCCGCCGAGCTGGTCGGCCTGGTCGGCGCCGGAGCCGGCGACCAGGTTGGCGACGACCTTGTCGAGCTTGGCGTTCTCGCCCGCCGCCTCGGTCAGTTCGCCGTCACCAAGGCGCACGCCCGCGCCCCGCACCAGCGAGTACGCGACGTCGCCCGTGGAGCCGTCCATGACGAGCGTGCGGGCCTGGTCGCGGGTGCCGGCCTCCTCGGCGACGAACGCGGGCACCTGCACCGGGTCGCGCCGCTCGACGGGCCCGTCGGCGCCGCCGATCATCCAACCCGCGGCGAGCAGCACGGGGCCGGCCGCCGCGGCGAACGCGATGAGCGCGGCCACCGGCTGACGCCAGCCGAAGCTCTGCTCGGCCACCCGCGAGCGCGCGCCGTCGGCGCCGAGCGCGGCAGCGACCAGGAGCGCGATGCCGTAGACGAGGGTGGCGGGTCCGGCCCACGCCGAACCGTTCGACAGGGCCGCGAAGACGAGCGCCACGACGGCGACGGACCAGGACGCGACGATCGCGAGGCGGCGTTCGGTGCGCAGCAGGGCGGCCAGCGCCGCGAGGACGATGCCGACGAGCAGCAGGCTGCCCGTGGTCCCGGCGCCGCCCGGCGACGCGCCGAGCAGTCCGAGCCCGGTCGCGGAGCCCGCCCCGTACGGGATTCCGGCTTCCTTGAAGAAGCCGAACGGGAGCAGCGAGAGCGACCACGGCGCGAGCATCAGCAGCGGCGTGCCGAGCACGGCCAGGAAACGCAGCCCGTAGGCGGTGATGTCGGAGCGCCGCACTACAAGGAGGGCGATGCCGAGGACGAGCGCGATCGGCCACACGATCGGCGTGAAGGCCGTCGTGATCGTGAGCAGCAGCGCGTACGCCCACGTGGCCCGCCAGCTGCCGCGCCCGCCCTGAGTGTGCGTCAGGCCCGAAGCGGCGAGACCCGCGCGCGCGAGGAGCGGCAGCAGGATCGCAAGGACCGCGGTGCCGATGCGGCCGCCCGCGAGGGCGCCCGTGACGGCGGGCAGGAAGGCGTACGCGACGGCCGCCCACGCGCGCAGCAGGCGCGAGGTGACGAGCGGCCTGGACGCGAAGTACGCGGTGATACCGGCGAGCGGCACCGAGCCGACGAGCAGCACGGTGACCGCGAGGCCGGTGGAGCCGAACAGCACGGACGCGAGGGTGGCGAGCAGCGCGAGGTACGGGGGCGCCGCCTGGGTGCCGCCCGTACTGGTGGCGTGCCAGGCGTCGCCGTACCGCGCCCACAGCTCGGACGCGTCGGCAGGAGCCGGCAGCAGCGCGCCGCCCGCGAGCGCGCCGCCGCCCAGCAGCCCTCTACAGGCGATGAGGGAGACGAAGAGCAGCACTACCAGGAGCACCGGTCCGGGGTTGCGGGCGATGCGCTTGAGGCGCGCGAACCGCTCGACCCTGACGAATTCGGCGTCGTCGGGCGACACGAGGCCACCGCCACCGTGCCGGCCCGCTCTGGCGGTCTCCGGGTCGGAGCCTTCGAAGAGGCTCCCCGCCACCTGTTCGACGGTGAGCCGCACCGTCGCTCCCGGCGGCGGGAACAGCGGGCGCAGCTCCTTGGAGTCGACGACGCCCTTGCCCCGCTGCCTGCGGGCGGCGAGGATCCGCCCCGGCCGCAGCAGCGTCGCCAGCAGACCGGTGATCTCGTCGAAGGCCTGTCCCGGCACCTTGCCGACGAGGTACGCGAGCGTACGGAGCAGTGTGCCGAACACGAGGCGGAGCAGGGCCCACGGAAGCGCCGCCCCGCGCGCGTTGGCGAGCAGTGTGTAGACGGCGCCCGCCTTGTCGACCTTGTGCGGCGACGTGGCGGTGCGGCCGACGCAGTCGACGGTGCGGCGCTCGCGGGAGGAGGCCTCGGCGTGCCGCACGACGGCCTCGGGGGCGACGACGACCCGGTGGCCCGCGGCATGGGCGCGCCAGCACAGGTCGACGTCGTCACGCATCAGCGGCAGCCTGCGGTCGAAGCCGCCGAGCTGCTCGAAGACATCGCGCCGGATCAGCATGCCGGCGGTGGACACGGACAGCACGGGCCGCACGTGGTCGTGCTGCCCCTGGTCCTGCTCGCGGCGGTCGAGTCCGGTCCAGCGGCGCCCGGAGTGGGCGATGGAGACGCCGACCTCGAGGAGCTGCCTGCGGTCGTACCAGCCGCGCAGCTTGGGGCCGACGATCGCGACGTCGCTGCCGGCCTCGCGCTCCATCTCGACGACGCGCAGCATCTGGGCGAGCGCGTCGGGATCGGGCGCGCAGTCGTCGTGCAGCAGCCACAGCCACTGCTCGGGTTCGCCGTGCGGCAGGTCCGGCAGGTCGTACGCGTCGTCGCGCCATTGGCGGCTGACGGGGTCCCAGCCGCTCGGGCGCTTCAGGTACGGCAGCTCTTCGGGGGTGAGGACGCCCGCGCTGCGCACGGCCTCCTCGACGGCCTGGCCGAAGCCGGTGCGGCGCGCGAGGTGCAGAACGCGGTCGTCACCGATGGCCCGCGCGACGAGCGCGGCGGAGTCGTCGGCGCTGCCGGTGTCGGCCGCCATCGCGTTCTGTACGGGGCGCTCCTGGGAGAGCAGTCCTGTCAGAACGTCGGGCAGCCAGCGCGCTCCGTCGTGCGAGACGACGACGGCGGTGACGACATGCCTGGGGAACTCGGGGGCGCTGCTCGGGTCGACCCCTGCTGCGGGCCCCGGGTTGAACGCGGCGGCGGCAGTACCGAATTGGCCTGCCGAGTGGCTGTGCACGGACATCGAGGTACGGGCCCCGGTTCGTTGGACTGCGGTGGACGCCCGCGCCCGCTGGGGACACGGTGGCGTCCGGGACGGGGCCCCACACTAACGGCTGCCAACAACAGCGACCCGCCGCCTGTGGACAACCACGGGCAGCGGGCCGGAAAGCACCGCACATCTCGGACGACGACGGGAGTTCGAGGACAGGCCCCAGGCCTGATCCGAACGACGGGCCCCAGACAGATGGGCCCTAGACAGCGGCCTTCTTCAGTCGACGGCGCTCACGTTCGGACAGGCCGCCCCAGATGCCGAAGCGTTCGTCGTTGGCGAGCGCGTATTCGAGGCACTCGGAGCGGACCTCGCACGCGAGGCAGACCTTCTTGGCCTCTCTCGTGGAGCCGCCCTTCTCGGGGAAGAAGGATTCGGGGTCGGTCTGGGCGCACAGCGCGCGCTCCTGCCAGCCGAGTTCTTCTTCCGCGTCCTCGACCAGTAGATCCTGAAACGACTCGGTCATAGTGCGCCCCTCGTCTGTCCGTGCGTCCCCGTGATGTTGCCGCTACCGATTTCGGCTGAACGACACGAGTGAAATTACAAGTGTGCCGATCCGGGGCAGTCAAGCCGAGATCTGCTATTGGGCCCGTTATTCACTCTGCGGAACCAAGGCTATGCGGAAAGTGTTCAAATCGCCAAAAACCATGACACTTGCCCGCGGCCCATTCGGAGCCGACCGCACGCCATGCAGTCGGCCCTCCCGTAATGAACCGCTACAAGGAAGGACGCCGCAAAGATCGCTGCCGTTCCGACGTTTGCACGCCTGGTTGCTGCGCCACATGTCCCGCGACCTCGGTGCACAAACCTTTCGCCTGCCAAGGGCACCGGATGAGGTGAACCATATTCCACAATCCGGACATTGGGTTGACAACAAGGGCATGAACCGCTGTCCTGTTGGGCATGCTCGCGATTTCGGCATCCTCGACGACCCGCACCGCCGGGTCCGTTCGCGTTGCCCTCGCGTGTTGTTGCTGTTCCAGCTGTTGAGTCGTTGAGCCCGTCGGCTCCGACCACGCTTCTTCTCATCTCAGTACGGCCCTGTGCACCGCACTCCCTTGAGGAACACCACCACCCCATGAACAGCGACAGCGACCTCCAGATCGCCGGCGACCTCCTCGAAGTCACGCACCTGCTGCAGCCCGCCCGTGAACACCCCGAGACGGTGGCCGAATTCGTCGGCCTCGCGCGCTCCATCGCCGCCGACCGCTCCCAGTGGGAGCACCTCGTCGAGTACGACGCCACGACCCGCTGGTACCACCGCCTGCGCACGGGCCCCGGCTACGAGGTGTGGCTCCTGTCGTGGGTGCCGGGCCAGGGCAGCGGGCTGCACGACCACGGCCGGTCCTCCGGCGTACTGACGCTGCTCCAGGGCGAACTGACGGAGCGTACGGAAGGGGGCGTGCGTGCGCTCGGCACCGGCGCGCAGCGGGTTTTCGCGCCCGGTTACGCCCACGAGGTCGTCAACGACTCCCTGGAGCCCGCGGTCAGCCTGCACGTCTACTTCCCCGGCCTGACCCAGATGCCCATGCACCCCCACGCAGCCGACTCCGCCCGAGCGGCGGGGGCGCCCTCCCCCACCTGCTCGGTCACCGAAGGCGCCACTGCCTGAGACCGGCCGACGCGTTGTCAGAGGTGCCTGAGATGCTGGGCACATGCGCATTGTGGTTCTGGCAGGCGGCATCGGTGGTGCCCGGTTCCTTCGCGGTCTCAAGCAGGCGGCTCCGGACGCGGACATCACGGTCATCGGCAACACCGGGGACGACATCCACCTCTTCGGCCTGAAGGTCTGTCCTGACCTCGACACGGTGATGTACACGCTGGGCGGCGGCATCAACGAGGAGCAGGGCTGGGGACGTACGGACGAGGCGTTCACGGTCAAGGAGGAGCTCGCGGCGTACGGGGTCGGACCCAAGTGGTTCGGGCTCGGCGACCGGGACTTCGCGACCCACATCGTCCGTACGCAGATGCTGGCCGCCGGCTACCCGCTCAGCGCGGTCACCGAGGCGCTGTGCGAGCGGTGGCAGCCGGGCGTGCGGCTCCTGCCCATGTCGGACGACCGCGTGGAGACGCACGTGGCGGTCGATGTGGACGGCGAGCGCAAGGCCGTGCACTTCCAGGAGTACTGGGTGAAGCTGCGCGCCTCCGTGGACGCGCAGGCCGTGGTGCCGGTGGGCGCCCAGGAGGCGAAGCCCGCGCCGGGCGTTCTGGAGGCCATCGCCGAGGCCGACGTGATCCTGTTCCCGCCGTCGAACCCCGTGGTGAGCGTCGGGACGATCCTGGCGGTCCCCGGGATCCGGGAGGCCATCGCCGAGGCCGACGCGCCCGTCGTCGGGCTCTCGCCGATCGTCGGTGACGCTCCGGTGCGCGGCATGGCCGACAAGGTGCTCGCGGCCGTGGGCGTCGAGTCCAGCGCGGCCGCCGTCGCCGAGCACTACGGGGTGGGGCTGCTCGACGGGTGGCTGGTCGACTCCGTGGACGAGAAGGCCGTGGAGCGGGTCGAGGCGGCGGGGATCCCGTGCCGGGCCGTGCCGCTGATGATGACGGACCCCGTGGAGGGCACCGCCGCCGCGGAGATGGCGCGCGAGGCGCTGAAGCTCGCGGAGGAGGTGCGGGGCGCGTGACCGGAACCCCTGGCTTTCGCGCGTGGGCCGTCCCCGGCATCCCCGAGGTGCGGGAGGGCGACGACATCGCGAAGCTGATCGTCGCCGCCGAGCCGGGGCTCGTCGACGGGGACGTACTGCTCGTCACCTCGAAGATCGTCAGCAAGGCCGAGGGCCGCGTGATGCTTGCCGACGACCGGGAGGCCGCGATCGACGCCGAGACCGTACGGGTCGTGGCGCGGCGCGGCACGCTGCGGATCGTCGAGAACAAGCTGGGGCTCGTGATGGCCGCGGCAGGGGTCGACGCCTCCAACACCCCTGCCGGGACGGTGCTGTTGCTGCCCGAGGACCCGGACGCCTCCGCGGCCGCGATCCGGGACGGCGTGCGGGACGCGCTCGGCGTGGACGTCGGGGTCGTCGTCACCGACACCTTCGGCAGGCCGTGGCGGAACGGGCTGACCGATGTCGCCATCGGGGCGGCGGGCGTGCGCGTACTCGACGATCTGCGGGGCGGCACGGACGCGTACGGGAACCCGCTCAGCGCCACCGTGGTGGCCACCGCCGACGAGCTGGCGGCCGCGGGTGACCTCGTGAAGGGGAAGGCCGGCGGGCTGCCGGTCGCCGTGGTGCGCGGGCTCGACGCGGTCACTGGCGAGGGTGAACAGGGCGGATCCGCAAGGGAGTTGGTGCGGGTCGCGCGCGACGACATGTTCCGGCTCGGTACGTCGGAGGCGGTACGGGAGGCCGTGACGCAGCGGCGGACCGTGCGCGCGTTCACCGACGAGCCGGTCGACCCGGGGGCTGTCAGGCGGGCCGTCGCGGCGGCCGTCACGGCGCCCGCGCCGCATCACACGACGCCGTGGCGGTTCGTGCTCCTGGAGTCGGAGGAGTCGCGGGTGCGGCTGCTCGACGCGATGCGGGACGCGTGGGTCGCTGATCTGCGGCGGGACGGGAAGAGCGAGGAGTCGATCGCGAAGCGGGTGCGGCGGGGGGACGTGCTGCGTAATGCGCCGTACTTGGTTGTTCCGTGCCTGGTGATGGACGGGTCGCACACGTACGGGGATCCCCGGCGGGATGCCGCCGAGCGGGAGATGTTCGTGGTGGCCACCGGGGCCGGGGTGCAGAACTTCCTGGTCGCCCTGGCCGGGGAGCGGCTCGGGTCCGCGTGGGTCTCGTCGACCATGTTCTGCCGCGATGTCGTACGGGACGTGCTCGGGCTACCGGAGTCGTGGGACCCGATGGGGGCCGTCGCGGTGGGGCATGCGGCGGGGGCGGCGGGGGTGCGGCCGGAGCGGAGTGTCTCCGACTTCGTGGAGGTTCGGTAGGGCGGGTCGGCCGCCGCCGCTGTGGTGTCGAGCGTCGGGTGCTGGCTCACCACTCCGCGATGTTCACCTTGCGCATCTTGGGTTGCCTGCGCGCCGGTGAGACGCCGCTGAGCATGATCAGGCGGGCCGCCCGGTGGCGCTGGCCCGCGTACGGGGCCAGGAGTTCCAGCATGTCCTCGTCCGTCGCGTCCCTGTTGGCCGCGAGGGCGTAGCCGACGATGCCGGGCAGATGCAGATCGCCCGTCGTCACCTCGTCCGGGGCGCCGTGCGTGCGCTGGACCGTCTCCGCCGACGTCCAGGGGCCGATGCCGGGGACGAGTTCCAGGCGCGTGCGGGCTGCCGCCGGCTCCATCGCCGCCGCTTCCTCCAGGCGGCGGGCCACCTTCGCCGCGCGGATGATCGTCGATGCGCGCTTGTTGTCCACGCCTGCCTTGTGCCACTCCCAGGACGGGATCAGCGCCCACGTGCGGGGGTCCGGCATCACGCGCATGCGCAGCTCTTCGCCGGCCGGGCCCGGGGCCGGTTCGCCGTACTTGTTCAGGAGCAGGCGCCAGGCGCGGTACGCCTCGTCCGTCGTGACCTTCTGTTCCAGGATCGACGGGATCAGGGACTCGAGGATCAGGTTCGTACGGGTGAGGCGGAGGCCGGGGCGGCGGCGGGTCGTCTGTGCGACGAGGCGGTGGCGGGGTTCGAAGGCGGTGGGGTCGTCCGACTCGCCGAGCAGGTGCGGGAGTTGGGACAGGAACCAGGTGGCGCCCGGTCCCCAGGCGTGTGCCTCGACCGCTGTCGTGTCGGGGTTCTGGGTTACGCGGAGCGTGGCGGGGCCCTCAGGGGTGCGGCTGGCTCGCCACACGGCGCCGGTCGGCGTGGTGCGGAAGGTGGGGTCGGCCGGGCCGCGGCGCAGGGGGCCGAGGGTGAGGCCCAGGTGGAGGGGGGTTTCCGGGGTGTGGGTGTGGGTGTGGGTGTGAAGGGTCGGGGTGCCGGGCCCGGGGGCCGGGGTGGGGGCGGGTACGCGGGTTTCGCCGCCGCGCACCGTTGTGCGGGTGGGTGGTGTGCGGGGGGCGTATCGGCGGCCGGCCACGGGGTCCTTCGGGTGGGGCGGGTGGTGCTTCGAGGGTAGGGCTTTTCTTCCCCCGACCCGCCCCTTCCCGGAACTGGGGGCTCTGCCCCCCAGGCCCCCGCGCCTCAATCGCCGGCGGGGCTTGAAATGGTCCTCAATCGCCGGCGGGGCTTAATCGGCTACTGGTCCGATGAGAAGCGGATGGAGGACGGGGGCAAGGTGGCGTTGCACCAGATGCGGGCGCCGGACTGGAGTTCGTTGTCCGCGCCGACGTGGGCGCCGTCTCCTATCACCGCATCCTTGAGGGTCGTGCGGGCGCCCACGCGGGCGGCGGTACCGACCAGGGAGTCCGTGATCACCGCGCCCGGTTCGACCACGGCGTCGGGCAGGATCGTGGAGCCGGAGATGCGGGCGCCCTCGCCGATCAGCGCGCCCTCGCTCACGACCGTGCCCTCGGTGAGCTTCGCGTCCGGGGCCACCCGTGCCGTCGGCAGGATCAGGCGGTCGCCGCGGCGGCCGGGGACGGCGGGCGACGGGGCGCGGCCCATGACCAGGTCGGCGGAGCCGCGGATGAAGGCCTGAGGGGTGCCGAGGTCCAGCCAGTAGGTCGAGTCGACCATGCCCTGGAGGTGGGCGCCAGAGGACAGGAGGTCGGGGAACGTCTCGCGCTCCACCGAGACCGGGCGGCCCGTCGGGATCGTGTCGATGACCGAGCGGCGGAAGACGTACGCGCCCGCGTTGATCTGGTCCGTGACGATCTCTTCGGGGGTCTGGGGCTTCTCGAGGAAGGCCGTCACCCGGCCCGTGTCGTCCGTGGGGACCAGGCCGTACGCGCGGGGGTCCTCGACGCGGGAGAGGTGGAGGGAGACGTCCGCGCCGGTCGTCTCGTGCTCGTCGACCAGCGCGGCGATGTCGAGGCCCGTGAGGATGTCGCCGTTGAAGATGAGGACCGGGTCGTCGGGGGCCGAGTGCAGGCGCGAGGCGACGTTGCGGATGGCGCCGCCGGTGCCGAGGGGTTCGACCTCGGTGACGTATTCGATGTGCAGGCCGAGGCGGGAGCCGTCGCCGAAGTACGGCTCGAAGACCTCCGCCAGGTAGGAGGTGGCCAGAACGATGTGGTCGACGCCCGCCGCCTTCGCGCGCGCCAGCTGGTGCGTGAGGAACGGCACACCGGCCGCCGGGACCATCGGTTTCGGCGTGTTCACCGTGAGTGGCCGGAGTCTGGTGCCCTTGCCGCCGACCAGGAGGATCGCTTCTGTCACCTGTCGTCTCTGCTTCCTGCTTGGGCCGGCCGAACTGTCTTTCGGCCGGCCAGTGTATGCAGACCGTGCGAGGCGCCCAGGCCGGCCGGCGTCAGCGACCCTGGAGGTGGGCGGAGCTGGAGCGGGCACTGCCGAGCTTGTTGTAGAGACGGCGTCCCGGACATTCGGTCGCGAAACCGTCCCTGTGACCGGAGATCACCTTGAGTCGTACATTCTTTCCCTTGCGGTAGAGATTGCCACCGCCCGACTTCAGATATGTCGACCCGCGCGGATTCGCGCCGTGGAGACCGAGCTTCCAGGCCGTGAGACGCGCGATGGCCTTGACGGCCGCGGAGGGCGGGTTGGAGCTGCTGTACGTGCCCAGGACCGCGATGCCCGTGCTGTTGGTGTTGAAGCCGAGGGTGTGTGCGCCCATGACCGGCTTGGCGACGCCACCGGCCCGTCCTTCGTAGATGTTTCCGCACTTGTCCACGAGGAAGTTGTAGCCGATGTCGCGCCAGCCACTGCTCTTGACGTGGTAGCGGTAGATACTGCGGATGACGGAAGGGGCTTGCGAGCAGCGGTAGTTGTTGCCGGAAGCGCTGTGGTGGACGAAGGCGGCCTTGACGGTTTTGGTGTAGCCGAGTTTGCGTTCCCGGAGTTTCTCGTTGGCGCCCCAGCCCTTGCGCGTGATGATGCGCGGGCGCGGGCCGATGAACGGGCGGGACCCGGCCGCGGCCGGCTTGCCGCCGCGGGCCTCGATCAGTTCGTCCTCCGTCTGCTTCTTGTCGAGGGCGGGGATGACGCCGGCGCTGGCCCCTTCGGCGCGGGAGCCCTGTGGGGGTTCGTCGCCGGGGTCGACGAGTTCGAGGCGCAGGCCCTTGGGGAGGGGGCTCGGCTGCGCGCGCTCGGCGTCGGGCTCGTCCGCCTTCACGCGTACTTCCACGCCGTCGCTGTCGCCGACCCAGAGTGGGGCGGTCGATCCGTGCAGGCTGCCTGCGGCGCGTTCCGGGGTGTCCAGGTCGGGGGCGTCGTCGTTGTGGGTCTCCACGTCCTGCCAGGTGGACCAGCGGGTGGTGTCCGTGGTCCGCGTACGCACTTGTACGTGGCCGTCGAGGTGGGCGTCCGGGTCGTCCCAGACGACGCCGACGAGGGAGAAGGGGCGCACGTCGCGGCGTGTGAGCCCCTGTTCTTGCGGGGCACCGGCGGCGCGCGTCGAGGTGCTGCCGGGTGGCGATTCGAGGGGCAGGGACTGGGTGCTGCCGGGGACCGCTTCGCGCGTCGGGGACGGCGCGGCGTTCGAGGCCGTGGGCAGGGTGAGCGGGAGGGCCAGGGCGGCGGCGCAGGTGACACCGATCGATGAAGCAAGGAATCCACGCATGCGCACGATGCTGTGCGGATCCTTGGGCGTCGGCCATTGGGGGAGGGTCATACGGGTGTTGGGGGGCTGTGCCGGGGTCGGTGCCGTGGGTTTCGTTGCGCGGCACCGGGGTGGGTGAGCTGTGCCGGGGTCGGCGCCGGCGGTTTTCGTTGCGCGGCACCGGGGTGCCGCCTTGCCCACCCTGCCGCCCCAGGCGGCAGATTGCCCAAGGCGGTGGCGGTTGACCGCAACGGGCGGGGAGCCAGGCCGACGGCAGATTGCCCAAGGCGGGGTGCGGTCGGCCGTCATGGGTGGGGAGTCGGGGCTATGGCGGATTGCCCGAGGCGGGGGCGGGCCCTTGCCGTCTCGATTGGGGGCGGTGCGTAGGGTGGGTTGGGTGAATGGTGCTGCTCGTACTCCCGCTGCTCTGCTTCAGGCCGCTCTCGTCGATGATCCGGGGCGGCCGCTCGTCACTTTCTACGACGACGCGACCGGGGAGCGCGTGGAGTTGTCCGTGGCGACGCTCGCGAACTGGGTGTCCAAGACTGCCAATCTGTTGCAGGGCGACCTGAACGCCGAACCGGGCGACCGTCTCGCCCTGTTGCTGCCCGCCCACTGGCAGTCCGCGGTGTGGCTGCTCGCCTGTTCGTCCGTCGGCGTCGTCGCGGATGTGGGCGGGGATCCGGGCCGCGCCGATCTCGTCGTGAGCGGACCGGACACGCTCGACGCCGCGCGCGCCTGCTCCGGGGAGCGGGTCGCGCTCGCGCTGCGGCCGCTCGGCGGGCGGTTCCCGCAGCCGCCCGAGGGCTTCCTCGACTACGCCGTCGAAGTGCCGGGGCAGGGCGACCGGTTCGCCCCCTTCGCGCCCGTCGACGCCGACGAACCCGCGCTCGTCGTGGCCGGCGCCGAGTGGACGGGCGCCGAGGTCGTCGAGAAGGCCTCCGCCGACGCCGGCGGGCTCGGACTCACCGGTCCCGGTTCGCGGCTGCTGTCCGGGCTCGCGTACGACTCCTGGCAGGGGCTCGCCGCGGGGCTCTACGCGCCGCTGGCCACCGGCGGCTCCGTCGTGCTGTGCCGCAACCTCGACCGGCTCGACGAAGAGGCCCTCGCCAAGCGCGTGGAGAGCGAGCGGGTCACCGCGACCGCCCGCTGACCCGTTCGGCTCAGCTCCCCCGGCCCGTTCGCGCGGCGGGGTCCATGGTCGTAGGTACGCCTACGTTTCCATGAGGGGGACCTGTACGTGACCGACTCCGCTGCCACGCCCCCGGACCCCGGGCCGGCCCACGGCTCCTCGCCCACCGGCGCGGGGCGCGCGCGGCGGCGCAGGCGCTGGCTGCGGTACTCGGCGATCTGCGCGGCGTTCCTGGTGCTGGTGGCGGGCGGCGTCGGCTGGGTCGCGTACGAC
Organism: Streptomyces sp. UC4497; assembly: GCF_054871485.1. Classification (NCBI taxonomy): domain Bacteria; kingdom Bacillati; phylum Actinomycetota; class Actinomycetes; order Kitasatosporales; family Streptomycetaceae; genus Streptomyces; species Streptomyces sp. UC4497. Next base: position 132,457 of record NZ_JBTYHB010000018.1, on the reverse strand, counting down.
AGGCTCAACGGGAACATCACCGAGGACTCGGACACCGCCGCCGAGCTCGCGCGCTACGAGAAGGAACGGCCCACCGTGCTGGCCGAGGGCGCGCAGAACCTGCTGCTCATCGGCTCCGACTCGCGGGCGGGCAAGAACGGGAAGTACGGCCGCAACGACGGCACCCAGCGCTCCGACACCACGATCCTGTTGCACGTCGCGGCGGACCGGAAGAGCGCGACGGCCGTCTCGTTCCCGCGCGACCTGATGACCGACGTGCCGGCCTGTAGGCAGCGGGACGGCTCCCGGCACGACGAGATGTTCGCGATGTTCAACTACGCCTTCGAGGTGGGCGGTTCGGCCTGCACGATCCGTACGGTCGAGAAGATGACGGGAGTCCGGATCGACCACCACATGGTCGTGGACTTCGACGGGTTCAAGGACATGGTGAACGCCGTCGGCGGTGTCACGGTGTGCCTGGACCGGCCGATCGACGACGACGACGCGCATGTGCGACTGGCCGCGGGCACCCACCACCTCAACGGCGAGCAGGCCCTCGGCTACGTACGCGCCCGCAAGAGCCTCGGCAACGGCAGCGACACCGACCGGATGGACCGTCAACAGCGGTTCCTCGGCGCGCTCGTCGAAAAGGTGCAGAGCAACGGCGTGCTGTTGAACCCGACCCGGCTCTACCCCGTGCTCGACGCCGCCACTTCCTCGCTGACCACCGACCCCGGGCTCGCCAGCCTGCGCGGGCTCTACGACCTGGTGCGCGGCATGCGCGGCATTCCCGCCGAGCGCGTCCACTTCCTGACGGTGCCCCGCGAGTCGTACGAGTACAACGCCAATCGGGACCAGCTCGTCCAGCCCGCGGCCGAGCGGCTGTTCACGCAGCTGCGCAAGGACACGCCCGTGAAGGTGGCCGAACAGACGCCCCCTGCCGAGGAGTACGGCGCACAGGACGAATACGGCACAGACGACGAATCCGATGGATACTCCGACGGATACGGCACGTACGGCAGCGTCGGGAAACCCGGCGCCTCCCCCGCCCCCACCTTCCGGGGGAACACGGCCGGACAGGCCTCCTGCGGCTGAGACCCGACGCCCGGACACCGCCTCAACGGCCCCTGGGTAAAGCGCAAGTCATCAACCGACCCACAGGTTCAAAGAAATGGTCCGGATTGCCCAGTTGTATGGGAGTGGAATTTGTCACCGTCCTCGCTTGACGCTGAACTGGGCGGATAGTGTGAGCGATCCGGTGCACCCGGCCATGCTTGCGAGCCCGGTCGCGCACTACTGACCGACTTGACCGGGCGCCCGCTTTTAAGGGGGGTGGGGCGCCGCGTGGCCCCGACGGAGGACACAGACAACCGTGGACGCGCAAGGCCGTGGGCGGGCTGAGAACATCGACCCCGCAGATCAGTGGGTGCTCAACCCCCACACCGGTGACTACGAACTGCGACTGACCCCCTCCGCTGGGCAGTCGGCAGTGCCCAGCCCCCGTCGCGCCGCCCCGCGCGGTGGCGGCCCCCGCCGTGGCAACCCGCAGGGTGGCGGCGGCGGTCGACGCGACGTCCCCCCGCAGCGCAGACGCCGTGAGGCGCCGGCGGCGCAGGACCCCGGCTCCGGCCGGCGGCGTTCGCGGCCGAAGAAGAAGTCGAAGGCCAAGAAGGTCATGCTCTGGACGGCCGGCGGCATGGCCATGGTCGTCCTGGTGGGCGCCGGGGTCGGCTACTGGTACTGGGAGCACCTCAACGGCAACATCACGTCGCAGGACGTGGTCGGCGCCAAGAGCGGCTTCGCCAAGGACGAGGCGATCAACGTCCTCGTCATGGGCACCGACAAGCGCACCGGCAAGGGCAACGAGGGCTACGGCGACAAGGGCAGCGTCGGCCACGCCGACACCAACGTGCTGCTGCACGTCTCCAAGGACCGTACGAACGCGACCGCGTTGAGCATTCCGCGCGACCTCGTCGTGGATGTGCCGGACTGCCAGGTGAAGCAGAAGGACGGCTCGCTCAGGACCATCAAGGGCACGCCGAACGTCCGCTTCAACACCAGCCTCGGGCAGGACGACCGCGACGCCGGCTGTGTCATGAAGACCGTCAAGGCGGTCACGGGCATCACCGTCGACCACTTCATGATGGCGGACTTCAACGCGGTGAAGACGCTGTCCAGCGCGGTCGGCGGCGTCCAGGTCTGCGTCGGCAAGGACGTCAACGACCCGGACTCGCACCTCAAGCTGTCGGCGGGCACCCACAACCTTCAGGGCGAGCAGGCGCTGGCCTTCCTGCGCACCCGGCACAGCTTCGGCAACCAGGGCGACCTGGACCGGATCAAGGTGCAGCAGCAGTTCCTGGGGTCGCTCGCGCGCAAGATGAGTTCGAGCGACACGCTCACCAATCCGCGCAAGCTGACGAGCCTCGCCGAGGCCGCGACCAAGGCGCTCACCGTCGACAAGGGCATCGGCAGCCTGAACAGCCTCAAGGACCTGGCTCTTGAGATCAGGAAGGTGCCGCCGAAGAACCTGTCGTTCACCACGGTTCCCGTGATCGACAACCCGGCGGAGCCGACGCCCGTGACCGTCGTCGTGAACCCGACGGCCGGGCCGCCGGTCTTCAACGCGATCAAGAACGACGTGTCCCTCACGGAGACGAAGAAGAAGCAGAAGGAGAAGCAGGACGCGAAGCTCAAGGGCCCCAAGTCCGCAGCCTCCGCGGTCCGCGTCAACATCTACAACGGCAGTGGCAAGACCGGCGCCGCTCAGGAAACTCTCACGGAACTGCAGAACAATGAGGGCGTACTGAAGTCGAGCCAGATGGGCAACAAGCCGAATCAGGCGAAGACGAGCCTCGAGTACGCGCCGGACCAGGCCGATCAGGCCCGGCGGCTCGCGGACATCATGGGCCTTCCGGCGTCCGCGCTGAAGGAAGGCAAGAGCGAGAAGAACGATCAGGGGCTGCCGGCGATGACGCTCATCCTCGGCGGCGATTTCAAGGGTGCGGGGACACCCGTCGACGGAGCTTCGGCAAAGGCGCCGGAGGTCGACAAGACAACAGCGGACAAGGCTGTGTGCGCCAAGTGACCAACCTCGGCCGCCTGTTGACTGTCTAAGTAAATGACAGAGGGCGGCCGAGCCGCTGTCACAGGGCGGGGAGGGCGGGGTAGGACATGGGGCGAAGCACTGTGCGTGGGGAGCGCACACGGCGGCCTGCCGGGCGGGGTGAACCACCGAAACAGGCGTCCGACCTGGGGTGGGACGACAGCCTGTACGAGCATGCGCCGGGCGGGGACGACGCGGACAGCCGCGGCCGCACCACCCGCAGCAGGCAGCGCGCGGCCGTCCGGCCGCGCCGGCGCAGACGACGAATACTGCGCTGGACCGCGGGCGTTCTCGCGGTCCTGATCATCGGCACGGCGGGCGCCGGATACCTCTACTACCGCCATCTGAACGGAAATCTGGAGACGGGCAAGCTCAATCTCGGCGAGCACAAGGTCCCCGAACCGACGCCGAACGCGGCGGGCCAACGGCCGCTGAACATCCTGCTGATCGGCTCCGACAGCCGGAACACCAAGGAGAACCTGAAGCTCGGCGGGCACAAGCAGAGCGTCGGCTCCGCCCCGCTGGCCGACGTACAGATGCTGCTGCACCTGTCGGCCGACCGCAGCAACATGTCCGTGGTGAGCATGCCCCGCGACACCCTGACCCGGCTGCCCAAGTGCACCGACCCGAAGTCCGGCAAGGTGTACGAGGCGACGTTCTCCCGGCAGATGGTGAACTCCTCGCTGGCCCGCGGCGGCGCCGGCTGCACGGTCGCCACCTGGGAGGAGATGACCGGCATCCACATCGACCACTACATGATGGTCGACTTCTCGGGTGTCGTGTCGATGGCGGACGCGATCGGCGGCGTACCCGTCTGCGTCAACGCCAATGTCTACTCCAGGAACAGTTCGGGCGAGGGCTCGGGCCTGAAGCTGAGAAAGGGCACGACGTCCGTCAAGGGCGAGCAGGCCCTGCAGTGGCTGCGGACCAGGCACGGCTTCGAGGACGGCAGCGACATCGCGCGCGCCAAGGCGCAGCACATGTACATGAGCTCGATGGTGCGCGAGCTGCGCGAGAACGCGACGTTCAGCCACCCGGCCGAGCTGCGCACGCTCGCCGAGGAGGCGACGAACGCGCTCAGCGTGGACGACGGCCTCGACACGGTCAAGAAGCTGTACGACCTGAGCAACGAGCTGAAGCGGCCCGCGCCGAAGCGGATCACGATGACGACGATGCCGTTCGTGTACGAGGGTGCGCGCGTGGTGCCGAAGGAGAAGGACGCCGACGCGCTGTGGCGCCTGCTCCGTGACGACATCGCGCTCGACGGCAAGGACAAGGACGACAAGAAGAAGCCGAAGGACGAGACGTCCGACGATCCGGCCGCGGCCGACGACAAGATCGCGGTGCAGGTGCGCAACGGCACGCGGACGGCGACGACACCGGCGGCGCCCGGGCGGGCCGCGCAGGTGGCGCAGGCGCTCACGGCCAAGGGCTTCACGCAGACGGTCCCGGACCAGGCGCAGTCCCTCGTCGAGGACAGAACGGTGATCCGCTATCCGTCGGCCGACCTGGAGGGCGACGCCCAGGCGGTCGCCAAGTCCCTCGGGATTCCGCTGAGTTCGGTTCAGGAGTCGACGGAGGTGTCCGGGGTGACGCTGATCGTGGGCGCCGACTGGAAGACGGGCACCGCGTACCCGAAGTCGACGGACGACGAGGACGCGAGCAAGGCCCTGGACAAGGAGCAGACGCAGAACGGCGCGGACGACTCCAAGTGCATGAAGGTGGAGCAGGGCTACACCTGGTAGCACACCTGGCGGCTCCTACGAGAACGGGGCGCGGGAGGTGAACTCCCGCGCCCCGTAAGAAAGTTGACGGTCAGTTGACCGCGGGCTCCTGCGGCACGGCCGGGCGGCGCGACGCGATGACCTTCTTCGCGAGCGACTTCGGGCTGGTCAGAAAGCCCCAGCCCCACGTCATGTGCATCGTGGCGAGCGCGACGGGGATCTGGGCGCGCGCCTTCAGCGACAGCCCCTTGCCCGCCGGTATCGAGCCCGCGACGATCGCCGCGAGGTAGCCGCCGGGGATCACGAAGCCCCACGGCGTGAGGGCGACGCCGACCACGACGCCCGCCGCGATCGCGCACACGGCGGTCGGCGGGGCGAGGTAGCGCAGGTTGATCGAACCGGAGTGGAAGCGGGCGACGACGTGCCGCCAACGGCCGTAGTTCCGGTACTGCTTGGCGAGTTCCTTCACGCTGGGCCGCGGCCGGTAGTCGACCAGCAGCTCGGGCGAGAACCAGATGAGGCCGCCCGACTCACGGATCCGGAAGTTCAGCTCCCAGTCCTGGGCGCGGATGAACTCCTCGTTGTACCCGCCGAGCTTCTCCAGGACCTCGCGCCGGAAGACGCCCAGATAGACCGTCTCGGCCTGCTGCGCCTCGCCGCCCGTGTGGAACGCGGCGTTGCCGACGCCGATCTTCGACGTCATCGCGGCGGCGACGGCCTGCTCCCAGGCGTTGGTGCCCTGGGCGTGCATGATGCCGCCGACGTTCATCGCGCCGGTCTCCTCCATGAGGCGGACGGCGGTGGCGATGTAGCCGGGCGAGAGCGCCGCGTGGCCGTCGACACGGACGACGACCGGGTGGCGGGAGGCCTTGATCGCGGCGTTCAGGGCGGCGGGGGTGCGGCCCGTCGGGTTCGGCACCGTGGACACGCGTTTGTCCGAAGAGGCGGTCTCGGCGACGAGCCGCGCGGCGACCTCGTCCGTACGGTCGGTGGAGGGGCCGAGCGCGAGCACGACCTCCATCTCGCCGTCGTACTCCTGCGCCAGGATCGCCTCGACGGCCTCCTTCAGATGCCGCTCCTCATTGAGGATGGGCATGATCACGGAGACGGCCGGGAGCTGCCGGTCGGGATTCGTGTTCTGGGTGTCCATTTCGTCTTTCACGGCCGGGGGTCCGGGGGTTGCCCCCGGAAAGTGCAGCATCGGCGCTCACGTTACCGCTAATGGGGGACACGGGCGCGCGCCGCCGAGTCGCTGCCGTGGGCAGCAGATCGTATGGGCCTACTGTGCTCGCGTCCCACGCCCACTGCCGCGGAGGTGTCCCCCGGTGCCCACGCCGCCCCGCTCCCCCGACCGTCCGCAGCGGCCGTCCCGTCCCCGGGGGCAGGCCCGCAGGCCCGGTCGCCCGCCGCTCCGGAAGAAGTCCAGGTGGGCCATGCGGGTGGCGACGGCGCTGTCGGTCACGGTGCTCGCCGCGGCCGGCGTCGGGCACGCGCTCGTCAGCGGCATCGACGCCGGGATCCACCGGATCGACCCCTTCAAGGACATGAAGAACCGGCCCGCGGCGGGCGACGGCATGAACGTGCTGCTCGTCGGCACCGACGGCCGCGACAAGATCAGCGAAGAGGAGCGCCGGAAGTACAAGCTCGGCGGCGCGCCCTGCCACTGCACGGACACCGTGATGATCGTGCACATCTCGGCGGACCACGAGCGCGCCTCCGTCGTCTCCCTCCCCCGCGACAGCTACGCGGAGATCCCGGCGCACACCGACCAGAACAGCGGCGAGAAGCATCACCAGCACCCCGTGAAGCTGAACGCGGCGTACGCGGAGGGCGGGCCGCAGCTGACGCTGCGCACGGTCGAGCACATGACGAAGGTGAAGCTCGACCACTATCTGGAGGTCGACTTCACCAGCTTCATGAAGACGGTCGACGAGCTCGGCGGCGTCGACATCTGCACGGACTCCCCGCTCAAGGACTCCTACACCGGGCTCGACCTCGACGCCGGCACGCACCGGTTGAACGGCGGGGAGGCGTTGCAGTACGTGCGGGCCCGGCACATGGACAGTGCGGGCGACCTCGGCCGGATGCAGCGCCAGCAGCGGTTCATGGCCGCGCTGATCTCGAAGGCGACGTCGTCGGGCGTGCTGCTCAATCCGGTGCGGTTCCGCGGTGTCGCCTCCACGCTGCTCAAGTCGGTCCGTGCCGACAAGGGCTTCGGGTCGGACGAGATGGTGGACCTGGCGCGCGCCATGCGGAACTTCTCGCCGTCGTCCTCGGAGTTCACGACCGTGCCGATCGGGAACATGAGCTACCCCGTGCCGAACATCGGCTCCACCGTGAAGTGGGACGACAAGAAGTCCGCGGCACTGTTCAAGGCGCTGCGCGAGGACAAGCCGCTCGCTCCGCACCTGCCGAAGGCGAAGAAGGCGGCCGTGGTCGACGTCTCGCCGAAGGAGATCAGCGTCCAGGTCGAGAACGGGACGATGTCCTCCGGGCTCGGCAAGAAGGTCGACGCCGCGCTGAAGAAGACCGGGTTCCGGACGACCGGGGCGCCGGTCAACGCGGACGACCGCACCGCGAAGCGGACGACCGTGTTGTACGACCCCGGGTGGGACCGGTCGGCCAAGTCGTTGGCGGCGTCCCTGCCGGGGGCGGAGATGGAGCCGGTGGACGGTCTTGGGCCGACGTTGAAGGTCGTCGCCGGGACGGATTACAAGGGCGTACGGGCCGTGCGGGCACAGGACGCTTCCGCTGGGTCGTACGGGGCGGTTACCGGGGACCAGGTGGTGTGTGGTTGACCTCTTGTTGCGGTCGGCCGGGGTTGCGGTCGCGGGGCTCTGCCCCGGGCCCCGCTGCTCAATCGCCGCAGGGGCTTAAAAGGCTCAGTCGCCGGCGGGGTTGGAGTTGCGCAGCTCCTTGATTGCGCGGCGCCTCGCCAAGCGGTGCTGGCGGCGGATCTGGGCTTCCTGGTAGCGGCGGCGGTCGCGGTCGGTCTCGGGTTCCACCGGCGGGACCGTGCGGGGCTTGCCGTCCGCGTCGACCGCGGCGAAGACCAGGTACGCCGAGCCGACCTGCTGCGCGGGCGTCGACTCGTTCCAGCGCTCGGCGAGCACCCGCACGCCCACCTCCATCGACGTGCGCCCCGTCCAGTTCACCTGCGCCTTCACGTGCACCAGGTCACCGACGCGCACCGGTTCCAGGAACGCCATCTCGTCCATGGAGGCCGTCACCGCAGGTCCGCCCGAGTGCCGGCCGGCCACGGCGCCCGCCGCGTCGTCCACCAGTTTCATGATCACGCCACCGTGCACCGTGCCGAGAAGGTTGGTGTCGTTGTGCGTCATGATGTGCGACAACGTCGTGCGGGAAGCGGAAGTCGGCTTGCCCGGAATATCCGATTCCGCGCCGTGGGCCTGGTCTGTCATGCCACCAACCTTATGCGCGCACCGAATGTGTTAGCTCTGCAACAGCACTGGTGCGATTTCCCTTCAGGGCTTGTAAGGCACGTATTCGGGCACGGCACACTGAGCCCTATGAATGAGTGGCCCGACGGGCGGAGCGACAGGCAGGGCGGCGCCGGCAACGGTGGATACGGCCGTGGCAGCGGTAGCGCACGTCCGGAGGGCGCCCGCGTCATGCGGCAGGTGCAGCGCCCCGTGCCGCCGCAGCAGCAGCCCGCGTACGACGGTGGCGGGTACAACGCGTCGTACGACGACGGGTACAACACGGGCCAGGTCTACGGCCAGCCGAGCGGCCGGGGCCGGGGTCCCGGCTTCGACGACGGCGGCGACTACGGGCCGCCGAGCGGCCGGCCGGTGCGTCCCCGCAACTGGGGCAAGCGCATCAAGTGGACCGTCCTGACCGTGATCTTCGTGGTGGTCGTCGCGAGCATCGGCACGTACTTCTGGGCCGACTCCAAGCTGCACCGCGACGTCGACCTGTCGAAGGTCATCGACCGGCCCGAGGCCGGCGACGGTACGAACTACCTGATCGTCGGCACCGACAGCCGTGAGGGCATGTCCGCCGAGGACAAGAAGAAGCTGCACACCGGCTCCGCCGCGGGCAAGCGCACGGACACGATGATGATCCTGCACGTCGGCTCCAACGGGGACACCCTCGTCTCGCTGCCGCGTGACTCGAACGTCGAGATCCCCTCGTACAAGGGCGCCGAGTCCGGCAAGACGTACCCCGCCACGGGCCGTCAGACGAAGCTGAACGCCACGTACGCGGAGGACGGCCCGACGCTGCTCGTGCGCACCGTCGAGTTCAACACCGGTCTGCACATCGACCACTACGCGGAGATCGGCTTCGGCGGCTTCGCGAGCATCGTGGACGCGGTCGGCGGCGTCGAGATGAACCTGAAGGAGGGCTTCAAGGACAAGTGGTCCGGGGCCGACTTCCAGAAGGGCAAGCAGACCCTGGACGGCCAGCAGGCCCTCGCCTTCGTCCGTACGCGGCACGCCTTCGCCCAGTCCGACCTGCAGCGCACCAAGAACCAGCAGCAGTTCCTCGGGGCGCTCGCGCACAAGGTGTCCTCGCCCTCGACGATCCTGAACCCGTTCACGCTGTACCCGACGATGGGCGCGGGCCTCGACTCGCTCACCGTCGACAAGGACATGAGCCTGTGGGACCTCGGCAAGATGTTCATGGCGATGAAGTCCACCAACAGCGGTGACGGCAAGTCGATGAACATGCCGACGAGCGGTTCGGTCGGCGGCAACCTGCTGTGGGACAAGGCCAAGGTCAAGCAGCTGGTCAACCAGTTCAACAACGACGAGAAGGTCACGGTCTCCAGCGACTGAGGCCAGGGTGTCGTCATGACGTCCGCTCTTGTTCTCGGTGCCGCCGGTGGGGTCGGCCGGGCGATCGTGGCCCGGCTCGCCGCCGGCGGTACGCATGTCGTCGCGGTCGACCAGGACCCGACGGCCCGTCAACTCCCGGGCGCACACCAGGTGTTGGTGGGCGACGCCACCGAACCGACCGTCATCGGGCGGGCCTTCGACGCCGCCCCCGATCGGCCCTCCATACTCATACACGCACTGCTGCACGAACTTCGTTCGCCACTGGGCGAGTTGACGTCACCGCAGTGGCACCGGGTCTTCGACGTCGGGCTCGTCTCGGCCTGGCAGGCCGCCGCAGAGCTGGTGCGGCGCAAGGGTGCGGGGCCCGCGTCCGTGGTCCTCGTCGGGTCGGTGCACGCGCACGGTGCGGCGCCCGGCTGCGCACCGTACGCGGTCGCCAAGGCGGGGCTCGGAGCGCTCGCCCGGGCGGCGGCCACCGAGTGGGGGCCGCTGGGTGTGCGCACCAATGTCGTCGAACCGGGCTTCGTGCCGGTCGAGCGCAATGCCCACCGCTGGCGCGACCCCGCCGCACGCGCCCGCGTCGAGGCCGACTACCCGCTCGGCCGCCTCTGCTCCCCCGAGGAGATCGCCGACGTCGTCGCCTTCCTGGCCGGGCCCTCCTCCTCGTACGTCAACGGGGTCTGCCTGCCCGTGGACGGCGGCTACCTCGCGGCGCTGCCGGAAGTCGCAAAAGGTGGTGCGGCGGGCCCCCGCCCCTGACACGCTGCGCCGATGGATCGCGAAGAGATCTCCCGCATCGCCCACGCCGACCACCCGATCAAGGCCCCGCTCGGCGACGACTCCGTAAGCGAACTGCTGCGCCACGCCCTGCCCCGCGGCGACGAGCGCGTCCTCGACCTCGGCTGCGGCCCCGCCGAATGGCTGCTGCGCGCCCTCGCGACGCATCCGGGCGTCCGGGCCGAGGGGGTCGACCTCGCCGAGAGCTCCCTCACCGAGGCCCGCGAGCGGGCGGAAGCAGCAGGTGTGTCCGACCGCCTCGCGCTGCACCACAAGGCGGCCGAGGACTTCGTGCCGGAGAAGCCGTTCGACGCGGTGCTCAGCGTCGGCGCCGCGCACGCCTTCGGCGGCCTGCTGCCCACCCTCGACGCGGCGCGCGCCCACCTGGCTCCGGGCGGCCGGGTCGTGATCGGCGACGGCTACTGGGAGGGCACGCCCTCCGCCGAGGCGGTCGAGATGCTCGGCGACTTCGCCGACCTGGCGACCACCCTCGACCGGGTCGCCGGGGCCGGCTGGACCCCGGTCGCGGCGCACCTCAGCACCCGGCACGAGCTGGACGCGTACGAATGGTCGTGGCTCGGCTCCGTCGCGAACTGGTCCCTCGACCACCCGGACCACCCCGACAGCGCGGACCTCCTGACCCTGGTCGACGAACGCCGCACGGAATGGCTCCGCGGCTACCGCCACTGCTTCGGCTTCGCGTGCTTGGTGCTGCGGCGGACGTCCTAGGTTCCGGGGCGGGGCGCGCTGTACGGGAGGCGCTGCGGAAAGGTGCGGCCGACGGCATGCGCTCCGTCGCTGGTGAACAGGGCGGTCGTCCAGGAGCCGTCGGCGAAACCGAGCTCGTGGGTGTTGTGCTTGATGTCGTTACGGCTGCGCACCCAGGCCAGCGCCGGGCGCGGCAGCGACCAGGCCAGTTCGGCGCGCGGCCCGACCTCGCCCCGCGCGATCCGGCCCTCGACACGGACCAGGTGGTACGCGCCGGCGCCCGCGACGAGGACGTGGCCGGGGTTCTCCAGCTTGCGCGGCACGAGGGCACGGACCAGCAGCCCGGCCAGCGACTCCCAGTCGCCGCGCATCGCCTCGCGCTCCTTGCCGCCGCGGACCAGGGCGTTGACGGGGTTGAGCCGGAACAGCCGGTCGTCGATCTCCCCGGCGCGGGTCAGCAGCCCCGGCGACCCGTCGAAGGCGTTCGGCCGCAGCCGGGCCGGAGGCTGCGGCACCTGCGAGTCGACCTGTACGAGGTGCGCCGCGGACGGCTCGGCGCCCTCGCCCGGAGGCAGCACGCTCAGCGCGAGCTCCTTGGCCCTGGCGGCGGTCTCCTTGGCGTCCGCGGGCGTGAGCCACTCCTTCACGGCCCGCCACAGCCGGTCCTGCATGCGCGTGGGCCGGTCGTCCGTTCCCGTCATCCGAAGACGTCCTTCACTGGCTGCCCCGGGCAGTGTCCTGAGATGCGACGGCCCCCGGCACAGAGCCGGGGGCCGTTCGCATGGGTGCTGGCGGGAGGTTACTTACTGCGGGAGGTTGCGCGCCATGACGATGCGCTGGACCTGGTTCGTGCCCTCGTAGATCTGGGTGATCTTGGCGTCGCGCATCATGCGCTCGACCGGGTAGTCGCGCGTGTAGCCGTAGCCGCCGAGCAGCTGGACGGCGTCCGTGGTGACCTCCATGGCGACGTCCGAGGCGAAGCACTTGGCGGCGGCGCCCTGGAAGGTGAGGTCCTTGTCGCCGCGTTCCGACTTGGCGGCGGCCGCGTAGGTCAGCTGGCGGGCGGCCTCGATCTTCATGGCCATGTCCGCGAGCATGAACTGGATGCCCTGGAAGTCGCCGATCGGCTTGCCGAACTGCTTGCGCTCCTGGACGTAGCCCTTGGCGTAGTCGAGGGCGCCCTGGGCCACACCGAGCGCCTGGGCGGCGATCGTGATGCGGGTGTGGTCGAGGGTCTTCATCGCCGTGGCGAAGCCGGTGCCCTCGGCGCCGATCATGCGGTCGGCGGGGATCCGCACGTTGTCGAGGTAGACCTCGCGGGTCGGCGAGCCCTTGATGCCGAGCTTCTTCTCCGGGGCGCCGAAGGAGACGCCCTCGTCGCTCTTCTCCACGACGAAGGCGCTGATGCCCTTCGAGCGCTTCTCCGGGTCGGTGACGGCCATCACCGTGTAGTACTCGGACTCACCGGCGTTGGTGATCCAGCGCTTCACGCCGTTGAGGACCCAAAAGTCGCCGTCGCGCACGGCGCGGGTCTTCATGCCCGCCGCGTCCGAACCGGCGTCCGGCTCGCTCAGGCAGTACGAGAACATGCCGTCGCCCTTGGCCAGCGGGCCCAGGTACTTCTTCTTCAGCTCCTCGGAGCCGGAGAGGATCACGGGGAGGGAGCCGAGCTTGTTCACGGCCGGGATCAGGGAGGACGAGCAGCAGACGCGCGCCACCTCCTCGATCACGATGACCGTGGCGAGCGCGTCGGCGCCCGCGCCGCCGTACTCCTCGGGTACGTGCACCGCGTGCAGGTCCGACGCGGTGAGCGCGTCGAGGGCCTCGCGCGGGAAGCGCGCCTCCTCGTCCACCGCGGCGGCGAACGGGGCGATCTTCGCCTCGGCCAGCGCGCGGATCGTGTCGCGGAGCATGTCGTGCTCCTCGGACGGGCGGTACAGGTCGAAGTCAGCCGATCCGGCCAAGGTCTCTCACGCTCCAAGCCACGCTTCTGCTGGTGCAGATGTCGATGCTAATTACCGTTAAGTAACCCGAATTTTAGGTCTCGGCGCACACCACGGATACGTGAGCTACGCGACAAAGGGAAAGTTGCCCGGTGAGGCGCCTCCACATGCCACGGCTATGCTCGGCAGCGCCCTGAAGCACCCACACCTCTGGAGCCCCCCGATATGGCCCTCAAGATCACCGTGATCGGCACCGGCTACCTCGGCGCGACACACGCCGCAGCCATGGCCGAACTCGGCTTCGAGGTGCTCGGCCTGGACGTCGTGCCCGAGAAGATCGACATGCTCACGCGGGGCGAGGTCCCGATGTACGAGCCCGGCCTGGAGGATCTTCTTCGCCGGCACGTCCCGGGGTTCGAGGGTTCGAGCGGTCGACTGCGCTTCACGATGGACTTCGCCGAGGCCGGCGAGTTCGGCGACGTGCACTTCGTGTGCGTGAACACACCGCAGAAGCACGGCGAGTACGCCTGCGACATGAGCTACGTCGACGCCGCCTTCTCCTCGCTCGCCCCGCATCTGAAGGAGGGCGCGCTCGTCGTCGGCAAGTCGACCGTGCCGGTCGGCTCGGCGGTCCGCCTCACCGAACTGCTGCCGCAGCACGCGGAGTTGGCGTGGAACCCGGAGTTCCTGCGCGAGGGCTTCGCCGTGAACGACACGCTGCACCCGGACCGGATCGTGGTCGGCGTCACCAGCGACAGGGCCGAGAACCTGCTGCGCGAGGTGTACGCGAAGCCGCTCGCCGAGGGCACCCCGTTCATCGTGACGGACTACCCGACCGCCGAGCTGGTGAAGACGTCGGCGAACTCCTTCCTCGCCACCAAGATCTCCTTCATCAACGCCATGGCCGAGGTCTGCGAGGCGGGCGGCGGCGACGTCGCGAAGCTCGCCGAGGCGATCGGCTACGACGAGCGGATCGGGCACAAGTTCCTGCGGGCCGGGATCGGCTTCGGCGGCGGCTGCCTGCCCAAGGACATCCGCGCGTTCATGGCGCGCGCCGGCGAGCTGGGCGCCGACCAGGCCCTGACGTTCCTCCGCGAGATCGACTCCATCAACATGCGGCGGCGCGGCGCGATGGTCGAGATGGCGCGCGAGGCGCTCGGAGGCGGGGCGTTCCTGGGCAAGCGGGTCGCCGTCCTCGGCGCCACGTTCAAGCCGGACTCCGACGACGTACGCGACTCCCCCGCGCTGAACGTCGCCGGGCAGATCCACCTCCAGGGCGGCCAGGTCACGGTCTACGACCCGAAGGGCATGGACAACGCGCGCCGCGTCTTCCCGACGCTCGGCTACGCGGATTCGGCGCTTGAGGCGGTGCGGGGCGCGGACATCGTGCTGCACCTCACCGAGTGGCGCGAGTTCCGCGAGCTCGACCCGGCGGAGCTGGGCAAGGTGGCCACGAGCCAGGTGATCCTGGACGGGCGCAATGCGCTGGACAGTTCGCTGTGGCGGGCGGCCGGGTGGACGTATCGGGCGATGGGGCGTCCGTCGGCGTAGGACCTCGTAGGACCGTGTAGGACCTTTCTGAAGTACCGCTTGCTCTGAAGCGCTACTTGGCGCGGTAGCGCCGCATCTTCGCCCGGGCCCCGCAGACCGCCATGTCGCACCAGCGACCGCGGCCCGCGGGGCTCCGGTCGTAATACGCCCAGTGGCAGTCGGCCGCCTCGCAGGCCCTGAGCCGCGCCCAGGTTCCGTCGCCGCGCGCCTCGGCGATGGCGGCCGCCACGCGTCCGGCCAGTGAGTCCCCTTGCACCGGGACCAGGCTCGCCGCGCCGTCCCGCTCGTCGACCGCCACCCGCAGCGGCGCCCGCGCGAGCAGTTCCCCCAGCGGGGTCACGGTGCGGTGCGGCGGATGGCCCGCGTGGGCCAGGCAGGCCGCGCGCAGCGACTCGCGCAGTTCGCGCGCCTCGTCGAGCCCGCCCGCCGTGATGCCGAAGCGCTCACGCACCTCGGCCCGGTCCAGCGCGTCCTCGCCCGTCGTGATGTCGAGCAGCGTGTTCACCAGGGCCTCGATCAGGGCGAGGCCACCGGGTGCGGTCGGGCGCGCATTCATGGTTGCGACGTTACCCGCAATGCGGGAGTATCCAGTAACGCCGAAGTTACCTGTTGACCCCGTATAGGGGTAACACGAGGAGGCATCATGCCCATCGCACAACTCGGAGTCGTCGTCCTGGACTGTCCGCGGCCGCGTGAGCTGGCGGAGTTCTACGCCGCCGTGCTCGGCGGCAGCATCACCGGCGACGAGGAAGACTGGGTCGATGTGGAGGCGCCGGGCGGCCACCGCCTCGCGTTCCAGCAGGCGCCCGGCTACGTGGCGCCCTCGTGGCCCGCGCCGGACGCGTCGCAGCAGTTCCACCTCGATCTGACGGCGGAGGACCTGGACGCGGCCGAGAAGGAGGTTCTCGCACTGGGCGCCACGGTGCTCGACGCGGAGGACCGTGATCGCAGCTGGCGGGTTTACGCGGACCCCGCGGGGCACCCGTTCTGCCTCTGCGCCTGCTGAGCCCCGCGGGACGCATCTGGCGAGACGGAGGGCCTCCCATGGCATTCGCGAAGATCGGAACCATCGCCTACGACTGCCCCGACCCCCTCGCGCTCGCCGAGTTCTACGCGGCCGTGCTCGGCGGCGAGATCGAGAACTACGAGGGCAAGGGGTACTGGTACAACCTGTACGCGCCGGGTGGGCAGCGGTTGTCCTTCCAACGGGTCCCTGACCACAAGCCCCCGCAGTGGCCCGCCGCCGACCACGACTCGCAGCAGCTCCACCTCGACCTGGACGTGGAGGACATCGAGGCCGCGCAGGAGAAGATCCTCGCCCTCGGCGCGGTCCCGCTCGACCTGGACGACGAGGGCGGCGCCCGTGACTTCCGGGTGTACGCGGATCCGGCGGGGCATCCGTTCTGCTTGATCCGGCCGGAGGCGGGTTAGCGGCCGGATCAAGCAGGGCTGGGCAGGCCCCTACGGTTCGTGGGTGGCGGTCGACGGGCCGCGGCGCTGTTGCGCGGCGCGGGAGGCGAACTCCGTGCTGCGCAGCACCCGTTGGGCGTTGCCCCAGGTGAGCAGGGCGAGGTCGGCGTCGGTCCAGCCGCGGTCCTGGAGTTCCGCGATCAGGGCCGGGTAACCGGCGACGTCGGTGAGGCCCTCGGGGCGCGCCTCCCCGGTGTCGTACGTCCCTGACAGGCCCACCGCCTCGGGGCCCGCGAGACGCCGCACATGGTCGACGTGATCGGCCACGTCGCGCAGGGCGGGGCCCGTACGGTCCGCGGAGCACGGCACCAGGCACAGCCCCCTGCTCTCGCCGAGTGCGGCGAGGAGTTCGTCCGGGGCGTTGTCGGGGTGGTGGTTCAGGGCGTGGGCGCCGGAGCGGGTCAGGGCGACCGGGGCCTTGGAGACCGCGAGGACGCGGGTGGCCGTCGCGGCCGAGGCGCCGGTGAGGTCGATGAGCATGCCGAGCCGGTTCATCTCCCGTACGACCTCTTCGCCGAACCGGGTCAGGCCGGCGTCCGACGCCCATGACGTGCCGCTCAGTGTGAGTGCGCGCAGGCCGAGGGCGTGCAGGGAGCGCAGCGTGCCGAGCGAGTCCGCCGCCGCCATGGCCGGGGCCGGGCCGATGAGGACGGCGATACGGCCGTGGGCGCGGGCGTCGGCGGTGTCCGAGACGGAGCGGGAGAGGCGGAGGTCCTCCGGGTGGCGGGCGACGACGTTGGTGATCAGGTCGATCTGTTCCAGCGTCGTGGCGACGGGGGCGTCCGGGGCTACGTGGGGTGCCCACAGCTGAGCGCCGGTGCCGCCTGCGCGCAGCCTCGGGAGATCGACCTCCACGGCACTCTCGCCGAGTTCCAGGTCGTACCAGGGGAGGGTGCGCAGTACCTGCGGGAGACCGCAGTAGCCGTCGGCGACGGGGTGGCGGGTGAGGAGGGTGTGGGGTGGGGTGGGGGGCGCCGGTGTGGGTGTGGGCGCGGCGGATGTGGGATCCGCGGGGGTGGGGGCGTTGCCCGCGTCGGCCGGGACGTGGTCTGCGGGCGTGGGTGTGTTGCCCGCGTGGGCCGGGACGTGGCCTGCGGGCGTGGGTGTGTTGCCCGCGTCGGCCGGGACGTGGCCTGCGGGCACGGGTCTTGCGAGGTCGGCGGTGGTGGGCCTCGCGGCTTCCAGATCGCCTGCCTCGGCGGGGGCGGTGAGTTCGTCCTGTAGGTCTGCCATGGCAGGGCTCCGGACGTCGGTGGGACAGTCGTTCGGACCACCGTTGCACGGGGTGGGGGCGGGGTCTCGGCGAGCGGTGCCGTTCGGGTGGGCGGGGGTGTGGTTGGGCGGGGCCGGGGGCGGCGCCGGGGGCCTGCCCGGCGTACTTGTGCGCGGCGCCGGGGGCCCGACCTGCGCATCGTGCGCGGCACCGGGGGCCGAGCTTTGCCGGGGGCGGCGCCTCACGCCACCCGCACGATGGGCTGCACCGCCCCTTCGCCGGCCGGGCCGGAACCCGCCAATCTCCCACCCACCCGCCCCCTCCGGGGGCGTCGGCCCACCGGGGCCCGGGGCGCTGCGCCTGCCGCAACGGTCGCAACCGGAGTTGGCGTCTGCCCTGTTCGCTACGCGGGCACCGGGGCCCCAACCCGCGCACTCGCACGCGGCACCGGGAGCCGGAGCCTTGCCGGGGGCGGCACCCCACGCCACCCGCACGATCCGCTGCACCACCCCTCGCCGGCCGGGCCGGCACCCGCCTACCTCCCACCCACCCGCCCCCTCCGGGGGCGTCGGCCCAACGGGGTCCGGCCCCGGACGCATCGCGGCGCCTGCCGCAACAGTCGCGCAGCAGCGGGGTTCGGAGCGCTGCCGGGGCGGCGCCGGAGGCGATGGGTACGGGGCACCCGGAGGGGGCGCGAACGTGCCCACCCCGGCATCGGATGGGGTCTCACCTGCGCGGAGCCAGGCGGAGGGATTGGGAAAGGCAGTTACCCAAGGCGTGGCAGGCCCTGCCGTCTCGGGTAGGGAAGTCCGTCCGTCCGGCGGCGGACAACCCGACGCGAGGCGGCAGCCGGCGCCATGGATGGGCCGGTGGCTGCTCGTCCGAGGCAGGGGCGGAGGGGCTGCCTCAGGTGACGGAACCATGCCGGCGGCCGATCCACCCAAGGCAGGAGCCGCGAGGCCGGCCCGGGAGGCGAACCGTGCCGACCTACCACTCGCTCAAGGCACGGGCCGCGGAGCCCACCCCGGAGGCGAACCACGCCAGCGGCCAATCACCCGACGACAGGGGCCGCAGAGCCAACCGGGATGGCGAACACACCAGCCGACTACTCGCCCGAGGCACCGGCCGCGGAGCCCACTTGCGTGACGGACCACGCCAACCGACCACTCGCCCGAGGTGAGGTCGTCTCAGGGAGCCATGCCTGACGGCGGACCGCGCCAAGCGGTGACGGTTGCAGGTTTCGCCCGTAGGGCCGTAGCGGCGGGCGGTCGAAAGCCCGCTCGTAGGCGGACGGTACGAGCCCGAAGGGCGGCGGGGCTGGGGCTGGCGGCGTCGCCCCAAGGCTCAACCCCGGCGCAGGCGGCCCGAGCCCGAGCCGGGAGCGCCCAACCGCAGCCCCCGGAGGGGGCGGGTGGTGGGAGGTGGGCGAGGAGGAAGGAACTGGGCTGGGCAAACCGAGCGAGCCGGGGAGGGCACCGCAACCACCCCAACGCCCCGGCCCACCGAAACCACCCCGCCCGGCCCGGGACGCCGGGACCACCCGACCCGGCAGAACCACCTCACCCCGGCCGGGACGCCGGAATCACCCCGCCCCGTCCGGGACGCCGGAACCACCCCGCCCCGTCCGGGACACCGGAACCACCCACCCGGTCCGCGCCCCGCGCTACCCGTCCAGTTGCCCCAACGTCGCGTTCGACGGGCCCCTGCGGGAGCGGAGGTCGGACGCCACCGATTCCGCGTCGGCCAGCACCCGTACCGCGTTGCGCCACGTCAGCTTGGAGAGGTCGTCGCGGGACCAGCCCCGGTCGACCAGTTCCGCGATGAGGTTCGGGTAGCCGGAGACGTCGTTGAGGCCGTCAGGCGTGAACGCCGTGCCGTCGTAGTCGCCGCCGATGCCGATGTGGTCGACGCCCGCGACCTCGCGCATGTGGTCCAGGTGGTCCGCCACCGTGGAGACCGTCGCGATCGGACGGGGGCGCGCCTCCTCGAAGGCGCGGTGCAGCTTCATCGCCTCCGGGGACGTGTCCAGGTGGTGGAAGCCGTGCGAGCGGAGGTTGTCGTCCGCGGCCGCGGTCCAGTCGACGGCCGCCTGCAGCACGAACTTCGGGACGAAGGTGGCCATGGCCACTCCCCCGTTCCCCGACAGGCGCTCCAGCACGTCGTCCGGGATGTTGCGGGGGTGGTCGCACACCGCCCGCGACGAGGAGTGGGAGAAGATCACGGGCGCCTCGGACACGTCGAGCGCCGCGCGCATCGTCGTCGCCGCGACGTGCGAGAGGTCGACCAGCATGCCCTCGCGGTTCATCTCGCGGACCACCTCACGGCCGAAGGCCGATAGGCCGCCGACGCCCGGCTCGTCCGTCGCCGAGTCCGCCCACGCGATGTTGTCGTTGTGCGTGAGCGTCATGTAGCGGACGCCCAGCGCGTACAACGCCCGTAGCGTGGCAAGGGAGTTGTTGATGGAGTGGCCGCCCTCCGCGCCCTTGAGCGAGGCGATGCGGCCCTCCTTCCGCGCCGCTTCCATGTCGGCCGCGGTCCGCGCCTCGCGCAGCTCACCCGCGTACCGGGCGATCAACTGGTCGACGCAGTCGATCTGTTCGAGCGTGGCGCTGACCGCCGCGTCGCCCGACAGGTCCGTACGGACGTACACCGACCAGAACTGCGCGCCGACGCCACCGGCCCTCAACCGGCCCAGGTCCGTGTGGAGATGGGCGCTCTGGTCGGTGGCGATGTCGCGCGCGTCGATGTCGTACGTGACCTGCTCGCGCAGCGCCCACGGCAGGTCGTTGTGCCCGTCGACGACCGGGAACTCGGCCAGCAGCGAGCGGACTTCCTCAAGGGCGGCGGAGGTGGTCACGCGCGTCACTTC
Source organism: Streptomyces sp. UC4497 (assembly GCF_054871485.1). Lineage (NCBI taxonomy): Bacteria > Bacillati > Actinomycetota > Actinomycetes > Kitasatosporales > Streptomycetaceae > Streptomyces > Streptomyces sp. UC4497. Next base: position 112,321 of record NZ_JBTYHB010000018.1, on the reverse strand, counting down.
CCGAAGCCGAATCCGGCGGCCGAACCCTCGACCTTGGCCCGCAGCCGCTTGCCCTTCTCGGTCGCCTGGTCGTTCAGCTCCTGCTGGAAGTCCCGCATGCGGCCGAGGAGTTCCTCGTCGTGAGCGGCGAGCATGCGGGCCGCGAGCAGGCCCGCGTTGCGCGCGCCGCCGACCGAGACGGTCGCGACGGGGACGCCCGCCGGCATCTGCACGATGGACAGCAGGGAGTCCATGCCGTCGAGGTACTTCAGCGGGACCGGCACGCCGATCACCGGCAGCGGCGTCACCGACGCCAGCATGCCGGGCAGGTGGGCCGCGCCGCCCGCGCCCGCGATGATCGCCTTGAGGCCGCGCTCGGCGGCCTGCTCCCCGTACGAGATCATCTCGTGCGGCATCCGGTGCGCGGAGACGACGTCGACCTCGTAGGGGATCTCGAACTCGTCGAGGGCCTTCGCCGCGGCTTCCATGACGGGCCAGTCGGAGTCCGAGCCCATGACGATGCCCACCACGGGGCTCACTGCAGAACTCATTCTGTGATCGTTCCTCGGAGGTAGCCGGCTGCGTGACGGGCGCGCTCCAACACGTCGTCCAGGTCGTCGCCGTAGGTGTTGACGTGACCGACCTTGCGGCCGGGCTTCACGTCCTTGCCGTACATGTGGATCTTGAGCTGCGGGTCGCGGGCCATGCAGTGCAGATACGCGCTGTACATGTCCGGGTAGTCGCCGCCCAGGACGTTGCACATGACCGTCCACGTCGCGCGCGGGCGCGGGTCACCGAGCGGCAGGTCGAGGACGGCGCGCACGTGGTTCGCGAACTGGGACGTCACCGCCCCGTCCATCGTCCAGTGGCCGGAATTGTGCGGGCGCATCGCCAGCTCGTTGACCAGGATGCGGCCGTCGCGGGTCTCGAAGAGTTCGACCGCGAGGTGGCCGACCACGCCGAGCTCCTGCGCGACGCGCAGCGCCAGCTCCTGGGCCTCGCCCGCGAGGGACTCGTCGAGCTCGGGCGCCGGGGCGATCACCGTGTCGCAGACGCCGTCGACCTGCTGGGACTCGACGACCGGGTAGGCGACCGCCTGGCCGTGCGGGGAGCGGACGACGTTGGCCGCCAGCTCCCGTACGAAGTCGACCTTCTCCTCGGCCAGGACCGGCACGCCCGCCTTGAACGGGTCGGCGGCGTCGGCCTCGGAGCGTACGAACCACACGCCCTTGCCGTCGTAGCCGCCGCGCACCGTCTTGAGGATGACGGGGAAGCCGTCGCCCTCCTCGGCGAACGCGACCACATCGGCCGGGTCCTTCACGATGCGATGACGCGGGCACGGCACGTCGAGCGACGTGAGCTTCGCGCGCATCTCACCCTTGTCCTGGGCGTACAGCAGCGCGTCGGGCCCCGGGCGCACGGGGATGCCGTCCGCCTCCAGGGCCCGTAGGTGCTCTGTCGGTACGTGCTCGTGATCGAAGGTGATCACGTCGCAGCCCCGCGCGAACTCGCGCAGCGTGTCCAGGTCGCGATAGTCGCCGACCACGACATCGCTGACGACCTGCGCCGCGGAATCCTGCGGGGTGTCACTGAGGAGCTTGAACCTGATGCCGAGCGGGATGCCTGCCTCGTGTGTCATACGAGCGAGCTGTCCACCGCCGACCATGCCGACTACGGGGAACGTCACCGGTCCAGGGTATCGGCCATTTGACCGGATCCCGTACGCACCTCGTCCTGTAGGAAAGGACAAGGAACGGACGAGGTACGGGCGAGGTACGGCCATCGTCGCCGTCCCCCGACGTCCGGGAGAGGCCCCGGTTAGCATGGCTGGGTCGGTCACGACCGAACGACCGGCCCGATCAAGAGACAACGGGGGCTGAGGCGACCACATGGGTATCACCGGACGTACCGGCCGCATCGGCGCACTGCGACAGCGGCTCGCGGGCGTCGCCCGCGAGGTCGCGAAGTTCGGTGTCGTCGGCGCCCTGGGCGTCCTCGTGAACTTCGCCGTCTTCAACCTCATGCGGCACAGCACCGACCTCCAGGTGGTGCGGGCCAGCGTGATCGCGACGGTCGTCGCCATCGTCTTCAACTACGTAGGGTTCCGCTACTTCACGTACCGCGACCGCGACAAGAGCGGGCGGACCAAGGAACTCACGCTGTTCCTGCTGTTCAGCGCGGCGGGCCTGATCATCGAGAACGGGGTCCTGTACGCGGCGACGTACGGGTTCGGCTGGAACAGCCCGTTGCAGAGCAACATCTTCAAGTTCCTCGGCATGGGCCTCGCGACCCTGTTCCGGTTCTGGTCGTACCGGACGTGGGTGTTCAAGACGCTGCCCGCGCGGGAGGCCGTGGCCAGCGCGGAATCGTTCCTCGGCGAGCCGACCGCGCAGCCGGTGCAGCGCGTGAAGTGAACGCGGCTGCCTGATCCAGTGACCGCTATCGCTATCTGATCCGCCCGATCTACCTGATCATTTGGTCCTCGTCCTCGGCCGCGCCCGACGCCTTCTTCAGCGGCGTACGGGAGAGGAACAGGCCGAAGACCGGCGGGGCGGTCTGGAGCATTTCGAGGCGGCCGCCGTCTGCCTCCGCCAGGTCGCGCGCGACGGCGAGGCCGATGCCCGTCGAATTCCGGCCGCTGATGGTCCGCTCGAAGATCCGCGAGCCCAGCTCCGGCGGGACCCCGGGGCCCTCGTCCGTGACCTCGACGATGGCCTGGCTGCCGGTGACGCGGGTGCGCAGGGCGACCGTGCCGCCACCGTGCATCAGCGAGTTCTCGATCAGCGCGGCGAGCACCTGGGCCACCGCGCCCGGGGTGCCGACCGCCGTGAGGTGGCGCTTGCCGGAGGAGACGATCGCGCGGCCGGCGCTGCGGTAGGCGGGCCGCCACTCCTCCAGCTGCTGCTTGATCACCTCGTCCAGGTCGAAGGGGACGGCGGATCCGGTGCGCGGGTCGCGGGAGTTGGTGAGCAGCCGCTCGACGACGTCGGTGAGCCGCTCGACCTGCGCGAGCGCGATCGTCGCCTCCTCCTTCACCTCGTCGAGGTCCTCGGTCATGGTGATCTCCTCCAGGCGCATGGAGAGCGCCGTGAGGGGCGTACGCAGCTGGTGCGAGGCGTCGGCGGCGAGGCGCCGCTCGGCGGTCAGCATGCGGGCGATGCGCTCGGCCGAACCGTCGAGGACGTCGGCGACGCGGTCCAGTTCCGGGACGCCGTAGCGCTTGTGCCGGGGGCGCGGGTCGCCGGACCCGAGGCGCTCCGCCGTGGAGGCGAGGTCGGTGAGCGGGGACGCGAGGCGGTTGGCCTGGCGTACAGCGAGCAGCACGGCGGCGACGATCGCGAGGAGGGCCACGCCCGCGATGATCAGGAGCGTGCGGCCGACCTCCGTGGTGACGGCCGAGCGGGCCTCCTCGACGGTGACCTTCTCGCCCTGCTCGCCCGTCGCCGTGTAGGAGATGACGTCGCCGACGGGCTGCGTGCCGATGGTGAGCGGCCGGCGGCCGGGCATGTCGATCTCGGCGTAGCGCTCCCCCGCGACCTGGTCCTTGAGGATGCTGCCGGTGATCTGTTCCTCGCCGAGGATTCTGCTGTCCACGATGGAGGCGAGGCGGACGGCCTCCGACTCCACGCGTTCCTGGGCGCTGTTGGTGATGGTCCGGGTCTCCACGATGACCAGGGAGACGCCGAAGACGGCGATCACGACCAGGACGACGGCGAGGGTGGAGTTGATCAGGCGGCGGCGCATGTTCTTAGTGTCCCGGATTGGTGCGCCGCACCGGGGTTAGGGACTCGGGGCTCCGCCCCGGACCCCGCTGCTCAATCGCCGCAGGGGCTCGATTGACTCAGCTCTTCTCGAAGCGGAAGCCCACGCCGCGCACCGTCGCGATGTACCGCGGGTTCGCCGCGTCGTCGCCGAGCTTCTTGCGGAGCCACGAGATGTGCATGTCGAGGGTCTTGGTCGACGACCACCACGTCGTGTCCCAGACCTCGCGCATCAGCTGGTCGCGGGTGACCACGCGGCCCGCGTCCCGTACGAGGACCCGCAGGAGGTCGAACTCCTTGGCCGTGAGCTGGAGTTCCTCCTCGCCCATCCACGCGCGGTGCGACTCGACGTCGATCCGGACGCCGTGCGTGGCCGGGGCCTGGACGGGCTCGGTGGCGCCGCGCCGGAGCAGGGCCCGGACGCGGGCGAGGAGCTCGGCGAGGCGGAAGGGCTTGGTCACGTAGTCGTCGGCGCCGGCGTCGAGGCCGACGACCGTGTCCACCTCGTCCGCGCGGGCGGTGAGGATCAGGACCGGCACCGTGTGCCCCTCGGCGCGCATTCTGCGGGCCACCTCGAGGCCGTCCATTCCCGGCAGTCCGAGGTCGAGCACGACGAGGTCGATGCTTCCCTGCAGTCCGGCGTCGAGGGCGGTCGGACCGTCCTCGCGCACTTCCACCTCGTAACCCTCGCGGCGCAGGGCGCGGGCCAGCGGCTCCGAGATGGACGCGTCGTCCTCGGCGAGCAGTACACGGGTCATGAGGTGATGGTAGTCCGCGGCGGACGACGCCCGTGGGGTGATCGGTCACTGCGGCTTCCCGTGGCTAACGGAATTTTTGCCTCCGGGTTCGCGCCCTGCGGTGTCCGGGTGTCATCGTGGGGATGACCTTTGAAACAGTGCTGGTGGTTCCGTGAAGGCCTGTGATCCATCTCTCAAGTCCTTCCATATGCCACTGAGTCGTTCGTAAGGTGATTCAACGCCTGATGCACTACTGGGGGACCTTTGGAGCGCACTGCGCACCCAAGGTCCCTTTCTTGTGTGAGCTGACGTCAGTCAGCATTTTTAGGAATGACCTGTGGCCGGGCCCCGCGTGTGATGACGCGCGTCGGGTGTGGATCTCGGGTCCGCCGTACCTCGTCCCGTACGACCATCTCGTGCGGGCACATCCCTTCAGGGCGTGGGGAGGACGGTAGGACTCCGGTGCCGGCCGCCCCCACCGGGCGCGTACTCGCTTCTGCGCGGCGCGTCCCGACACCCCACGAGGATCGACCATGGCGTCCAGCCTGACGAAGGACTCGGCCGGTACCCCCGGCTCGCAGAAGACCTTCTTCGGCCACCCCCGCGGACTGGCCACTCTCTTCATGACCGAGATGTGGGAGCGCTTCAGCTTCTACGGCATGAAAGCCCTGCTCCCGCTGTACCTGATCGCTCCCGGCGGGCTTCACATGAACCCCGCCACGGCCACGGCGATCTACTCGGTCTACATGTCCATGGTCTACCTGCTCGCCCAACCGGGCGGCTGGTTCGCCGACCGCTTCTGGGGGCCCCGCAAGACGGTCGCCTACGGCGCGAGCATCGTGATCCTCGGCCACATCACGCTGGCCCTGCCCGGCTCGGGCACGTTCTTCGCGGGTCTCGCACTCGTGGCACTCGGTTCCGGTCTCCTCAAGGCCAACATCTCCACGATGGTCGGCCACCTCTACGACGGCCCCGAGGACCCGCGCCGCGACGCCGGCTTCACCATCTTCTACATCGGCATCAACCTGGGTGCCTTCCTCGCGCCGCTGACCATCGGCACCGTCGGTGAGAACGTCGGCTGGCACCTCGGCTTCGGCCTCGCCGCGGTCGGCATGGCCCTGGGTCTGGCCCAGTTCCTGCTCGGCACCCGCCACCTCAGCAGCGAGAGCGACATCGTGGCGAAGCCCGCCACGGCCGAGGAGAAGGCCAAGTCGCTGCGCACGTCGCTGATCTGGGCCGTCGTCGCCGCCGTCTTCTACGCGATCGTCGTCGCCACCGGCACGTACACGCTCAACTGGATCCTGGTGCCGCTGACGCTGATCGGCCTGATCATCCCGGTCGCGGTCCTGGTGCGCATGAAGCGCGACAAGGAGCTGTCGAAGGACGAGCAGTCCAAGCTCTCCGGCTACGTCTGGTTCTTCGTCGTCGCCGCGATCTTCTGGATGATCTACGACCAGAACGGCTCGACGCTGTCGATCTTCGGTGAGAACTCGACGACGAACCACCTGCTGGGCTTCGACTTCCCGACCTCCTGGTACCAGTCGCTGAACCCGATCTTCATCATGGCGATCGCGCCCGTGGTCGCCTCTGCCTGGCTGTGGCTGAACAAGCGCGGCAAGGAGCCGAGCACGGCGGTCAAGTTCGGCTCGGGCCTCGTCCTGATCGGCATCTCCTTCGTCGTCTTCCTCATCCCGCTGATCGACACGGCCAACAACGGCGGCCGCGTCTCTCCGATGTGGCTGGTGTCGATCTACTTCATCCAGACCATCGGTGAGCTCTGCCTCTCCCCGGTCGGCCTCTCGGTCACGACCAAGATGGCCCCGGCCAAGTACGGCTCGCAGATGATGGGTGTCTGGTTCCTCGCGGTCACCGCGGGCGACTCCGTCACCGGCCTGCTCTCGACCGCCGGTGTCAACCTCAACACCACAGGCGCGGTCACCGTCGAGGCGGTCCTCGCGATCGCCGCCGGTGTCGCCTTCTGGATGTACCGCAAGAAGGTCAAGGAGCTCATGGGCAGCGTCAAGTAGCCGCAGCACTTCGAGCGCACATGCAAAGCAAGCGCCGCCGCACCCGGAGGGGTACGGCGGCGCTTCGCTGTGTCCGGACTACTTGACCTGCTGGCCGTACCCCGCGAGGGACGAGCGGATCGGGCACTTCTCCCGTCGTGCACGACAGTTCCCCGGCACGGGAACAGAGGGAGGCCGCCGCGTACGGGTGCGGCGGCCTCCGTTGCTGTTGGTTGCCTGCTACCGGCGGACCACCCGCCGTGCCCGCGGCAGGAAGGTGAAGACCGCGCCGCCCAGGAGGATCACCGTGCCGGCCGCCAGGCCGAGGGCGCGGAGGGCGCCGTCGTTGGAGGCGCCGGTTTCGGCGAGGCCGCCGGACGTAGCCGCGGAGCCGCCGGCCGCCGCGTCACCCGTGCCGCCCGCCGAACCCGAGCCGCCCGCCGCGCCGCCCGCCTGCTTCGACGTGTCGAGCTCCAGGGAGACCGGAGCGCTCTTCGGCGTGCAGGTGGTGGTCGTGCCCAGCGCCTTCACCGTGAGGACGCCCGGCGAGAGCGTGGACTTGCCGTCGGCGCCCGGCTTGTACGTGCCGGTCAGGTCGGGAATCGTCATCGGGTCGCCGGACTTGATGGGCTTCTTGTTGGTCGGGCCCTCGACCGGGACCGTGCCCTTGTCGGAGCCGCCCAGCTTGACCTCCATCGACGGCTTCACCGAATCGGCCGGGATGTCGGCGGGGCTGTCCATCACGGACTTCTTGAACTTCACCGTGAGGCCGAAGTTCCCGCCGTCCTTCTTGGCGTTGATCTGCACAGGGGACGTGGCGTTCTTGTCGCCGATGGGCGTCTTGCAGGCGTAGGGGACGCTGACCTCCTTACCGGTGAAGTCGCTCTGACCGCTGTCGCCGCCACCGCCTGTGGAGGAGCCGCCCGAGTCACCGCCGCCGGAACTCGAAGAGCCACCCGCAGAGCCGCCCGACGAGCCGCCCGTCGACGTACCCGGCAGGCCTCCGATCGCGCCGCCGGACGAGGTGCCCGGCAGCCCGCCGACGGCACCACCCGAGCCGCCCGAACCACCCGAACTCCCGGCGCCCTCAAGGACCTTGATGACCGCGCCGGGATTCACGGCCTCCTTCGGAGAGCACTTGGTGTCCGTCGACATCGGCTTGCTGACGTTGATGTTGTACTTGTCCGGGGTCAGCTTCACCTCCCCCGGCTTCTCCAGCTTCAGCTTGCCCGTCATCGTGGACAGCTTCATCGGGCTGTTCTTGGGGATCGCGGGATTCTCGCGCGGCCCCTGCATGGCGATGTCACCGGTCTGCGCGCCCGCCGCCTTGAGCGTGCCGGTGGGCTGGACGGTGTTCTCACTGAGGTCGAGCACGTCCGGGTTCTTCGACGCGCCCTGGATGAACTTCCAGGTCACATTGACCGTGTCGCCGACCTTCGCCTCGGCGGGCGCCGTGATCTGCGTGATGGTGGTGCCCTGCACCGGGTCGAGCCCGGAGATCGAGGGCGGTATGCACTCCGTCTTGTACGAGGACTCCGCGGCCTGCGCGGGAGCCGCCACGAACAGCAGGCCCGCCCCGCCGAGCATCAGGGCGACACCGGCCGCGCTCACTCTCCGTTGGGTGCTCACGTATTTCCTTTCGTCGTCGGACTGTTCTCGTGCGGTGCGGAGAGTTGACCGGCCTCGGGCCGCTCCGGACCGGTGGGACCGGTGTCCGGGGTGAACCAGGGCAGGGTCGTGGTCTGTGTCGTGCCGTTCGGTGCGGTGGCCGGGTCGGCGGGCGCCGGCTTCTGCGGCGTCGACCGCACCTTCGGAAGCCGTACGGTGCGCCCACCCGCCCCGTTGGCCGCCCGCGACCCCTTGGACCTCGACGGCCTCGACGGCCCCGAAGGGCGATCACGCGGCCGTACGCGGTCCACGACCGCCATGCCGATCCGGAAGACGGCGGCCGGCACGACGATGCAGAGCAGGATCCAGAAGAGCGTGACGCCCCAGGGGCGGCCCACGCCCCAGGGCTGTTCGGCCAGCACCTTCCCGCCGTACTTGAGCGAGACGAGATAGTCGCCGTGCGCGCCCGCCGACAGCTCGACGGGCAGCTCGACCTGTGCCTTCTGCCCCGGCTTGATCGTGCCGCGCCACTGCTGGTCCTCCCATTGCGGCGCGAACACGCCGTGGGAGGTGCCGACTTGGAAGACGGGATTCTTGACCGCGGTCGAGCCGACGTTGCCCACGGTGAACGTGAAGGACCGCGCCGGCGGGGCGCCGAACCAGGTCAGCAGGCCACTGGAGCCCTCGAGCCGGGTGTCGGCCACCATGGACAGCTGTCCGCTGCCGGACGTCTTCGGCAACGCCTTCACCGGATGCCCGGCCACCTGGAACACGGCGTCCGCCTGCGCCTTCTGCCCGGTCACCGTGGCGACATGGACGACGCACGGGCACGGATTCGGCGGCTCGGCGACCGGAAGCGACTTGCTGAACGCCCCCTCCGTGTCGGTGGTGACCGCGCGGCCCTCGGAGTTGGCGCAGGAGTTGGTGCCGCCGATGACGCCGCGCGACGGGCTGGACTGCCCGCAGATCAGCATCATCAGCAGCGTGTCGGGCCGCCAGCCCGCGCCCTTCACTGTGATCGAACCCCCGGTCCCCGCCTGGGACTTGGAGAGGCTCACGGACGGCTTGTCGGCGGCTGCGGAGGCGGCGGACGCCCACGGCGCGGTGCCCGCGAGCAGGGCCGCCACGAGGGCGAGGACGGTCAGCAGCCGCGAGCTGCGGCGGTTCATGGCGCACTCCTTACGTTCCCTTGTCGACGGAGCAGTCGGAGCAGGTGCGGCGGTACGGGCCAGGAGGGCCGCCGGCGGCGCAGGTACCAGTAGGCCGCGCACCCCGCCCCCGCCAGCACGGCGAGAATCCCGCCGACCGCCGCCCACGGCACGAACCGCGCGCTCGCCGTGGCCGAGTCCGCCGCGCCGCCGCCCGCGGTGACCGTCACCTTCACGTCGACGGCGTCGAGCGCCGGGGCGTTCTTCCACGGTTCGGTGAGGCCGACCCTGCGGCCCGGCAGCAGCTGCACCGGCAGGGCCCGGCTCCTGTCGAGGGCGGCGCCGAGCACCCCGTCGGCCTTCACCGCGAGGCGCGGCGAGAGCGTCGTGTTGCCGCGGTTCACCACGTCGTAGGCGATGGCGCCCTTGCGCACCCGTACGTTCTCGACCGTGAGCGCGGACAGCGTGGGACCGCTGACCCGCAGATGGACACTGACACCGGCGTCGCGCCCACCCGCCCGCGCCACGACGGCGCCCGGATGGTCGCCGGGGGTCGCGCCCGCGGGCACGGAGACCGTGAAGGGAACCTCGGCGCGGGTCCGCGCCGGAATCTCCACGCTCTCCTCGGCGAACCGGATCCACGCCCCGGTGTCCGTGGCCTTCTTACGGACGTCCAGCGCCCCGTCGCCCGCATTGTCGGCGTCGGCCCCCCGCAGGGAGACCTTCAACGGCTTGTCCCCCGGATTCGCGACCGCCACCTTGTCCTCCAACACGGCCCCGGGCGCCCCTTCGGCATAGATGTACGCCCGCCCGTCATCGTCGGCGGGCCTAGTCCCCCCGGCAGACGAGGGCGCGACGGTCCAGCCGGGTCCGGCCGCGAAGGCGGGCACAGTCAGGCCGCCCAGGGCAAGCACCACGGCGGAGAGCAAGGTGGTCGCGGGAATCGAGCACCATTTCAAGCCCCCGCGTCGATTGAGCAGCTTCGGGACCACAATTAAGCCCCTGCGGCGATTGAGCAGCGGGGTTCGGGGCAGAGCCCCGCGACCGCAACACCGCGGGGCCCCACCCTCGATCGACGAGCGCAACGTCATACCGCCTACGCCCGCCCCTTAACGGGACGCCGCCTGATTACGCCGCGTCAACCACAGCACCCCCGCCGCTCCGGCCAGGAACACCGTTCCACCCAGCGTCCCGAGCGCAATCGCCGAATCCTCCGGCCCGGTCTGCGGCAACTCCTCCCCACCGGACGGCGCCGACGCCGACGACCCGCTACCCGAATCCGCGGCCCCGCCGCCCCCCGCCGCCTTCACGTCCATCTCGAGCGACGGCTTCGGGCTGTTGGACGGCGTACACGTGGTGTTCGTACCGAGCGCCTTGATGGTGAGGACGCCGGCGGTGAAGTCCACCTTGCCGCTCTTCTTCGGCGTGTATGTACCCGTCAAGTCACTGATCTTGATCGGGGTGTTGGCGGGGATCGCCTTGTCGTTCGGCGGCCCGGTCGCCGTGAACTGGCCGCTGTCCGCGCCGCCCACCTTGATCACCGCGCTCGGGTGCATGGCGCCCTTGCCGAGCTCGACGGGGCTGGACGAGACGCCCTTCTGGAAGGACATCGTGATCTTGTAGCCACTGCCACTCTTGGCGCTCTTCATGTCGATCGGGGAGACGGCTCCCTTGTTCCCGATCGGCGTCTTGCACTGGTAGTTCACGTTCTGCACCGTGGCCGAGGCGGTGGGGGCGGCCATCAGCACCGCCGAGCCTGCCAGGGCCGCGCTGAGCGCGAACGCGGCGGTTCGTTTCTGGTACGTCCGGTACGTCACCTCGAAGTCCCTTCAGACCGAAGGTTACTGACGGTTCATCAGATCTGGGTGGCTCAAGGTACGCCGGGGACCCTGCCGAGGGAAGACAAAGAGCACGCCGGATCGAAGTCGATCCGGCGTGCTCTCAAATACGCACGAAAGGCGGCTACGCGGGGGCGCCGACCTCCGCCCACACGACCTTGCCCGTGACTCCCGGGGTGCGGACAACTCCCCAGTCCAGGCAGAGGCGTTGGACGATGAACATGCCGTGCCCGCCGGGTCGTCCCGCCCGGTGCGGGGTGCGTGGTGCCGGCTGGCCCGCCCCCCGGTCCGCGACCTCGATGCGCAGCACCTTGTTGGCCGGGGAGTCGCCGAAGTACAGGATGATCTCGTCGGGCCCCTCGGCGTGCAGGCACGCGTTCGTGACCAGCTCGGAGACGACGAGCAGCACGTCCTCCGCCGCGGCCCGGCGGTCCGCGGTCGCCGCCGGCAGCCAGCCCCAGGCGTGCAGCGCTTCGCGGGTGAAGTCACGGGCGAGCGGAACGATCCCGCTCGCGCCGCTGAGGCTCAGCCTGCGGACCCGCGGACCCGCGACGACCGGTACTTCACCGGACTCGGGGCCGTGGTCGCCCGGCGAGTAAGGCCGGGTGGTGCTCATCAGCACTTCACCTCACCGATTCACCAATTCAGCTTCAGGATTCAGGATTCAGGGTCCGAGTTCCCACTGCCCGGCCATGAAGTCCGGGTCGCGGATCGGGGTCGGAGGGTCATCGGGGTCGCAGGGTCGGGGTCGTGTTCGGGGGGTCTCCTGCCCGAGGGAACGACGGAAACACCCACTTGTTCAGAACGGCTCCTGTGACGCTGGTAACGCCTAGATCACACAGCGACAACTGGAGCGTAACTTCTGCCGCCGACCACACTACGCAGCCGCCCGGTTCCGGTCAGTCGCCGGAGGGGTCCGGCTGGAGGGCCTCGTCGAGCGACGCGTGCACCGTGAAGACGGCCTCCGCGCCAGTGATCTCGAACACCCGCGCAACCACTGGAAGCATGCCCGCGAGGTGCACTCCACCACCGGCCGCCTCGGCCTTGAGCCGGGCCCCGAGCAGCACGTTCAACCCCGTCGAATCGCAGAATTCGAGGCGAGAACAGTCGATCACGAGCCGGGAATGTCCATTGCTGAGGCATTCTTCCAGGGGTTCACGCAGCAGGTCGGCCGTATGGTGATCCAACTCACCGGCTGGGGTCACGACGGCACTGGTGCCCTCTTGTCGCACCTCGACCAGAAGCCGGCCCCGATGCGCACTGCCGACTGTCCCGCGGTCCATGACGTCTCTCTCTCGCTGCCTTCGACGTGCCGATTGACGCCCTCGAACACTACGCCCTCAGGCCGTGCATCGACACCCGAACAACCTCTAGAATTCGGACATTTCGACTCAGAACGCACTTGCGGCCCGGTGTGGAAAACGGGTAGGCCTAGTAAGGACAACATTCGACCACGGCCGGCTTTGGAGGCGCCGCACTTAAAAGCAGTGCACGCATTGGCATCGGCAGCCATATGCCGAGAACGCATGGAGGACATCATGTCAGCCCGGCTCGACGAATCGCGTACTGACCAAGCGACGTCGACACTCCCCCCGGAAACTGTCGACGTCGAGGCCGAAAGCCTTGAAGGCCTCGAAGGCCTTCCGGAGATCCCCCCCTACGACGAGGTGGGACCGCTCGACGCCCGAGCCCTCTCCAAGACCCTCTTCGAGCGGCTCGAGTCCCTCGAAGAAGGCACTCACGAATTTTCGTACGTCCGCAACACGCTGGTCGAGCTGAACCTGGCTCTGGTCAAGTTCGCGGCCTCCCGGTTCCGCTCCCGCAGCGAGCCGATGGAGGACATCATCCAGGTCGGCACCATCGGCCTGATCAAGGCAATCGACCGGTTCGAGCTGAGCCGTGGGGTCGAGTTCCCGACCTTCGCGATGCCAACCATCGTCGGCGAGATCAAGCGCTTCTTCCGTGACACCTCCTGGTCCGTGCGCGTACCGCGCCGCCTCCAGGAACTCCGTCTCGACCTTGCCAAGGCGGGCGACGAACTCGCCCAGCAGCTCGATCGCGCCCCCACGGTGGGCGAGCTCGCCGAACGCCTGGGCCTGTCGAAGGAAGAGGTCGTCGAGGGCATGGCGGCGTCCAACGCCTACACCGCCAGCTCGCTCGACGCCCAGCCCGAGGAGGACGACTCCGAGGGTGCGCTCGCGGACCGCATCGGCTATGAGGACCACGGGCTCGAAGGCATCGAGTACGTCGAGTCCCTGAAGCCGCTGATCGCCGACCTTCCCCCGCGCGACCGCAAGATCCTGTCGCTGCGGTTCGTCGCCAACATGACCCAGTCCGAGATCGGTGAGGAACTGGGCATCTCGCAGATGCACGTGTCGCGGCTGCTGTCGCGGACGCTGGTGCGCCTGCGCAAGGGTCTGACGCTCGAGGAGTAATCGCTCGGACCTGTAACACCGGCACCACCCGTAACACCCTGTCACGTCGAGGGGGCCGACCGGCACACCGTCGGCCCCCTCGGTGTGTTTTTGTCAACTCCCGCTTCTCCACGGCCGGTTACCCCGAGAAACACCTACCCGTAGCACCTCTCCTGCACCACTATGAGCACCCATCTGGCACCCGGTGACAGGAGGACACGGTGTTTGCGAACGGTGGCGCCCATGCCACGGCGCCCGACCACCGGCTCGTCGCCCTGCTGCGGGCCGACACCCCGACCGCGTACCCGGCGCTCGGCGAGCTGCGCGGCAGGCACCGGCACGCGCTCCTGGCGTACGCGCGGGTGTGCGCCAACGACACGGACGCCGCACGGCAGTTGGGCGCGCAGGCCTTCGCACGTGCCGCACGCGAGGTCGCGCGCGGCGTCGAACCGCGCGGCTCCTGGCGCCATCACGCGCTGCTGCTCGTCCACCGCACCGCGGCCGAGTGGGCCACCGACGAGCGCCGCGCACGCCTCTCCCCCGGTCTCCTGGCCACCCTCGTCTCGAGGGACAGGGACGCCCCCAGGGCACCCGCCGCGCTGCTCTCCGCCTTCCATACGCTGCCGCCGCGCACCCAGACGCTGCTCTGGCACTCCGTGGTGGACGGGGACTCCGACGCCGCCACCGGCATCGTCACCGGCATGTCCGCGCGGGAGGTGGCGCAGGCGCGGGTCGCGGCGCTCGACGCGCTGCGCGACGCCTGCCTCGCGGCGCGGGTGGCCCGCGCGCAGGGCACGCACTGCCGGGGCTACGGGCGCCTCATCGAGGAGGCGACCAGACCCGGCCGGCCCCGCAACACCGCCGACCTGGACGCCCACCTCGCCCGCTGCCCGAGCTGCACGGCCGCGTACCTGGAGCTGACGGCCCTGCGCGACGACCCGCGCCGCGCGCTGGCGGAGGGCCTGTTGCCGTGGGGCGGCACGGACTACCTCCTGACGGAGGCGCCACCGACGGCCCCCGCTCCAGCTCCTGCTCCTACTCCTACGGCTCCTTCTGTGGCGCCCCAGCAGACCGCTCCACGCCGCCACCGCGCGACGCCCACGACGAGGGCCGACCGACGCGGCCGCCCGGCCGGACGCGCCCGCCGGAAGGCGGCCCGGCGCCCAACGGTCGTCCGCGCGACACCGATGGGTTTCGCGCTCGCCTCGGCGGCGGTCGGCGTGCTGCTCGTACCGCTGCTGATCCTGACGCTGACGGAGGGCCGCCCCGACCTGTCGGCGGTGGGCCAGGGCATGGGCGCGACGCCCACGACACCGCCCCCGGTCCGGGTGACGGTCACGGCGACGACGACGGCCACCACGACGACAACGACGACCGCCACGGCGACGACGACGGCGCGGAGCACGGAGACGATCACGGTGCCTCCGCCCCCGAGGCCCACCACCAACCCCCCACGGGGAAAGCCGAGTTCGAAGCCGTCCTCGTCCTCGTCCGACAAACCGCAGCCGCCACGCTTCCGCCCGCCCGGCGAGGAGTACGCGGAGGTGATCGACGTCGCCTCCGGCCTGTGCCTCGACGTCTCCCGCACGCCCATGACGGACGGCGACGACGTCGTGGCCGCGAAGTGCGACCGCACGGGCAGCCAGCAGTGGCGCGTGGACCCGGCCCTCGGCGTCATCCAGTCCGCCGCCAACCCCGACTTCTGCCTGGACAACCGCGGCGACACCGACCGCGCGATCGGCCTCGGCCACTGCGCGGCCGCCGACGACGACCACGGAGCCGACCTCACCTTCTCCGTGCACGGCGACGGCTCGATCCGCCCCGCCTCCGACTGGAAAACCGCCGTGACACCCCTCGACGACGGCTCGTTCCGCCTCGGCCAACGCAAGTTCCACGGCGGGGACGAGCAGCGGTGGCGGGCGGGGGAGAGCCTGTAGCCGGGAAACCGGTGCGGGTGCGGGTGGAGATCATCCGCGACGGGCGTCCGGTCGCGGTCCTGGGCCCGCCCGCTCGGCCGGAGGCTCCGGTCCGGCTCTCCGAGGTGCTTCGTCAGGTGCGCGGGGAAGAGGAGCGGTGAGCTACCCCGGCGGCAGGAGTGCGTGACGGGCCTGGCGACCGGCGGACCGTTGCGCGGCGAGGTAGCGGTCGAAGGCCTCGCGGGCGTCCGGGACGAACTTCTCGTGCCCGACGAGATCGACGAGTTCGGCGTCCGTCAGCCAGGCGTGCCAGGCGATCTCCGCGGGGTCAGGGATGAAAGGGCCGGTCACGACGGCTTCGTGCAGGGCGAGCCAGTACGGGCTGATCACTCCCTCGCAGCGGAACTTGAGGACGAACTTGGGGGCGGCCCTGGCGCCCAGCTCCTCCATCAACTCCCGCGCCGCGGCCTGTTCGTAGGACTCGGACACCTCTACGGCACCGCCGAGCATCCAGTTGTACTGGCCCGGGAAGCGTGAATCGTCGTCGGGGCGGCGGTGGACGAGGGTGCGGCCCTCGGGGTCGCGGCAGACGATCGTGGCGATGCGGTGCAGCCAGTGGTGGCGGATCGCGTCAGCCCTGCTCACGACCGTCACGACCTCGTCGTTGTCGTCGACCCGTTCGACGCGTTCGGTGCTCACTGCGACTCGTCGTAGGCCTCGCGGACGTTCCGGGGGACGCGGCCTCGGTCGTGGAGGACGATGCCGTTTTCACGGGCCCAGCGGTGCAGGGCGTCCTCCGCCGGAGGCCCGGCCGGTTCTTCCACGCCGTCACCGGCTTCGATTTCGGGATCCATCGCTTTCCCCCGTTCGCGGTTGGTCGGGAAACCCTAGACGCGATTCCCCGCCCGCCACACCTCCGAGACCAGTGGGACGCCCGGGCGGTAGGCGAAGTGGACGTGGCTCGGGGCGTTCAGGAAGGTCAGGTCGGCTCGTGCACCCGGGGAGAGGTGGCCGATGTCCGTGCGGCGGAGGGCCTTGGCGCCGCCTGCCGTGGCCGACCAGAGGGCCTCGTCGGGGGTCATGCCCATGTCGCGTACGGCGAGGGCGATGCAGAAGGGGACCGAGGACGTGTAGGACGAGCCCGGGTTGCAGTCCGTGGAGAGCGCGACCGTCGCGCCCGCGTCCAGGAGGCGGCGGGCGTTCGGCCACTCGGCGCGGGTGGAGAATTCGGCGCCGGGGAGGAGGGTGGCCACCGTGTTGCCCTGTGCGAGGGCGTCCACGTCCGCGTCCGTGAGGTGCGTGCAGTGGTCGGCCGATGCCGCGTCCAGTTCGACCGCCAGTTGGACACCGGGGCCGTACGACAGTTGGTTCGCGTGGATGCGGGGGAGCAGGCCCTTGGCCTTGCCTGCCGTGAGGATCGCGCGGGCCTGGTCGCCGTCGAAGGCGCCCTTTTCGCAGAAGACGTCGATCCAGCGGGCGTGGGGGGCGCAGGCGGTGAGCATTTCGCCCGTCACCAATTCCACGTATGCCGCGGGGTCGTCCGCGTAGTCCGGGGAGACGATGTGGGCGCCCAGGTACGTGACTTCGTCCGTGTGGGCTGCTGCGATGCGGAGGGCGCGTTCCTCGTCCGCTGTCGTCAGGCCGTAGCCGGACTTGGTTTCGAAGGTTGTTGTGCCCTGGCGGAGGGCCTCGGCGAGGTGGTGCTTGAGGTTCGCCTCCAGGGCTTCGTCCGTTGCGGCGCGCGTTGCCGCGACTGTCGTGCGGATGCCGCCGGCGGAGTAGCTCTGGCCCGACATGCGGGCGTTGAATTCGGCGGTGCGGTCGCCGGCGAAGACGAGGTGGGAGTGGGAGTCGACGAAGCCGGGGATGACGGCGCGGCCGGCGGCGTCGTGGGTCTCGTCCGTCGCCGGGGTCTTGGCCGTGGGGCCCGCCCAGGCGATCTTGTCGTTCTCGATGACGAGGGCGGCGTTGTGGATTTGGCCGAGGGGGCCTTCGCCCAGGTCGGGGTTGTTCGTGACCAGGGTGCCGATGTTGGTGATGGCCGTGGTGGGGTTCGTCATGGTTCCTCTCCGTGGGTGGGTGGGGTTTTCTTCCCCACCCCGCCCCTTCCCGAAAGTCCTGCCGGACGGGCCGCCTCAAACGCCGGCGGGGCTTAAAAAGCGGGGGCCGGGGCGTTAGTTGTGCAGTGCGGCGATGGCCGATGTCAGGGCTTCTGCCACGTTGCCAAGCCGGGCGTGTTCGCCGTCGCGGACCACCACGCGGCCACCCGTCACCACGTCGGAGACGTCCGCCGCGCTCGCCGCGAACACCGCCGTTTCCGCGCCGAAGCGGGGCTCGGGGCCCGCCGTGCGGACGGAGTCGAGGCGGATCGTGACCAGGTCGGCCACCGCGCCGGGCTCGATGACTCCCGCGTCCGACCAGCCGAGGGCCGCGTGGCCGTCCGCGGAGGCCGCGCGGAGCAGGGCCGCCGCCGTCCAGTGGCCGCGCGTACGGGAACGCAGGCGCTCGTTCAGCTCCATCGCGCGCGCCTCCTCGAAGAGGTCGATCACCGCGTGGCTGTCGGAGCCCAACGACAAGGGCGAGCCCGCGCGCTCCAGTTCCACCGCCGGGCCGATGCCGTCCGCCAGGTCGCGTTCCGTCGTCGGGCACATGCACGTGCCCGTGGACGAGCCGCCGAGCAGGGCGATGTCCGTGTCCGTGAGGTGGGTGTTGTGGACGCCGACGGTCCGTGCGCCCAATACCCCGTGATCCGACAGGAGTTGGGTTGGTGTGCAGCCGTGGGCTGCCTGGCATGCGTCGTTCTCCGCTGTCTGTTCGGAGAGGTGGACGTGGAGCGGGGCGCTGCGGGCCGCGGCCCAGTTCGCGACCGTTGACAGTTGGGGCGCCGGGACCGCCCGTACCGAGTGGATCGCCGCGCCGATCCGGGCGTGCGGGCGGTCCTTCAGCAGGGACGCTCGTTCCGCCCACGCCTCCGCCGTGCCGTCGCTGAAGCGCTGCTGGTGGTGGTCCGGGGCCTTGCCGAAGCCGGAGGAGACGTACGCCGTGTCGAGGAGGGTGATGCGGATGCCCGCCTCGTCCGCCGCCGCGATCAGCGCCTCGCCCATCGCGTTGGGGTCGGCGTACGGGGTGCCGCCGGGGGCGTGGTGGAGGTAGTGGAATTCACCGACCGCCGTGATGCCCGCGAGCGCCATCTCTGCGTACACCGCCCGCGCGAGTGCGTGGTACGTGTCCGGCGTCAGGCGGTCCGCCACCGAGTACATGACCTCACGCCACGTCCAGAACGTCCCGGACCCGACCTGGACCGTCGAGCGGAGCGCCCGGTGGAAGGCGTGGCTGTGGGCGTTCGCGAGGCCGGGGAGGGTCAGGCCGCGCAGGGCCGTCGCGCCGGGCGGGGGCGCGCCGACCCCCGTGCGGACCGCCGTGAAGCGGCCCACCCCTTCTTGATCGGACACGTCCACCGCCACGCCCGGCTCGACATGCGTGCCGAGCCAGGCGTGCTCCAACCAGTACATCGTCGTCTGCGTCACGTGCAGGCCAGTCCTTCCAGTACGTCGGCCAGTGCGCGTACCCCTTCCAGGCAGTCGTCCTCGGCCGCGGATTCGGCCGGGGAGTGCGAGACGCCCGTCGGGTTGCGCACGAACAGCATGGCGGTGGGGATCGACTGGGCGAGGATTCCCGCGTCGTGTCCCGCTCCCGTTCCGAGGACGGGGACCTTCAGATCCGCTGCCGAGTCCTTCGTGCCCAGGATGCGGGCCAGCTCGTCGCGGAGCGCGTCGTCGAACTCGACGATCGGCGTGAACGACTCGCGGGTCAGCGATACGTCGATGCCGTGCGCCTCCGCGTACTCGCGGGCCGCCTTCTCGACCCCGGTGACCGTCGCGTCCAGGGACTCCTGGTCGGCGGCGCGGGAGTCGAGCCAGCCGCGGACGAGGGAGGGGATGGCGTTGACGCCGTTCGGCTCGACCGAGATCTTGCCGAACGTGGCTACCGCGCCCGCCAGTTGGGCCTCGCGGCGGGCCGCCAGGACCGTCTCCGCGTAGGTCAGCATCGGGTCGCGGCGGTCGACCAGGCGGGTCGTGCCCGCGTGGTTGGCCTCGCCGCGGAAGTCGAAGCGCCAGCGGCCGTGGGGCCAGATGGAGCTTGCGATGCCGATGGCGTCTCCGGAGAGGTCCAGGGCGCGGCCCTGTTCCACGTGGAGTTCGATGAACGCGCCGATACGGTCCAGGCGTTCGCGGTCGGCGCCGATCGCGTCCGGGTCGTAACCGGCCCGCTCCATCGCCTGCGGGAGGGTGATGCCGTCGGCGTCCATGAGCTTGTGGGCCGCCTCGGGGGTGAGGACGCCTGCGGTGAGGCGGGAGCCGACGCAGGCGAGGCCGAAGCGGGCGCCTTCCTCGTCGCCGAAGTTGGTGATGGCGAGGGGCTTGGTGAACTCCGCTCCCCTGCGGCGGAGTTCGTCCAGGGCGGCGAAGGAGGAGACGACGCCGAGGGGGCCGTCGAAGGCGCCGCCGTCGGGGACGGAGTCCAGGTGGGAGCCGGTGACGACGGCGTCGCCGGCCTCGGGGTCGCCGAGCCAGGCCCACTGGTTGCCGTTGCGGTCCAGTTCGTAGGTCAGGCCGCGGGATTCGGCCTGGGACTTGAACCATGCGCGGCAGTCGGTGTCGGCGGCCGTCCAGGCGAATCGGCGGTAGCCGCCGGAGTCGGCGTTGCGACCGATGGGGCGCAGATCGCGCCACATCTCCAGGAAGGACGGAGAATTCCCCACCCCGCCCCTTCCCGAAAGTCCTGCCGGACGGGCCGCCTCAAACGCCGGCGGGGCTTGATTGGTCACTCGCCCTCCCGCATCGGCACCCGTACGCCGCGCTCCGCCGCCACGTCCGCCGCGTGCTCGTAGCCCGCGTCGACGTGCCGGATCACGCCCATCGCCGGGTCGTTCGTCAGGACGCGTTCGATCTTCGCGGCAGCGAGGTCCGTGCCGTCGGCGACGCAGACCTGGCCCGCGTGGATGGAGCGGCCCATGCCGACGCCGCCGCCGTGGTGGAGGGAGACCCAGGTGGCGCCGGAGGAGGTGTTGACCAGGGCGTTCAGGAGCGGCCAGTCGGCGATCGCGTCGGAGCCGTCCTTCATGGCCTCCGTCTCGCGGTACGGAGAGGCGACCGAGCCCGAGTCGAGGTGGTCGCGGCCGATGGCGACGGGGGCCGAGAGTTCGCCGGACGCGACCATCTCGTTGAACTTGAGGCCCGCCAGGTGGCGTTCGCCGTAACCGAGCCAGCAGATGCGCGCCGGGAGGCCCTCGAAGGCGATGCGCTCGCCGGCCATGTCGAGCCAGCGGTGCAGGTGCTTGTTCTCGGGGAACAGCTCCTTGATCGCCTTGTCGGTGGCCTCGATGTCCTTCGGGTCGCCGGACAGCGCCGCCCAGCGGAACGGGCCGAGGCCCTCCTCGAAGAGGGGACGGATGTGCGCGGGCACGAAGCCCGGGAAGTCGAAGGCGCGGTCGTAGCCGGCCTTGCGGGCCTCGTCGCGGATCGAGTTGCCGTAGTCGAAGACCTCGGCGCCCGCGTCCAGGAAGCCGACCATGGCCTCGACGTGCAGCCGCATCGACTGGCGGGCCTTCTCCGTGAAGCCGGCCGGGTCCGCCTCGCGCTCCTTGTCCCAGTCCTCGACGGAGATGCCGACGGGCAGGTAGGCGAGCGGGTCGTGGGCGGAGGTCTGGTCCGTCACGATGTCGATCGGAGCGCCGCGGCGCAGGAGTTCGGGGAAGACCTCGGCCGCGTTGCCGACGACGCCGATGGACACGCCGCGGCGCTCGTCGCGGGCCTGCACGGCCAGTTCGAGGGCGTGGTCGAGATTGTCGGCCTTGACGTCGAGGTAGCGGGTGCCGATGCGGCGGTCGATGCGGGTCTCGTCGACGTCGACGCAGATCGCGACGCCCTCGTTCATGGTGATGGCCAACGGCTGGGCGCCGCCCATGCCGCCGACACCGGCGGTGAGCGTGATGGTCCCGGCGAGCGTGCCGTTGAACTTCTTGCGGGCGACCGCGCCGAACGTCTCGTACGTGCCCTGGACGATGCCCTGCGAGCCGATGTAGATCCACGAGCCGGCCGTCATCTGGCCGTACATCATGAGGCCCTCGGCCTCCAGCTTGCGGAAGTGCTCCCAGTTGGCCCAGTCGCCGACCAGGTTGGAGTTGGCGAGGAGCACGCGCGGCGCCCACTCGCTGGTGCGCAGCACGCCGACCGGCTTGCCGGACTGGACGAGGAGGGTCTCGTCCGACTTCAGCGTCTTCAGCGTGCGCACGATCGCGTCGTACGCCTCCCAGGACCGGGCCGCCTTTCCGGTGCCGCCGTAGACGACGAGCTTGTCGGGGTGCTCGGCAACCTCGCCGTCGAGGTTGTTCATGAGCATCCGCAGGGCGCCCTCCTGCTGCCACCCCAGGGTGTTGAGCTCGGTGCCGCGCGGGGCTCGTACGGGGCGGGGTCCTGACATCGGCGGCCTCCTGGAGTGCGTGTCGATCGGCTGTTCAGCCTTCTATTCACATCCTGGCGACATGAATAGGTCTAGTCAAGAGGTGCCCGGGGGAATCCCTACCTCCTACGCGGACAACCACCTACGCACCTCGCGGGAGGTCCAGTGACATCTGCGACAGCCGACACCCCACTGCACCGGGCGATCGGGCCGAAACTGCTGATCCTGTTCGTGGTCGGGGACATCCTCGGCACCGGGATCTACGCGACCACGGGCAAGGTCGCGGGGAAGGTCGGCGGTGCGCTGTGGCTGCCGTTCGTCATCGGGTTCGTCGTGGCGCTGCTCACCGCCGCCTCGTACGCCGAACTCGTCGGCAAGTACCCGAAGGCGGCGGGCGCGGCGCTCTACGCGCAGAAGGCGTTCAAGGTCCCGTTCCTGACCTTCATCATCGCGTTCATGGTGATGTGCTCGGGGCTCTCGTCCGCGAGCGCCGCCGCCCGCGCGTTCAGCGGCGACTACCTCGGCGAGCTGACGAGCAACGCGCTGCCGCCCACCCTGGTCGCCATCCTGTTCGTGCTCGCGCTCGCCGCGCTGAACCTGCGGGGCGTCAGTGAGTCGGTGAAGGCGAACGTCGTACTGACCCTGGTCGAGGTGACCGGGCTCGCCATCATCCTCGCCATCGGCGCGTACGCCGTCCTGACCGGGGAGGGGGAGCCGTCCCGGCTGACCGACATCGACACGGGCGGCACCGGATTCGCCCTGATGACAGGGGTGTTGGGGGCGACCGCGCTGGGCTTCTTCGCGTTCGTCGGGTTCGAGGACTCGGTGAACATGGCCGAGGAGACCAAGAACCCGGCCCGCACCTTCCCGCGCGCGCTCTTCATCGGCGTCACCGTGACCGGCACCATCTATGTGCTCGTCGCACTCGTGTCCTCGCTGCTCGTCGACCACAAGGTGCTGGAGGCGTCGAGCGGGCCGCTGCTCGAAGTGGTGAAGGCCGGCGGCGTCGACTTCCCGCACAAGCTCTTCGCGCTGATCGCCCTGTTCGCCGTCACCAACTCGGCGCTCATCAACATCATGATGGCCTCGCGGCTCTGCTACGGGATGGCCAACGAGCGCATCCTGCCGAGCGCGATGGGCCGGGTGCTGCCCAAGCGACGCACGCCCGTCGTGGGCATCGTCTTCGTGTCGCTGCTCGCGGTCGGGCTCGTGTCGACCGGGGAGATCGAGGGGCTCGGCGACACCACGTCGTTCCTGCTGCTGTGCGTGTTCGCCGTGGTCAACGTCGCCGTGCTCGTGCTGCGCAGGGACCCGGTCGACCACCGGCACTTCCGTACGCCGACGGTCCTTCCGGTGCTCGGCGCGGTCACCTCGCTGATCCTCGCCAGTCCGCTCGCCGACCGCGCCGCCGAGGTCTACATCCGGGCGGGCATCCTCGTCGCCATCGGGATCGGACTGTGGGCCGTCAACAAGGCGGTGATGAAGGCGCACGGGGACGAGTAGGGCCCCGGAGCGCGCCCGAGCGGCCCGAATCCGCCAACCCCCGCGGCCGGTTGGCGGATTCTAGCCGTCCCACGCATGTTCCACCGGGAAATGCCAGAAGCCTCACCTGCTCTCCGTACCGTGCGTAGCTTCGTCGTCACACGTGTACGAGTGGTGCACAAAGTGGCGATCGGGTGGGGAGGTTCAGGGGTGCCCGGAATCGACGAATGTCTCCTGGAGGTCATGCGGCTTCCAGGAGCACGTGGCGCCTCCGTCGTCGACTGGACCAGCGGTCTCGCCCTCGGCACGGTCGGCGACGCACGCAACGGGGACCACGAGGCGGACGCCGCCGAGTCCGCCGAACTGGCCAGGATCGCCGCCGAGCACCGCGCCTTCGCCCCCGCCGACGGCAGCGACTGGACGCAGGGATCCGCCAGTGACAAGGCGCCCCCCGTCGAGGACGTCATCGTCACCAATCGAGACAGCTATCACGTACTGCGCTTCGTGCGCACCACCTTCGACAGCAGCGTCTTCATCCACCTGTGGCTGGACCGGGGCGAGGGCAACCTCGCGCTCGCCCGGCTGCGGCTCACCGACATATCCGACCGGATGGTCCTGGGATGAGCATCGACGCCCGCACGGGTGTCTCGCCGATGCTCAGCCGGCTCGCCGACGAGCAGGCCACCGGCGCCCTGATCCGCGAGCACGGCACCCTCTATCTCGAGGACGGCCGGGTCGTGCACGCCGAATCGCCCTCGACCCCCGGCATGGACGTGCTGCTCACCAGGGGCGGCGCGGTGCAGGCCGAGGGCTGGTCGGAGGCCGTGGACCGGGCGGGCGCGCGGCAGCGGGTCGGCCGCTACCTCGTCGAGCAGGGCCGGCTCTCCGACGGGGCGCTCGAACTGTGCCATCTGGGCGCCCTGTTCGACGCCGCGTACTTCACGCTCGCCCCGAGCAGCGGGCCGACCCGGTTCCGGTACGGCGTCTCGCACTGGTTCGGGTCGGTGCGCCCGGTGCCGGTGGCGGCGGTCCAGCGCGAGACGCTGCGCCGCCGCGACCTGCTCCAGCGGATCTGGCCCGAGCCGGACACGGACTCGGCGCCGCTCAACCGGATCATCCGGCACGGCGAGGCGTCCGTACCACCGCGCAGACGTCACGTCCTCGACCTCGTCGACGGCGCGCGCACGGCCTCCCAGATCGCGCTCACCCTGGGCAGGCCCGCCTTCCACACCCTTGTCGACCTGCGGCGCCTCGCCGCGTGCGGACTGGTGACCCCGGTCCCCGCGCCGGCTCCGCCCTCGTTGCCCGAGCAGGCCGTCGTCGAGGACCCCGACGTGGCCCTGTTGCGGCGGCTGCGCGCCGGTCTGGAGGCCCTGTGAAACGCCTGCTGCGTTCCTCCCGAACCCCAGAAAGGAGACTGCCGATGGCCGACCAGGGCGCGCTCCTCGCCGAACTTCAGCGGTTGAGAGTCCGCGTACCCCAGGTCACCGGGGCCCTCGTCGCCAGCGTCGACGGCCTGGTGCTCGCCCATGACGCCCCGGGCGTCGAACCGGAAGGTGTCGCCGCGCTCACCGCCACCGCGCTGGGTGTCACCCAGCGCCTGGCCGACGCCACCGAGCAGGGCGCCTTCCGCGAACTCCTGGTGCGCGGCGCCGACGGCTACGTCGCGACGTACGCGGCCGGGGACACCGCCGTCCTCACGCTCCTCGCGGAGGACCGGATCAACGTCGGCCGGCTGCATCTCGAGGGACGCCGCTCCAGCATCCGCATCGGGGAGCTCACCGCTCCCCCGGAGGAGGAAACGCCGCCCGAGCCGACCCCCCGCGTCCGCGGCCGGGCCCGTGCCCGCACGGCAGCCACCACCACCACGACGACCGAGACCGGACTCCCTGTCCGGCCGCCCACCAACGTGCCGACCCAGCCCATGAGTTGACCACCGGCACGCCCGCAAAGAACGCACGAAAGGACCCAGCATCATGGCCAACACCGAGACCGCCCTCAAGGACGCCCTCGCCTCCATCGAAGGCGCCACCGCCGCGGCCCTCGTCGACTACACCAGCGGCATGGCCCTCGGCACCATCGGCGGCACCAAGAGCTTCGACCTCGAGGTCGCCGCGGCCGGCAACACCGACGTCGTCCGCTCAAAACTGCGCACCATGGAGCAGCTGGGAATCAAGGAGGGCATCGAGGACATCCTCATCACCCTCGGGTCCCAGTACCACCTGATCCGCCTGATCACGGGGCGCGGTGGCAACGGTCTGTTCCTGTACCTGGTGCTCGACAAGTCCCGCGCGAACCTCGCGATGGCCCGCCACCAGCTCAAGAAGATCGAGGGTGAGCTGGAGGTCTGAGCGAAGCACGTGAGGGGCGCCGCGCCGGATCCACCGGCGCGGCGCCCTCACGTCACCTCACGTCCGCGCGGGCCTCTACGGGCCCACCCCGGCTACCCCTCCCAGTCGGACTCCTCGCGGTCCCGGCGCTCGCGGCGCCGGACGGGCCCCCACCGCACCGCGTGCAGCCCGTTCACCCCGACGATCCCGGCCCAGGCCACGAAGAGCCCGGGCAGTCCGGCGTTGACCACGGCGATCGCGGACAGTGGGATGGCGAGGACGAGCGAGACCACGGCGAAGCCGAAGCGCTCGCCCCAGTTCTCCGCGCCGGAGTCGCGGGCCCCGCGGGCCACGGTGATCCGGTGCTCGGCCAGCTGTCGCCGCACCCTGCGGTCGACGACGGAGTCGAGCCGCTGCTCGACTTTTTCCAGGAAGGAGTCGACGAGCGCCGGCTCGTAGTCGTCGCCGAGTTCCCTGCGTGCGTGCAGGGTGGCGTCGAGTTCCTTCTTGAGTTCGGCGTCGCTAGCGCGTTCGCGGGCTTCCATACCGCTCGACGTTACGGAGCGGTGGCCCCCACCGCAGTAGGGCTATCCCCCGTCTTCTCACTGGGCCACTCCCCCGCATTGCGCCGGGCGAGCAGCCAGTACAGGACGGCCGGGACGACGAGGCCCACGATCCACGACACGTCCGCGCCGCCGAGCGGTTCGACGAGCGGGCCCGTGTAGAAGTGCGTGACCAGGAACGGCAGCTGGGCGAGCAGCCCGATCCCGTAGACCACGAGCGCGTCCCAACGCCAGGCGCCGTACCGGCCGTTGGGGTCGGAGAGAGCGGGGAGGTCGTAGCGCTCGCGCGAGATCAGGTAGTAGTCGACCAGGTTGATCGCGGACCACGGCGTGAAGAACGTCAGCAGGAACAGCAGGAAGTCCTTGAACGAGGTCAGGAAGCTGTCCTTGCCCGCGAGGGCGACCACCGTGCCCGCGACCATGATGATCCCGATGTAGACCGCCCGGCCGCGCTGCGAAAGCACCCGCTGGCCGCGGAATCCGCTGATGCCGGTGACCATCGACATGAAGCCGCCGTACGTGTTGAGCACGTTGACGGTGAGCTTGCCGAGCGCGATCACGAAGTAGAAGAACGAGGCGGCGAGCCCCGCCCCGCCGAGCGACACGACGTACCCGACCTGGTTGTCGATGAACTTCTCGCCCGCGCTCGCCGCGACCAGCACACCGAACGCCATGGACCACTGCGAGCCGAGCGCGGAGCCCGCGAGCGTCCACCAGAACGTGGCCTTGCCGCTGGTCGTACGCGGCAGATAGCGCGAGTAGTCGGCGACGTAGGGGCCGAAGGCGAGCTGCCACGAGGCCGACAGGGAGACGGCGAGCAGGAACATCGGCAGCGAGAAGTGCGCGTCACCCAGCAGCGCGCCGACGTCGGTCCGGTCGAAGAGTCGCACGCCCAGGTAGACGAAGGCGAGCGCGCACACGACGCTCGCCACCCGCCCGAGGGCGTGGATGACGCGGTAGCCGACCGTCGCCACGACGCCCGTGACGAGCGCGAAGACGATGATGCCCGTCGTGTCGTTGGTGTGCGTCAGCCGTGCGGTGGCCTGCCCGGCGAGGACGGTGCCGCTCGCGAAGAACCCGACGTACATCAGGATGACGAGGAGCAGCGGGACGACGGCGCCCTTCACTCCGAACTGGGCCCTGGACTGGATCATCTGGGGCAGCCCGAGCTTCGGGCCCTGCGCCGAGTGCAGCGCCATGACGGCGCCGCCGAGCAGATTGCCGAGCACGAGCCCGATCAGCGACCAGACCACGTCGCCGCCGAAGACGACGGCGAGCCCGCCGGTGACGACGGCCGTGATGTGGAGGTTGGCACCGAGCCAGAGGGTGAACTGATTGAACGCGCTGCCGTGCCGTTCGCTGTCCGGCACGACGTCGATGGAGTGCTTCTCGACTACTCCCGCTGCCATGGATCCCGCTCCCTACTTCTTCTTCGTGAGCCCGTGCTTGCGCGCGTAGTCGTTCGCGACGTCCTCGGGGTCCTTCTTGTCCTTGTCCACGAGCCGGTTGAGCTCGGTGAGCTGCTCGGTCGTCAGCACGTTGCCCAGGCGGGCGAGGGCCTTACGGACGGTCGAGTCGGCCTTGCGGTCGGCGATCAGCGGGACGACGTGCTGACCGGGGACCAGGTTCTTGGGGTCGGTGAGGACGACCCAGTCGTTGGCGGCGATGTCGGTGTCGGTGGTGAAGAGGTTGGCGACGTCGACGTCGCCCTTCTTCAGGGCGCCCTTCACCAACGGCCCGGACGAATCAAGGGACTTGAACTCCTTGAACTCGACGCCGTAGACGTCCTTGAGCCCGACGGACCCCACCTGCCGCTTCTTGACCTCCGGGGCGGCGCCGATGACGAGCTTCCCGTTGTGCTTCGCGAGGTCGGCGAGCGACTTGAGCTTGTACTTCTTCGCGGTCTCGCGGGTCACCGCGAACGCGTCGGAGTCCTCGGCCATCCCGTACGGCAGGATCTGCAGGCCGGTGGGGAGCACCATGGCGAGGGCGTTCTGCATCTCGCCCTCCTCGGTGGCCTTCGCGTTCTTGTCGAGGTAGTGCAGGAGGGCGCCCTGGTACTCGGGCAGCAGGTCGATGTCGCCGCCCTTGAGGGCGGGGATGAGGATCTCGCGGGTACCGAGGTTCGGCCGCACGCTCGTCTTCACACCGGCGGCTTCGAGCGCGGCCGCGTACAGGTAGCCGAGCACCTGGTTCTCGGTGAAGTTGGCGGTGCCGATGGTGACACCCTTTTTGCTGGAGCCGCCGCCGGAGAGCGAACCCCCTTGCTGGTCGAGCGAGGTGATGCCGCTGGAGCAGGCGGACAGGGCCGGGACGGAGGCCGCGGCTGCCAGGCCGCCCAGGAGGGCACGTCGGTTGAGATTGCGCATCTTGCTTGCTCCTAGGCGGACTTGAGAGTGGTGGGGCGGTTGCGGAAGAGGAGCCTCTGGAGCCCGGACAGCGCCAGGTCGAGCACGATGGCGACGACCGCGACGAGCACGGCCCCGCCGAGCACCTGCACCAGGTCGCGCTGGGCGAGCCCGTCGAAGACGTAGCGGCCGAGCCCGCCGAAGGACACGTACGCGGCGATGGTGGCGGTGGCGACGACCTGGATGAGCGCGAGCCTCAGGCCCGTCATGATGAGCGGCAGCGCGAGCGGCAACTCGACCTGGAACAGCACCTGGTGGGCCTTCATGCCCTGCCCGCGCGCGGCATCCCGCACCTCGGGGTCGACGGCGGTCATCCCGGCGTACGTATTGGTGACGATGGACGGCACCGCGAGCGCGACGAGCGCGATGTAGACGGGCCACATCGAGAGACCGCTCGCGAGGAAGACGAGCACGACCAGGCCCACGGTCGGCAGGGCCCGCCCGAAGGACGACAGGTTGATGGCGACGAAGGCGCCACGACCGGTGTGCCCGATGAGCAGCCCGACCGGCAGGGCGATCGCGGCGGCGACGAGCGTGGCGAGCAGTGAGTACTGGAGGTGTTCGGCGACGCGCGTCGCGATGCCGTCGCTCCCCGCCCACTGCTCCCCGCCGACCAGCCAGGCCCCGAGGTTCTTGAAGAGTTCGAACATGGCGGGTTCAGGCCTTCCGGGTCCGAGTACGGGTACGGGCCCACGGAGTGAGCAGCCGCTGCACGCCGACGAGCAGCGCGTCCGCGACGAGCGCGAGCAGCAGGGTCAGGACGACGCCGACGATCACCGGGGTCGGGAAGTTCCGCTGGAACCCGTCGGTGAACAGCTGGCCGAGCCCGCCGTCCCCGATGTACGTCGCCACGGACACGAGCGAGATGGCCATCACGGTGGCGATCCGCACACCCGCCATGATCACGGGCAGCGCGAGCGGCAGCTCGACGGTGAGCAGCGTCCGCATCGGCCGCGTCCCCATCGCCTTGGCGGCCTCCTTCGTCTTCGCGGGCACGGAGTCGAGCCCCTCGACGGTGTTCCGCAGGAGGACGACGAGCGTGTAGATCGTCAGGCCGATGACGGTGGTGGTGCGGGTGAGCCCGGAGACGGGCAGCAGCAGCACGAAGACGGCGATGGACGGAATGGTGAACAGCACATTCGACATCCCGAGCAGAAACCCACGCAGCGGCCGCACCCGATGCGCGACGACAGCCAGCGGCAACGAGATCACGAGCCCGAACAGCACGGCGCTGAGGGCGGCTTGGAGGTGGGAGAGGGTGAGGGTGGCGAGATCGGACTGGTGCGCCCCGATCCAGGACCAGTCGATGGTCATGACGTCACGTCCGTGTCCTCGGCGGCCTCGGCCTTGCCGGCTCCCGCGCTCTGTCCCGTGCCGGGCCCGGCGGTGGCGTGGGCGAGGCCGGCGCGGTCGTGGATCTCGTCGCGGGACGAGACACCGACCAGCACGCCCTCCGCGTCCACCCGGGCCACGAACCCGCCCGGCGCCGCGATCGACTCGTTCAGCGCCGACAGGAGGGAGTCCGTGTCCCGCAGGGGGCGTATGGGCAGCTCCACGCCCGTCCCCTCGTCACGCCAGAGCAACGGCTTACGCGCCTCGTCCAGGATCAGTTCCCAGCCGGTGTCCGCGGGGTACTCGCCCTGCCCGACGCCCGCGAGCGTGGTCAGGGACAACAACTTCAACCCGCGCTCGGCCCCGAGGAAGTCCGCCACGAACTCGTCCGCCGGCCGCGCCAACAGCTCCTCCGGCGGAGCACACTGCACGAGGTGCCCGCCCTCCCGGAACACGGCTATTCGGTCCCCGAGCCGCACCGCCTCGTCGATGTCGTGCGTGACGAAGACGATGGTCTTGCTCAACTCGGTCTGAAGCCGCAGCAGTTCATCCTGAAGCTGGGTACGCACGACGGGGTCGACGGCCCCGAACGGCTCGTCCATGAGCAGCACCGGCGGATCCGCGGCCAGCGCCCTCGCGACACCCACCCGCTGCTGCTGACCACCGGACAGCTGATGCGGATACCGCTTGCCCATCTCGGCCGAGAGCCCGACCCGCTCAAGCAGCTCACCGGCCGCGGCCCGCGCCTTCTTCCGCCCCCACCCGAGCAGCAGCGGCACCGTCGCGACGTTGTCGAGCACGGTCCGGTGCGGGAACAGCCCCGCCTGCTGGATCACGTACCCGATGGATCGCCGCAGCTCGGCCGCGTCCTGCTCCAGGACATCGCGCCCGCCGACCCGAATGGTGCCGGACGAGGGCTCGACCATACGATTGATCATCCGGAGGCTGGTCGTCTTGCCGCAGCCCGACGAGCCGACGAAGACGGTCACACCCCCTTCCGGCATGTCGAGCGAGAGATCATGCACCGCTGTCGTGCCGTTCGGGAATCGCTTGTGGACCGCGTCGAACTGGATCATGGAGCGCCTCTGGAGTCCTCTTGCCCGTCCTGCATATCGTCATGCAGAGTTCTCGGTACGTGAATAACTTGTCAATGCCCCCGCGTAAATCGCAGGTAAATCCCCGCACCGGGGACCGAACTATGAGACGCGGACGCCCGTTTCGGGGCATTTGAACACTGATCAAGGGGGAACAGCGCATGGTGTCACAGCCGGTCGTCGTGCTCGACGGCCACGGCCTCCCGGTCGCCGACGTGGTCCGCCTCGCCCATGCGAGCGCCCGTCCGGTCCCCGGCACGGACGCCATGAACCGCGTGGACCGGTCCTGGAACGCGGCGCGGGAGATCGCCGCCTGGGGCAGGGTCTACGGCCGCTCCACCGGCGTCGGCGCCAACCGCAGCGAGGACGTACCCACCGAGGCCGCCGCCGACCACGGCCTGCGCCTGCTGCGCAGCCACGCGGGCGCGATCGGCGACGAGCTGCCGGAGCGCGAGGTGCGCGCGATGCTCGCGGTCCGCGCGAACCAGCTCCTGGCCGGCGGCGCGGGCCTGCGCCCCACGGTCGTCACGGCACTCTGCGAGGCCCTGGAGGCGGGCGCGTACCCGGCGGTCAACGAGCACGGCTCGGTCGGCACCGGCGACATCGCGCCCCTGGCCCAGATGGGCCTGGCCCTCGCCGGCGAGCACCCGTGGCGCGGCAAGGGCACCCCGCCCAAGCCGCAGCCCCTCGACAACAACGACGCCCTGGCCCTGATCTCCTCGAACGCGCTCACCCTCGGCCAGGCGGCCCTCGCCCTGCACGAGATGCGCGATCTGCTGGCGGCGACGAACCTGGTGGCGGCCCTGAGTCTGCTCGCGGTCGACGGCTCCTACGAGGCGTACGCCCTGCCCGTGCACGAGTCGCGCCGCCACAGGGGCAGCTTCGACGTGGCGGCCCGGATGCGCGAGATCCTCGGCGCCGACGACCACCCGACGCCCCCGCTCGGCCGGATCCAGGACCCGTACGGCTTCCGCTGCGTGCCGCAGATCCACGGCCCGGCGCAGGACGCGGCGGACGCCCTGGAGGACGTCCTCACGGTGGAGATCAACGCGGCGGCGGAGAACCCCCTGATCTCGTACACGGAGATGGCGGCCTACCACCACGGCGGCTTCTACATGGCCCAACTCGCCCTGGCCCTCGACCACTTCCGCCTCGCGATCAGCCAGGTGGCCCGCCTCTCCACGTCCCGCCTCTCCACCCTCAACGAACCGAACTTCACCCGCCTTCGCCCGTTCCTCGCGGACGGCGAACCGGCGTCGTCCGGCGTGATGATCCTGGAGTACGCCGCCGGTGGCGCCCTCGCCGACCTGCGCGCCTTCTCGGCCCCCGCCTCGCTCGGCCACGCCGTGCTCTCCCGCGGCGTCGAGGAGCAGGCGAGCTTCGCCTCCCTGGCGGCCCGCCAGACCCTGCGCGCGTGCGCGGCGTTCCGCCAGGTCGTGGGCTGTGAACTGGTCGCGGCGGTACGGGCGTTGAGGCTGCGCGACCTGCATCCGGACGCGGAGCTCCCGGTGGGGCGGGCGTTCGAGCTGGCGTCGCAGGAACTGCCGGCGGAGATCGCGGACCGGCCGCTGACGGAGGACGTGGAGCGCGCGGCACGACTGCTGGGCCGGTTCGTGACTCCCTAGCCCCAGGGCCCCTAGCCCCCACGCCTGCATTTTGAATAGAATCATGCACAATTCGGGACCCTTGAATGGACCGGCGGGAGACATGAGCGAGCGCACGGACAGCACACGGAGCGGGTCGGACGACGCGGGGGCACAGGGCCCCTCCGCCCGCCTCCAGAGCCTCTTCGAGGGGCACCGCCTCACCCCCACCCAGCGCCGCATCGCGCACTGCATGGTGCGGCGAGCGGCCGAGGTGCCGTTCCTGTCGTCCGTGGAGCTGGCCGACCTCGCGGGCGTGAGCCAGCCCTCCGTGACCCGGTTCGCGGTGGCGCTCGGCTTCGACGGCTACCCGGCGCTGCGCAAGCACCTGCGCGAGACGGCACCCTCAGGACCGGCCACCGCCACCAAGGCCAACGAGTACCAGCAGGCCGTGGAAGCCGAGATCGCCAACCTCCGGCACCTCGCCGAACTGCTCGCCGACCCGGAGCCGGTGGAGCGGGCGGGCCGGATCCTCGCCGCCTCGCCGACGCTGCTCGTCCTCGGGCTGCGCGCGGCCGCGTCCCAGGCGTTCGGATTCGCGTACTTCGCCGCGAAGGTCCACCCCGACGTACGCCTCCTCGACGAGGGCGGCACCATGCTCGCCGACCGCATCGACGCGGCCGTCCGCGCGGGCGCCACGACCCTGCTCTGCTTCGCGCTCCCCCGCCACCCGCGCGAGGTCGTCGACGCCCTCGCGTACGCGAAGGAGGCGGGCCTGACCGTCGTCACGGTCGCCGACTCCGCCTTCGCCCCCGTCGCCCGCCACTCCGACCTGCTGCTGCCCGCGGCGGTCGGAACGGGCCTCGCCTTCGACACGGCGTGCTCGCCGATGCTGCTGGGCCGGGTGCTGCTTGAGGCGATGTGCGACGGGCTGCCGCAGGCACAGGCGCGCCTCGAGGAGTTCGACGTACGGGCGGCGGAGCGCGGCCTCTTCGTCGAGTGACGGTCAATACCCGTAGACGGTCAACACCCGCACGGGAGAAGTGAGTTGCGCGGGGACCGCCGCACCCCCGTGTGACGGGGGGCGGGACGACGGCGGTCCCCGCGAGGGACGCGCCCCGGTCAGGCCGGGTGCACGCCCAGGGCGTCCATGGAGGTCCGGGAGCCGCTCCGGAGGTTCCTTTGACGCCGCTCGGTGCCGGGTGGGGCGGGGAGCCGCTCCCGCCCCTTCCGACATCCACCAATCTGCCGGAGCCGTGTTAAGCCGGTGCTGCGCGCACGTGTCGCGCTCGTACCGTTTTCGCGAACCCGGGAAAGCGGCCTACGGAACGGACTGCCGATCGACCCCGAACCGGCCTATTTCGCACCGTTCTTGGCCAGGAACGACAGCAGGTCCTGACGGCTCACCACACCCGTCGGCCTGCCCTCGACCAGCACGATCGCCGCGTCGGCCGCACCGAGCACGGTCATCAGGTCCGCCACCGGCTCCCCGGAGCCGACCTGCGGCAGCGGAGCCGACATGTGCTTCTCCAACGGGTCGTGCAGGGAGGCCCGCTGGGCGAACAGCGCGTCGAGCAGCTCCCGCTCCACGACCGAGCCGATGACCTCGGCGGCCATCACGTCCGGGTGCCCCGCGCCCGGCTTCACGATCGGCATCTGCGAGACCCCGTACTCGCGCAGCACCTCGATCGCCTGACCGACCGTCTCCTCCGGGTGCATATGGACGAGCGAGGGCAGCGCGCCGCCCTCCTTGTCCTTCAGCACGTCGGCGACGCGGGCGCTCGGCCCGGCGTCCTCCAGGAAGCCGTAGTCCGCCATCCAGTCGTCGTTGAAGATCTTCGAGAGGTATCCGCGCCCGCTGTCCGGCAGCAGCACGACCACGATGTCGTCGGGACCGAGCCCCTCCGCGACCCGCAGCGCCGCCATCACGGCCATCCCGCAGGAGCCGCCCACGAGGAGCCCCTCCTCCTTGGCGAGCCGCCGCGTCATCTGGAACGAGTCCTTGTCGGACACCGCGACGATCTCGTCGGCGACCTCACGGTCGTAGGCCGTGGGCCAGAAGTCCTCGCCCACGCCCTCGACGAGATACGGGCGCCCGGAGCCACCGGAGTAGACGGACCCCTCGGGGTCCGCGCCGATGACCCTGACGCGCCCCTCGCTCGCGTCCTTCAGGTAGCGCCCGGTCCCCGAAATGGTGCCGCCGGTGCCGACGCCCGCGACGAAATGGGTGATCCGCCCGTCCGTCTGCTCCCACAGCTCGGGTCCGGTGGAGTGGTAGTGCGACTCGGGGTTGTGCGGGTTGCTGTACTGGTCCGGCTTCCAGGCGCCGGGCGTCTCGCGTACGAGCCGGTCCGAGACGTTGTAGTACGAATCGGGGTGCTCGGGGTCCACCGCCGTGGGGCAAACCACGACTTCGGCGCCGTACGCGCGCAGCACATTGATCTTGTCCGTGGAGACCTTGTCAGGGCAGACGAAAATGCATTTGTAGCCCTTCTGCTGGGCCACCATGGCGAGGCCGACGCCGGTGTTTCCGCTGGTCGGCTCGACGATGGTGCCTCCTGGCTCCAGCTCCCCGCTCCGCTCGGCCGCCTCGATCATGCGCAGCGCGATGCGGTCCTTCACGCTGCCGCCGGGATTGAAGTACTCGACCTTGGCCAGGACGGTCGCCCGCAGCCCTTCGGTCACCTTGTTGAGCCTCACCAGCGGGGTGTTGCCGACGAGGTCGATCATCGATTCGTGGATGCGCACCGTGGTCTCCGGGTTCTCCTCCGTAATGGTGCCGCCAGGGTAAGGCGCACACCATGGACCATGTCGCTTCATCCGGCGTTGCGATTGGCCGACAGGGATAACGGGGCAAGGAGTCCTTGTAGCCGTAAAAGAGTCGCAGAGGCAGGTGGCCGCGGAACATGTCGAGCAGGGCGAGGGTGGCACGGCGGATCGCAGCGGGCGCCGCGTACGGCGGCGGCGGGATCGGGCTGCTGGGCGCGGCCACGGTCGGCGTGGTGCTCGCCGAGGTACAGATCGCGCGCCGTCAGGTCGGCAACCACGGTCCCGAGCCGGTGCACGTGCCGGCCGCGGACGGTGTGTACGGGCGGCGGATGTACGGCCCTCGCGACGGCGAACCGTTGCGCTTCCTCATGCTGGGGGATTCGACGGCCGCGGGGCAGGGCGTGCACCGGGCGGGGCAGACGCCGGGCGCGCTGCTCGCGTCCGGGCTCGCGGCGGTGGCGGAGCGGACGGTGGAGCTGCGCAATGTGGCGCTGCCGGGCGCGCGCTCCGACGACCTGGACCGTCAGGTGCCGCTCGGGCTCGCCGACCCCGACTGGCAGCCCGACGTCTGCGTGATCATGATCGGCGCGAACGACGTCACGCACCGCATCCCGGCGACGAAGTCCGTACGCCACCTCTCCGCGGCCGTACGCCGTCTGCGGACGGCCGGCGCCGAAGTGGTGGTCGGCACGTGCCCCGACCTCGGGTCGGTGGAACCGGTCCAGCAGCCGCTGCGCTGGCTGGCCCGCCGTGCCTCGCGGCAGCTCGCGGCGGCGCAGACGATCGGCACGGTGGAGCAGGGGGGCCGCACGGTGTCGCTGGGCGACCTGCTGGGACCCGAGTTCTCGGCGAACCCGCGGGAAATGTTCGGCCCGGACAACTACCACCCCTCCATGGAGGGCTACGCGACCGCGGCGATGGCGGTGCTGCCCACGCTCTGCGCCGCGCTGGGCCTGTGGCCGGAGGAGGAGCGTCCGGACGCCTCCCGCTCCGAGGGCTTCCTCCCGGTGGCCCGCGCGGCGGCGCAGGCCGCCCAGGAGGGCGGTACGGAGGTCGCGGCGGCCATGCCGACCGGTCCCCGGGGACCATGGGCATTGCTGAAGCGGCGCCGCAGGAGGCGGGTAGCCGGCGAGGACCCGGTCCCGGCTCACTCAAGCCCCTCCGGCGCTTGAGGAGCCGGGGCGGAGCCCCGAGCCCGTGCGCCGGACGGGGCGAAAGATTGGGGCTCTGCCCCATACCCCGCTGCTCAATCGCCGCAGGGGCTTGATTTACCCAGCCCCGCCGGCGTTTGAGGCGCGGGGTCCGGGGCGGAGCCCCGAGGGCGCGCGCCGGGTGACCGCGAACAAAATCCTGGAGACCCGCGGAGCCCTGAGCAAGCGCTTAGTAAAATGCGGTGCGGGTCACACACCTCACCCGGTGACCCAGCCGGTACGTACGGGTAACTTCCCTCACGGTCAGCCGTATCGAACTCTTGGAGCCGCGTGATGCCCGAAGCAGTGATCGTCTCAGCCGCCCGTTCCCCCATCGGCCGCGCCTTCAAGGGGTCGCTCAAGGACCTCCGCCCGGACGACCTGACCGCCACGATCATCCAGGCCGCCCTCGCCAAGGTCCCCGAGCTCGACCCCCGCGAGATCGACGACCTGATGCTCGGCTGCGGCCTCCCCGGCGGCGAGCAGGGCAACAACCTCGGCCGCATCGTCTCCGTGCAGATGGGCATGGACCACCTCCCGGGCTGCACCGTCACCCGGTACTGCTCCAGCTCGCTCCAGACGACCCGCATGGCGCTGCACGCCATCAAGGCCGGCGAGGGCGACGTCTTCATCTCGGCCGGCGTCGAGATGGTGTCCCGCTTCGCGAAGGGGAACTCGGACTCCCTCCCGGACACCCACAACCCGTTCTTCGCCGAGGCCGAGGCCCGCACCGCCGAGGTCGCCACGCAGGAGAACACCACCTGGCACGACCCGCGCGAGGACGGCCTGGTCCCGGACGCGTACATCGCGATGGGCCAGACCGCCGAGAACCTGGCCCGCGTGAAGGGCATCACCCGCGCCGAGATGGACGCCTTCGGCGTGCGCTCGCAGAACCGCGCCGAGGAAGCCATCAAGAACGGCTTCTGGGAGCGCGAGATCACCCCGGTGACGACCCCCGACGGGACCGTCGTGAGCAAGGACGACGGCCCGCGCGCCGGCGTCACCCTCGAAGGCGTCTCGGGCCTCAAGCCCGTCTTCCGCCCCGACGGCCTGGTCACGGCCGCCAACTGCTGCCCGCTGAACGACGGCGCCGCCGCCCTCGTGATCATGTCCGACACCAAGGCGCGCGAGCTGGGCCTGACCCCGCTCGCCCGCGTCGTCTCCACCGGCGTCTCGGGCCTGTCCCCCGAGATCATGGGCCTCGGCCCGGTCGAGGCCAGCAAGCAGGCCCTGAAGCGGGCCAACCTGACCATCGACGACATCGACCTGGCCGAGATCAACGAGGCGTTCGCCGCGCAGGTCATCCCGTCCGCCCGCGAGCTCGGCATCGACGAGGACAAGCTGAACGTGAACGGTGGCGCCATCGCCGTCGGCCACCCCTTCGGCATGACCGGCGCCCGGATCACCGGCACTCTGATCAACTCGCTCCAGTTCCACGACAAGCAGTTCGGTCTGGAGACCATGTGTGTGGGTGGTGGACAGGGCATGGCGATGGTCATCGAGCGCCTGAGCTGACCCGGTCCCGACCGGGGCGGTCTACCCGTTCGTGATCCAATCTCCCCCAGGATGTGACGTGCATCTCGGGGGAGATTCATTTTCGCAGGTCAACCCCGTTCCCACCCCATACCGGTGCTAAACACCCGCCAAAAGACCTGTCCGTTTCGTGACGTAATGCACTGACAGCTGGTTCGTCCAGGCTTCAAGCTGATGTAGGAAGTCGGGGGTCGACTTGAAACCGGGAGTACGTCAGTGAGCGCCATGCCTGCCGCCATAAGTGTCCTCGTGCTCGCCACGGCCGCTGCCACGGCCGTCGGTGTCGCCACCCTGCAGCACGTCAGGGGTCTGCGCCGACAGGTCTCGGAGCTGCGCGACGAGCTGAGCAGGGATCGCGCCGTCCAGGCGCTTCCCGGCGTCCCCGCCGCCCGCACCACGCCGGACGCCGAGGCGATACGCAACGCCGTCGCCGACGCCCTCGCCGAGGAGCGGGAGCGGGAGCTGGCGGAGGCCCGGGCGTTCTGGGCCGCACAGGAGGCGCGGGACAGCTCGGAGCTGCCGCCGTTCCTGGCCGGCGGCGCGCTCGGCGACGACATGTTCCTGCCGCGTCAGGCGGACCTCGTGGGCCTGGAGCCCTTCGGGGAGCCCTCGCTCGAGCCGGAGGACGAGTTCGCCGGCACGGCGGCGCTCGACGAGGTCGTCGAGGAGTCGCCCGAGCTGGCCGCCGCGCGTCGGCGGCACCCCTCGCACCCCGACTTCGTGCCGGTCCAGTCGCCGGTCGTGGGCGACCACGAGCGCACGGTGCAGTGCCTCGAGGAGCTGGCGCAGACGCGTACCGCCCTCGCCGACGTCCGGCCCGGCCCGCTCGGCACGCTCGACGTGTACGTGTTCGCCGACGGTACGACGCTCTGCATGACGCCCGGGCACCGCGAGACGGCGGAGCAGTTGGCGTCCGCCCTGCGCGAGGGCGAGACCCCGGTCCTCCTCGGCGGCTCCGGCGTCTCCGGCGCGTACGCCTTGACCTTCGAGTGCGCCCGCTCCAACGTCTACATCCTGGCCGACCGCGTCATAGCTTCGGCCTGAGCCAATTCAGCCCCGCCTGATCAGCCCCCCATATCCAGCCCCGCCGGCGATTGAGGCGCGGGGTCCGGGGCGGAGCCCCGCGGCCGTAACGGGTCAGATACCGGCCCGCTTCATCGCCGCCTCGACCAATTCCACCGCCTCGGCGACCTCCCCCGCTTCCCGGAGGGAAACCGCCAAGTCCCGCCCCGCGACCGTCACTTGGTCCGCCGCGGCGAACATCCCCGCATCGGGCATCTCCCGCACGGGCACGTCGGGCTCGTCCAACTTCTGGGCCCGCTCCGAAAGCTCCCTGGCCAGCGCCAGCGCCTCCGCGGCAGCACCTCGCTGCAATCTGCTCTGCGGCGCGGCCCGGAGCCGGTCGGCGAACTGATCCACTGCGGCGGTCAAAGGCGTCGTATCAAGCACGCGGCGACTGTAGCTGTTTACAAGGCCCCGGCGCTCAGGCACGGTGGCGTGAAGGACCGGCCACATCGAAGCGTTCCGGAGGCGCCGATGTCCCAAGTCTTCTCCGAGGAGACCCACCGCAATCTGCTGGCTCGCATCCCCCACTGCACCGGTCGCGAACTCCGCGACTGGATGCGCACCGTTGAAGAAGGCCCCTGCTTCCTTCGTTTCGAAGAGAAGGTCAGTTGGCTGCGTGGCGAGCACGATCTCGCGTACGGCCACGCGAAAGCGATCATCCACGAGTACGACCTGAGGCGCGCCGCACGGCGATTCCGGTAGCGCCCCGCTCCCCTTCACAACCTCACCTCACAGCAAGGGGCCCGCACACCGAAGGTGTGCGGGCCCCTGACTTTCGACCGTCAGGCGTTACGCCTAGTCGTTGCCCTGCAGGATCGCGATGAGCCGCAGGAACTCCATGTAGATCCAGACCAGCGTCATGGTGAGGCCGAACGCGGCCAGCCACGCCTCTTCCTTCGGGGCGCCGTACGCGATGCCGTCCTCGACCTGCTTGAAGTCGAGGGCCAGGAAGCAGGCACCGAGCAGGATGCCGATGATGCCGAACAGGATGCCGAGGCCACCGCTGCGGAAGCCGAGGCCGTCACCGCCGCCGAAGACGGCGAACAGCAGGTTGACGCCCATCAGCAGCACGAAGCCGAGGGCCGCCGCCATCACGAAGCCGTAGAAGCGACGGTTGACGCGGATCCAGCCCGCCTTGTACGCGACGAGGACCGCCGTGAAGACGGCCATCGTGCCGAGCACGGCCTGCATGGCCGCGCCGTCCGCGATGTAGTTGTCGACGATGCTCGAGAGCACGCCGAGGAAGACCCCCTCAAGGGCGGCGTACGCCAGGATCAGCGGCGGGGACGCCTTGCGCTTGAAGGCCTGGACGAAGCCCAGGACCATCGCGACGAGGCCCGCGCCGATCGCGATGCCGTACGACTTTCCGAGGTTGGCCTCGTCGATCGGCAGCAGCGCCCAGGAGAGCGCCGCGGTGACGATCAGCAGGCCGAGCGTCGTGGCCGTCCGCGTGATGACGTCGTCGATCGTCATGCGGCCGGTGGTGGCGGGCGCCTGCGGAGCCCCGTACTGGACGTCCTGCTGTGCGTAGGGGTTCTGCGCGTACGGGTTGCCGGCGGGGGCCTGGGCGTAGGGGTTCCCCTGCGCCGTGCCGACAGCGGGGCCCCCGGCCTGCGGCTGCTGCGCGTTGAACTGCGCGTAGCCGTTGTCGCGGCTGAACCCCCGTCGCGAGAAGACCGGGTTGCTGCTCCTCATTTCACTCCTCCATGGCCACCCTGTATGGCCTTGCCATCAAGAGTAATGGTCTGGCAAAGATCCGACCCTAGTGCTCAGGGAGGATCTTTCCCATCCTGTTACGAGCAACGTCCCGTGCACCCTCTGTGTTCCGCCTTCCGGCCCTCGTCAGACGGGGAAACCGGTGTACGCCTCGGCAAGATCCGTCTCGGCCGCCCTCGACGCGGTCACCCGGTCCAGCTGGGCCAGCTGGATCTTGTCGTCGAAGGCGGTGGCGTCGGGGGCGCGGTGCAGCATGGTCGTCATCGCGTACGAGAACCGCTCGGCCTGCCAGACGCGGCGCAGGCAGGTCTCGGAGTACGTGTCGAGCGCTTCCGCGTCACCCTTCTCCAGGTACGTGGTGAGGGCGCGGGCGAAGGTGATGACGTCGCCGACGGCGAGGTTGAGGCCCTTGGCACCGGTCGGCGGGACGATGTGCGCCGCGTCCCCGGCGAGGAAGAGGCGGCCGTGCCGCATCGGCTCGTGGACGTACGACCGCATGGGGGTGACGGACTTCGACGTGATGGGGCCGCGGGCGAGGCGCCAGATCGGGTCGTCGACCTCCAGGCGGCGGTCGAGTTCGGCCCAGATCTCGTCGTCGGACCAGGACTCGGCGTCGGTGTCGGCCGGAACCTGGAGGTACGCGCGCGTGACGTGCGGTGAGCGCATGGACATGAGGGCGAAGCCGCGGTCGGAGCGGTTGTAGATCAGCTCGTCGTGGGAGGGCGCCACATCGGCGAGGATGCCGAGCCAGGCGTACGGGTAGGTGCGCTCGTACGTCCGCGAGAGCTCCTCGGGGACCGCCTTGCGGGCCACACCCCAGAAGCCGTCGCAGCCCACTACGTAGTCGCAGTCGAGGGTCTGCTCGCGGCCCTCGTGGCGGAAGCGGACACGGGGGCTGTCGCTGTCGGCGCCCTCCACCGCCAGCGCCTCCGCCTCGAACAACAGGGGGCCTCCGTCGGCCAGTTGGGCTGCGATGAGGTCCTTGCAGACCTCGGTCTGCGCGTACACCATGACCTGCTTGCCGCCGGTCAGGGCAGGGAAGTCGACGCGGTGGCGGCGCCGGTCGAAGCGCAGCTCGATGCCGTCGTGCGGCAGGCCCTCGCGGTCCATGCGCGCGCCGACACCGGCCTCGCGCAGCACGTCGACGGTGCCCTGTTCCAGGATCCCGGCGCGCTGACGCTGCTCCACGTAGGCGCGATCGCGGCTCTCCAGGACGACCGATTCGATGCCGGCGTTGTGCAGGAGCCTGGCCAGGAGCAGCCCGGCCGGGCCCGCTCCGATGATGCCGACGGTGGTGCGCATACGGGATCCCTCTCGCGTCATTGCGGTTGTTCGCCTGTGGTGCCTTTGTAGCGTCGTGTTCGCCTGGTGAACTTTCGTTCATCAAGTTCTGAGCGGATCCTCGCCCCGCGCGGGGCGGGTGTCAATGGGTTCGGACGCCCGGCCTGATCTCGATACGGACCCCGCTGTCGTCCTCGACGACGTAGACGGGGCCGGTCTCGCGGGTCCAGCCCAACGGCAGCAGGTAGTACCGCTGGTTGCGCTCGACCAGCAGCCGCAGGCCCTCGTAGCGGTACCGGTAGTGGGCCCCCTTGCCCAGGTCCGTGGCGCCGGGGCCGGGCGGCGCGATGGACAGCCGGTCGGTGCTCAGGACCACGACGGAGGGGCGGCGCACGATCTGCGCCGCCGCGTCCTCGGCGTCGTGCCGCCCCAACTGCCCCGCCGCGAGGGCGACGACCCAGATCAGGAAGAGGCCCGCCACGAGCAGCGACACCGTCCGCTCCAGGACGGGACGGTGCCCCGCCGCGGACGCGAGCCCGAGCAGCAGGCCCCCCGCGACGAGCAGCGGCGCC
The DNA here is from genome assembly GCF_054871485.1 of Streptomyces sp. UC4497. Taxonomy (NCBI): domain Bacteria; kingdom Bacillati; phylum Actinomycetota; class Actinomycetes; order Kitasatosporales; family Streptomycetaceae; genus Streptomyces; species Streptomyces sp. UC4497. Next base: position 69,534 of record NZ_JBTYHB010000018.1, on the reverse strand, counting down.
ACCCACCCGTACGGCTGGATCCACCGCCACAACAGCAGGAGCACGGCCCCCACGGCGACCGGCACGAGGTGCGCACGGGCCACCGCGGCACCCGCGCCGCGCACCCGCTCGATGCGCTCGGTCGGGACTCGAAAGACCGTCAGCAGCCGCGGCAGCGCGGGTGCGAGGAGGACGAGGGTGAGCACTTCGAGGACCGGCAGGGCCGCAAGTCGCAGGCTGCGCATGACCAGTTCGAAGGTGCTGAAGCCGATGGCGAAGGGGTCCAGCCGGAAGTAGCCGTAGTAGGCGCTGGTGTAGATGTAGCCCGCATAGAGCATGAGCCCGGCCGCGAACGACCCCGCTCCCACCGCAGAGTTGACGAGGTCGAGGCGGATGCCGCGCGAGGGCGCGGGCGCGGGGCGCGGCGGTGCGGGGACCGGCGCCCCGTCGTCGTCAGTTGCCACCGGAAGCGGCCGAGTCGGTCTGCGGGGCCGGCACCGACCGGGTCGCGGACGTGTCCGGGACGGGGTCAGGGGTCGTGGTCCCAGGACCCGGTGGGCAGTGGCCGGACGGGTTCGCGCCGGTGTCCGGACCCGCGCTCGGGTTGCTGACGCATGGGGACCCCGTTGTCGAAGGCTCCTGGGTCGGAGTGAGTCCGTTCCCGGGGCCCGGGGACCCACCCGTGTCCTTGGGCGGCCCCTTCACCGAGGGGACCCCCGGATCGCCGCCGCCCGAGCCGCCGCCCTCCGGCGCGCCCCCGCCCTGCGACGAGGCCTGCGTCGCGGGCGCACCGGTCGTCCCTGCGCCGCCGTCGCCCGGCACCCCGTCCGAGCCACCGCCGCCCGCGCAAGCACCCATCGCGAGGGCGGCCGCCGCGACCGCGCCCACGACGCCGTACCGGATCACAGGCCGATTCATCATGAGCCACTCCCCCGTGCCCCCGTGAAGCCTCGGCAGCAGCGTCCCACCGGGCGGCGGCGGACGGCCGCGCGCCGACGCCAATACCCTCAAAACTGACGGGGGTTGAGGAGCCGCGAGAGGCAGCGGCGAGGAAGTTCGGAGGTGCCCGGAACCGGACTTGAACCGGTACGCCCGCTAAGGGCAGCGAGGTTTAAGCTCGCCGTGTCTGCATTCCACCATCCGGGCAGGCTGTGGGGCTCCGCGTCGACGTTCCGAGCCTATCCGGCGGCGTCCCCCGATCAGCGGAAGCACAGCCCCACGTTGTCTTATTTTATTGGCGCCTGAGGGTGCATCAGCACACGCAGGGGCCCGTCAGCACCTGCCGGGAGCCCTGCGGCCTTCGGGGACGGGTCCCCGGGGATTGACGGAATTTCACCGTCCCGGTCCGGCCCGCCCGGGCCCGACGCGTCTCAGGGGCCGGGGTCATCCCCAGGTATGACTCGGGCTCCCCTGATCCCTCCGAAGTCGCCCTCCGGAACGAGAGCTGCGACTGACCTCCCCCGCCCGATCCGCCGGGAGGATGGAAAGCGTCCCCGTAAGCAGCACACAGACCGACAGGAGCACCCTCCCGTGACCACCACCCCGCTCGCGGGCCGCCCCACCACCACGGCCGCCGCCCGCGCCACGGATCTGTCGAAGATCTACGGACAGGGCGAGACCAAGGTGGTCGCGCTCGACCAGGTCTCCGTCGAGTTCCGGCAGGCCGAGTTCACCGCGATCATGGGCCCGTCCGGTTCCGGCAAGTCGACGCTGATGCACTGCGTCGCGGGCCTCGACACGTTCTCCTCCGGGTCCGTCCGGATCGGAGAGACGGAGCTCGGCTCGCTGAAGGACAAGCAGCTGACCAAGCTGCGGCGCGACAAGATCGGGTTCATCTTCCAGGCGTTCAACCTGCTGCCGACGCTGACCGCCCTGGAGAACATCACGCTTCCCATGGACATCGCGGGCCGCAAGGCCGACAAGCAGTGGCTGGAGAACGTGATCCACATGGTGGGGCTCTCCGGGCGCCTCGGGCACCGGCCCGCGCAGCTCTCCGGCGGTCAGCAGCAGCGCGTGGCGGTGGCCCGCGCGCTCGCCTCCAAGCCGGACATCATCTTCGGCGACGAGCCCACCGGAAACCTGGACTCGCGGTCCGGGGCGGAGGTGCTCGGCTTCCTGCGCAACTCCGTGCGGGAGCTGGGGCAGACCGTGGTCATGGTCACGCACGACCCCGTCGCGGCCGCGTACGCGGACCGGGTGATCTTCCTGGCCGACGGCCGCATCGTCGACGAGCTCCGGGACCCGACGGCGGACTCGGTTCTGGACCGCATGAAGCGCTTCGACGCCAAGGGCCGGACGACCTGACCGGCCGTACGACCCGAGCGGCCCGCTGAAGCCACCGACCCAGGACTGAGTAGACCCATGTTCCGAACCGCCCTGCGCAACGTGCTCGCGCACAAGGCCCGGCTGTTGATGACCGTGCTCGCCGTCATGCTCGGCGTCGCCTTCGTCAGCGGCACCCTCGTCTTCACCAACACCATCTCCGGCGCCATGGAGAAGTCCTCGGCCAAGGGCTTCAGCCACGTCGACGTGGCCGTCACGGCCCAGTACGGCGAGGACAAGGGCAACACCGTCGGCAAGGAGGCCAAGCTCACCGACTCCACCCTCAAGGCGGCGCGGGACACCCAGGGCGCCGGCTCCGCGTACGGCGTCCTCAGCGGTTACGCCGCCGTCGCCGACCAGAGCGGCAAGCTCGTCGGTGACGGGTTCTCCACCAAGGGCGGCAACTACTGGGGCAAGGACGACGCCCGGTACCCCCTGAAGAAGGGCACCGCCCCGCACGGCTCCGGCCAGGTCGCCCTCGACGCGAAGACCGCCGAGCGCGCCGGCTACAAGGTCGGCGACCAGGTGCGGATGTCCGTCGACGGACCGGTCCTGACACCGACGCTCACCGGCATCTTCACCACCGACGACGGCAACGTCGCCGCGGGCGGCTCGCTCGCCCTCTTCGACACCCCGACCGCGCAGCAGCTCTTCCACAAGCCGGGCGCGTACGACGAGATCGATGTGACGGCCGCGGCCGGGACGAGCCAGGGTCAGCTGAAGTCGGCGCTGGACAAGGCGCTGCCCAGCGGCCAGACCGAGACCACCACCGCGCAGCAGCTCGCCGACGACCAGGCGGAGTCCATCTCCCACCAGATGAGCTCCATGAAGACGATGCTGCTCGTCTTCGCGGGCATCTCGCTCTTCGTCGGCATCTTCATCATCGCCAACACCTTCACGATGCTGGTCGCCCAGCGCACCAAGGAACTCGCGCTGATGCGGGCCGTCGGCGCCTCCCGCCGTCAGGTCACCCGCTCCGTGCTCCTGGAGGCCTTCGTCGTGGGCGCGGTCGCCGCCGTGACCGGTCTCGGCGTCGGCATCGGCATCGCCGCGGGCATGCGGGAGCTCATGGGCACGACGGGCGCGATCATCCCGGACGGGCCGCTCGTCGTCTCCCCCGACACTGTCGTCGCCGCCCTGGTCGTCGGCATCCTGATCACGATGCTGGCCGCCTGGCTCCCGGGCCGCCGCGCCGCGAAGATCCCGCCGGTCGCCGCGATGAACTCGGTGCACGCCGCGCCCACCGCCAAGGGCCTGGTGCTGCGCAACACGCTGGGCGCCCTGGTCTCCGCCGCCGGTGTCGCCGCCGTCCTTTACGCGACGACCCTCAGCGGCGACAGCGGCCAGGCCCCGATGGGGCTCGGCGCCGCGCTCCTGGTCATCGGCGTCTTCATCCTCACGCCGCTGCTCTCCCGCCCGCTGATCGCGCTCGCGGCCCCGGTCCTGCGCGCCTTCGGCATCTCCGGCAAGCTGGCCCGCCTCAACTCGGTGCGCAACCCGCGCCGCACCGCCGCCACCGCGTCGGCGCTGATGATCGGCCTGACCCTGATCACCGGCCTCACGGTGATCGCGGGCAGCGTGCAGTCGGCGATCAACAAGATGGCGGCGGACTCCCTGAAGGCGGACTACACCGTCTCCATGGCGAACGGGAACCAGCTCTCCCCCGACGTCGTACAGACCCTCGACAAGACGCCCGGTGTCACGGCCGTCAGCGGCCTGACCAACTCGCCCGCGCGCATCGACGGCGGCACCGAGTACCTGACCGGCGTCAACGGCAAGACGATCACGAAGCTCGCCGAACTCCCGCTGGACAGCGGCACGTTCACGGTCGGCGGCAGCCAGGTCGTCGTCGACGACAAGACCGCGAAGGACCACGACTGGACCACCGGCTCGACCTTCACCACGCACTACGAGGACGGCAAGCGGCAGAAGCTGACCGTCGCGGGCGTCTACGAGGCCAACGAGATGATGCGCGGCATCATGATCGACAGCCCGACGCTCGCCCCGCACCTCGCCGCGGACACCGGTGACATGCAGGTCATGGTGAAGACGTCCGGCGGCGCCTCCGACGCCACGCAGGACAAGCTCACGAAGGCGCTCGGCGAGAACCCGGCGATCAAGATCCAGGACAAGCAGGACGTCTCCAACGAGATCGCCCAGGTCTTCACGCTGATGCTGAACATGCTCTACGGCCTGCTCGCCATGGCGGTCATCGTCGCCGTGCTCGGCGTCATCAACACCCTGGCGATGTCGGTCTTCGAGCGCCAGCAGGAGATCGGCATGCTCCGCGCCATCGGCATCGACCGCAAGGGCATCAAGCGGATGGTCCGCCTGGAGTCCCTGGTGATCTCCCTGTTCGGCGGCGTGCTCGGCATCGGTCTCGGCGTGTTCTTCGGCTGGGCGGCGGGTCAGCTCATCGGCAACTCCATGTCGACGTACGAACTGATCCTGCCCTGGGGCCGGATGGGGATCTTCCTCGCGCTCGCCGCGGTCGTCGGCATCCTGGCGGCCCTGTGGCCGGCCCGCCGCGCGGCCCGTCTGAACATGCTCGACGCGATCAAGTCCGAGTAGCCGTAACGGAGTTACGAACCGGAGTTACGAAAATGGGGCGCATCCGCAGTCGCGGGTGCGCCCCGATTCGCTTACGGGACGGGCTAGCTGACGATGTTCCAGGTGCGTGCCCGCAGCGGCATCCCCGACGCCCCGCTCTCCGGCGTCTTCACCGCGAGGACCTGGTTGACCCCGATGCGGTTGCGCTCGAAGCTGAGCGCGGACGCGGCCATGTAGAGCCGCCAGACCCGGGCCCGGCCGGGGCTGACCAGCTTCAGGGCCTCGGACCAGCGCGCCTCCAGGTTCCTGACCCACTGGCGCAGCGTGAGCGCGTAGTGCTCGCGGATCGCCTCGACGTCCCGCACCTCGAATCCGGCCCGCTCCAGCTGCCCCGCGGTGGAGCCGACCGGCGCGAGCTCCCCGTCCGGGAAGACGTACGCGTCGATGAACTCGTCGACCTCGTACGTCGACTCGTCCCGCTGCGGCCGCCGCGCGATCTGGTGGTTGAGCAGCCGCCCGCCGGGCTTGAGGAGGGCGTACAGATCGGATGCGTACTCCAGGTACCGCTCGGCGCCCACGTGCTCGGCCATGCCGATGGACGAGATCGCGTCGTACGGGCCGTCACGCACGTCGCGGTAGTCCTGGACGCGGATCTCGACGCGGTCGGTCAGCCCCTCGTCGGCGACCCGCTTCCTGGCGTACGCGGCCTGCTCCTGGGAGAGCGTCACACCGACGACGCTCACGCCGTGCTCACGCGCGGCGTGGATCGCCATGGAGCCCCAGCCGCAGCCCACGTCGAGCAGCCGCATGCCGGGCTTCAGGTCCAGCTTGCGGGAGATCAGCTCCAGCTTGTCGCGCTGGGCCGACTCGAGACCGGCCTCGGGCGACTCCCAGTAGGCGCACGAGTAGACCATCGACGGGCCGAGGACCAGCTCGTAGAAGTCGTTGCCCACGTCGTAGTGGTGGCTGATGGCCCGCTTGTCGGTGCCCTTGGTGTGCAGGTGGAGACGGCCACCCCTGCGCATTTCCTCGGGCGGCGGCGCGGGCGGCAGCGGGGCGCCGGCGAGCTTCACCAGCTCCTTGGCCGCGGAGCGCACCTTGGGGTCCTTGAGGGCCTGCGCGAGGCTTCTGGACCCCTCGCCGTCGTCGTCGGGATCCCGCTCCCAGATGAGGCCCGCCATCCGGTCGAGGGCCGCGTAGAGGTCGCCCTCCACGTCCAGTTCACCGGCGACCCAGGCACGGGCGAGGCCCAGCTCTCCCGGCTTCCAGAGCAGGCGGCGCAGCGCGCGACGGCTGCGGACGATGAGCACGGGGGCGTCCGGAGGACCTGCCTCCGTGCCGTCCCAGGCGCGCAGGCGCACCGGGAGCTCGACGCCGAACAACTGCTCGGCGACATTCTTCAGCCGCTGTGCGGCGTTCTGCATGGCGGACACCTCCGTGACGAGACGAATTCTCGGAAATCCCGGAACGGTTCAACACCACGTAAACACCGACAGGCCGCCTGCGCAGTCCCGATATCGAGTCACGGAACGGCAAAATACTTGTAGCCACCACGTACATCGGTGTGGAAATGCCGAAGGGGCCGCCCGCACCACGGATGGCGAGCGACCCCTTCGGGCTGAGCTAACTGCAGGTCAGGAGGCCTTGGCCTTCTCCTCGACCTTCTCGTCCTTCTTCTCCTCGGCCTTCGGCGCTTCGGCCGCGGGCTTCGGAGCCGGCTTGGCGGCCTCGTAGAACTCCTCGCGCGGAGTCTCCAGGGCGCCGAGCGCGGTGATGTCGCGCTTCTGGAACATGTTGATCGTCCACTCGGCGATCACACGGATCTTGCGGTTGTACGTCGGCATGGCGAGCCCGTGGTAGCCACGGTGCATGTACCAGGCGAGACGACCCTTGAGCTTGATCTTCATCTTGCCCATGACGATCATCGCGACGCCCTTGTGGAGGCCGAGACCGGCCACCGCACCCTTGTTGGCGTGCTTGTACTCGCCCTGCGGGAAGCCCCGCATGCCCGAGACCACGTTGTCGCCGAGGACCTTGGCCTGGCGCATCGCGTGCTGGGCGTTCGGCGGGCACCAGGCGTTCGGGTTGCCGTTGGCGCGGCCGACCAGGTCCGGAACCTGGGCGTTGTCGCCCGCGGCCCAGATGTAGTCGCTGCCGGCGACCTGAAGGGTGGCCTGCGTGTCCACGTGACCACGCGGGCCGAGCGGCAGACCGAAGCGGGAGAGGGCCGGGTTGGGCTTGACGCCCGCGGTCCACACGATCGTGTTGGAGTCGACCTCGAGGCCGTTGCTCAGGACCACGTGACCGTCGACGCAGGACGGCATCGTCGTGGAGAGGTAGACCTCGATCCCGCGGGACTCCAGGTGCTTGCGGCCGTAGACGCCGAGCTCCGGGCCCACCTCGGGCAGCACCTTGTCGGCGGCGTCGACGAGCACGAAGCGCATGTCCTCGCGCTTCACGTTCTTGTAGAACTTGGCCGCGTCGCGCGCCAGGTCCTCGACCTCACCGATGGTCTCGGCGCCCGCGAAGCCACCGCCGACGAAGACGAAGGTGAGCGCCTTGCGGCGGATCTCCTCGTCCGTCGTCGACTCGGCCTTGTCGAGCTGCTCAAGTACGTGGTTGCGCAGGCCGACGGCCTCCTCGACACCCTTCATACCGATACCGGCCTCGGCGAGGCCCGGCGTCGGGAAGGTGCGGGAGACCGCGCCGAGCGCGATCACCAGGTAGTCGAAGGGAACCTCGTACGCCTCGCCGACGATCGGCGCGACGGAGGCGACCTTGCGGTCCTGGTCGATGGAGGTGACGCGGCCGGTGAGAATCTCTGCGCCCGGCACAGCGCGTCGCATGGGGACGACGACGTTGCGCGGCGAGATGCTGCCGGCGGCGGTCTCGGGGAGGAAGGGCTGGTACGTCATGTACGAGCGCGGGTCCACGACCGTGACGGTCGCTTCGCCGTAGCGCATCTTCTTGAGAATGCGCCGCGCCGCGTACAGGCCTACGTACCCACCCCCGACAATGAGGATCCTGGGACGCTCCGTGGTGCTCATGCCATCGAGTATCCACCCGACTGGCGGGGGTCGCTCGTGCGCCCCTTCACAAGCTTGTAGGGGGGCTCTGCTACACTGCGCCGCCCACGTGACCCATGTCATGACATCCAGGGGGAACCACGGCACCGTCCCAGACGTTGCTCACCCCTCTTGAGCAGCCATAGTGAGCATTTGGCGGTACTGGACCACTCCGGTCCGCAATCGGCCCGCAACACTGCGGCAACCTCACGCGCGCCCCGCGCCGGGCCCCTCGCGAGCCCCCGAACGGGCCCGAGAGCGCGTAACAGCGACCAAGTGGGCCGATTTCCTTGTGAAGAACTTCACGAACTTTCCCGACAGCGTGTCGCGGCGGGGTGTCGGAAGCGCCCCACGGGGCGCTCAGACGCTGCGTGGGGCGCTCAGGAGAGACGGTTTTGGGGTGTTCCGGGGGTGGCCTGGGAGCTGATTCCGGAGCCCGTTTCAGGCGATGGACCAGGCGATCCCGTCGAGGATGTCGTGTTCGCTGACGACCACCTCGCGTGCCCCGATCCACTCCATGATCAGGCGCAGTACGAGCGCGCCCGAAGCGATGACGTCGACCCGGCCGGGGTGGATGACCGGCTTCAGCGCGCGCTGGTCGTGCGTGGACGTCAGCAGCCAGTCGGTGAGCTCGGCGACCTTGTCGAAGGAGATCCGGGAGTGGTGGATCGCCGTGGAGTCGTACTCGCTCAGGCCGAGGGCGAGCGCGGCCACCGTGGTGACGGAGCCGGCGAGGCCCACCAGCGTGCGGGCCGAGGTCAGCGGCACCGTCTGGTTGACCAGGTCGAGGGCCTCGCCGATGTCCTGGCGGATCGCCTCGATCTGTGCCGGGGTCGGCGGGTCGGTGACCGCGCCGTCCTCGGCCACGAGGTGGCGCTCCGTCATCCGTACGCAGCCGATGTCCACGGAGCGGGCGGCGCGCACGGTGGCGTCGCCGACAACGAACTCGGTGGAGCCGCCGCCGATGTCGACGACCAGGTAGGGCTTGTCCAGGTCGGCCCGGCCCGTGAGTTCCTTCGTCGCACCCGTGAAGGAGAACGTCGCCTCCTGGTCACCGGTGATGACCTCGGGCTCGACGCCCAGGATGTCGAGGACGCCGCTCACGAAGTCCGCGCGGTTCTCGGCGTCGCGGGAGGCGGAGGTGGCCACGAAGCGGAGCTTTTCGGCGCCGTGTTCCTTGATGACCTCGGCGTATTCGCGGCACGCGGCGAAGGTGCGCTCCAGGGCCTCGGGGGCGAGGCGGCCCGTCTTGTCGACGCCCTGGCCGAGCCGGACGATTGTCATCCGACGGTCCAGGTCGACGAGTTCGCCGGTTTCCGGGTTCGCGTCCGCGACGAGGAGTCGGATCGAGTTCGTGCCGCAGTCGATGGCGGCGACCCTGGTCATGGCGGTGGTCTCCTGTGGTCGTGGTGATGGTGACGGTCAGCGGGAAGTCGCCCCCGCCGCCCCTTCCCGTCCCGTCCCCGGGGCTCCGCCCCGGACCCCGCTCCTCAATCGCCGGAGGGGCTGAATTTTCAGCCCCTCCGGCGATTGAGGCGGCCCGTCCGGCAGGACTTTCGGGAAGGGGTGGGGTGGGGAAGGAGAAGGTCAGTCGGTGGACTCGGACGTGACGCAGGCGCCCTTGCGCCACCACTCCGGGAGCATCGCGATCGCCTCGTCGCCCAGCGGGTTCACACCGGGCCCCGCCGCCAGCGAGTGGCCGACCAGAACGTGCAGGCACTTCACACGGTCCGGCATGCCGCCGGCGCTCGGGAAGTTCTCCAGGACCTCGATGGCGTCACGACGGGCGATGTAGTCCGCGTGCGCGGCACGGTACTGACGAGCCAGCTCGGGATCCGTCTTGAGCCGCTCCGTCATCTCCTTCATCACCCCGTTGGCCTCAAGCGTCCCGATCGCCGACGCCGCCCGCGGACACGTGAGGTAGTACGTCGTCGGGAACGGCGTCCCGTCCTCCAGACGCGGGGCCGTCTCGACCACATCCGGGTTGCCACAGGGACAGCGGTGCGCGATGGCGCGCAGTCCGCGCGGCGGGCGCCCCAGCTGCTCCTTGAACGCCTGGATGTCGGCGTCCGTGGGCGCGGTGGGCTCGGTCTGCGGCGGGGGCGTTTCCATCGCTCGGGTGTTCCTTCAGTGATCGTCAGTTGTCGGCGGTGAACGTCAATTGTCCGCCTGGTCGGCCTTGTCGACGCCGTCCCAGACGTTGGAGTACCAGGGGCGGTCCTCCGCGCCCTGCTGGGCGCGCTCGGCGGCGGCGGTGCGCTCGTTCGGCACCACGTAGCCGGTCTCGCCCGGCATCACCATGTGCAGGCGCTCGCGGATGCGCTGCTCGGCGAACGCGTCGTCCTGCCAGCGGGCCTTCTGGTCGCGCAGCTTGTCGACCCGCTCCTTGGCCTCCTGCTGCTGGCGCCGCAGGTCCTCGATCTCGCCGCGCTGCGACACGTACTGCCTTATCGGGTACGCGAGCGCGACCACGAGGGTGCACAGGACGAGGGCGAGCAGGGCCGCGCGGCCGGTGAGCCGGGAGCGGCGGGCCTGCCGCTTGCTCTGCGAGCGGTAGACGCGCTCGGCGGTCTGCTCACCCAGGACGCGCAGGCGGGTGGCCGTCGAGAAGCGATCTCTGGAGTCCCTGTCTCGGACCTTTCCGGGCATCGCCTGCTCCCGCCTCCCCGCTCACGTACGTACGTCCCCGCACACGGTACGGGACCGAGTGCGGGGACGTACGTAACTGCTACCTCAGTGAGGCTCAGCCCTTGAAGCGCGGGAAGGCCGAACGGCCGGCGTAGACCGCCGCGTCGTCCAGGATCTCCTCGATGCGCAGGAGCTGGTTGTACTTGGCGACGCGCTCGGAGCGGGCCGGGGCGCCGGTCTTGATCTGGCCGCAGTTGGTGGCGACGGCCAGGTCGGCGATGGTGACGTCCTCGGTCTCGCCGGAGCGGTGGGACATCATGCACTTGAAACCGTTGCGCTGCGCGAGCTCGACGGCGTCCAGGGTCTCGGTCAGCGAACCGATCTGGTTCACCTTCACGAGCAGGGCGTTCGCCGAGTTCTCCTCGATGCCGCGGGCGAGGCGCTCCGGGTTGGTGACGAAGAGGTCGTCGCCGACGAGCTGGACCTTGTCACCGATGCGCTCGGTGATGGTGTTCCAGCCGGCCCAGTCGTCCTCGTACAGCGGGTCCTCGATGGAGACGAGCGGGTACGCGGAGACGAGCTCCTCGTAGTACTCCGTCATCTCGGCGGCGGAGCGCTCCTTGCCCTCGAACTGGTACTTGCCGTCCTTGTAGAACTCGGAGGCGGCGACGTCGAGCGCGAGGGCGATCTGCTGGCCGGGAACGTAGCCGGCTTCCTTGATGGCCTCGAGGATCAGGTCGAGGGCCTCACGGTTCGAGCCCAGGTTCGGAGCGAAGCCGCCCTCGTCGCCGAGGCCGGTGGCCAGGCCCTTGCTCTTCAGGACCTTCTTCAGCGTGTGGTAGACCTCGGCGCCCCAGCGAAGGGCCTCGGAGAAGGACTCCGCGCCGATCGGGGCGATCATGAACTCCTGGATGTCGACGTTGGAGTCGGCGTGCGACCCACCGTTCAGGATGTTCATCATCGGGACGGGCAGCAGGTGCGCGTTCGGACCACCGAGGTAGCGGAACAGCGGCAGGTCGGAGGCCTCGGAGGCGGCGTGGGCCACGGCGAGCGAGACGCCGAGGATCGCGTTGGCGCCGAGCGAGCCCTTGTTGTCGGTCGCGTCCAGGTCGAACATCGCCTGGTCGATCAGGCGCTGCTCGGTGGCGTCGTAACCGACGAGCTCCGGGCCGATCTGCTCGATGACGGCGAGGACGGCCTTCTCGACACCCTTGCCGAGGTAACGGTTGGGGTCACCGTCACGGAGTTCGATGGCCTCGAAGGCACCGGTGGAGGCACCCGACGGGACGGCGGCACGGCCGGTGCTCCCGTCGTCGAGGCCGACCTCGACCTCGACCGTGGGGTTGCCTCGGGAGTCCAGGATTTCCCGGGCTACGACGACGTCGATGGACGGCACGAGCATCTCCTTCTTGGATGTGACGCAGGCTATGCGGGCGGCTGCTTGGTACGTGGTCCCGCACCCCTGAGCGTAACCGGCTCGCGGGCATCGGCCATCCGAACGCCCGCCTCGTGGACAACGCCGATAGCGAAATGTTCCTTAACTGAACAAAAACAGCGACCTCCGTCCCGGCTGTGCCGGGACGGAGGTCGCCGAAGTGAGCGGCCCGTGGGGACGGGGTGCGGCGGGGCTCGGCGTCCGCCGATGCCGAGCCCGTACCTGATGGCCTGGGAGGGCCTGGGGTGGTCCTGTACGGACCGGTGGTCCTGTACGGACCGGTGGTCCTGTGCGGACCGGATGCCTTAGCTGAGGTGCAGCTGCTGACCCGGGTAGATCAGGTTGGCGTCCTTGACGATGTCCTTGTTCTTCTCGAACAGCTGCTGCCAGGTCGTGTCGTGCGCCTCGGCGATCTTGCTGAGGGTGTCACCGGACTTGACCTTGTACTCGCCGTCGCCCTTCTCGACCTTGTTGCCGGTCGGGGTGGTGACGGTGTCCTGCTTCGGAGCCGCCTGCTTGGGGGCCTCCTGCTTCGGGGCCTCCTGCTGCGGCTGCTGACGCTGCTCGGAGCGGTCGGCACGCTGCTGGGTCTCCTGCTGCGGAGCCTGCTGCTGCGAGGACGAGTCGTCCGCGCCACCCTCGTTCGGGGTGGAGGACAGGCCCGAGCCGCAGTTCGGCCAGGCGCCCGCGCCCTGGGAGGCGAGGACCTTCTCGCCGACGGCTATCTGCTGGGCCTTGGAGGCCTGGTCGGCGGTGGAGGCGTACTGGTCGCCGCCGTAGGCGGACCACGTGGAGGACGAGAACTGGAGGCCGCCGTAGAAACCGTTGCCGGTGTTGGTGGACCAGTTGCCACCGGACTCGCACTGCGCGACCTGGTCCCACTCGGACGTGGTCGCGGCGGAGGCGGAGGTCGCACCCATCAGCGGCACGGCGACGGCGGCAGCGGCGACACCGCCGAGCGTGGCGACGCGGACGGCCTTGGACGGGCGGCGGTGCTTGTTCTTGCCGGAAAACAGCATGGAGATATCCCCTCACCGACGCCTGCGAGGTGAGCTGTCGGGTTCGGGCCAGTGAGTGCCCGGCAGACGCATCCTTGTGCGCTGCTTAACCCCAAGCCCGTCCGGTCTCCCGGAAGGGCACTTACCTGGGTCCCCCGCTCCTGCCTACGGCGCATACGCGTCGACTGTTCCCGTACGGACGTTGGCAGGATTCGGCGTGACGTCCATCGGGGCCCGCTGAAGCGAGCGGTCACGAACGTAAGCGGTCGATCCGTCCGATTTCAAAGTCGATCAGGGGCTTTGAGACCCATGTCTCACTCGATCAAGATCGGACAAAGCCCCTTCAACCGCCTCGAACTCCCGCTACTTTTTGTCCGATCCGTCCCCAAGATCGAGGCTCTGACCAGGAAGGATGAGGTCTGGGTCGGTACCGACCGTCTCCTTGTTCCGCTCGTAGAGCGCGTCCCATCCGCCGTGCACGTCCTGGGCCTTCGCGATGTCCCAGAGGTTGTCGCCGGCGTGCACCTTGTACGTGTCACCGTCGCGCCTTTCGTCGCGCGAGGCGTGACGCCCCTCTCCCGCACGGGAGTCGGAGCCGTCCTCGGCGGCGCGATCGCCGCGGTGACGGCCGGACGTGGCGTCGTCCTGCGTCTCGCCGGAGGGCGAGGCGGACGGCGGGGCCGCCTCGGAGGCGGTGTCGTCAGAAGGCGCGTGGGACTTGTCACTTGAAGGGGTCGAGGAGTCCTCGGCCTTGTTACCGGAGGTATCGCCCGATTCGTCGGCCGACGGGCCGTCCGACGCGTCGGAGCCCTCGGCCTCATCGTGACCCTTGTCTCCCGAATCAGCCGATTCGGTCGCATCCGTCGCGTCCGGGGAGCCGGTCTTGTCGGCGTCCTCGTCGGCGCTCTTGTCGTCACCGTCGTCCGACTTGCTGTCGGCATCGGTGTCGGACGACGCGGAGGACTCGGACGGCTGCGGCGACGCGGACACGCCCGGGTCGACGTCCGCCGAGTCGTCGTCCTTGGTGAGGTCGGCGGTGAGCGAGCACATCGGCCAGGCGCTCACACCCTTGTCGTCGAGGACCTTCTCGGCGACGGATATCTGCTGCGAGCGGCTGGCCTGGTCGGCACGCGGGGCGTACTCGAGCCCCCCGTACTCCTCCCATCTCTCCTGCGTGAACTGGAGACCGCCGTAGTAGCCGTTACCGGCGTCCAGGCTCCACTGCCCGCCGCTCTCGCACTCGGCGAGCTTGTCCCACGCCTGCGTGGTCGCGGCGCTCGCGCCGCTCGCGGCGAACAGCGGGATCGCGATGGCGCTGCCGGTGACTCCGGCGGCGACGACGAGAGCAGGGGCCTGACGGGGGCGACGGTGACGACCGTTCCCGGAGAGCATGCGTTTGCCTTTCGCGAGACTGATGCTGCTACGCGCGACGGGTGGTGCAAGTGGTGCGGGTTGTGCATGTGTCGCGATGATCCGTGAACGTAGCGGCACTCGAACACCTGTCACAAGTCGATGCAGCGTAGATCACGTCAACTTCTCGGCCGTGAACGGCCGGAGCCTGTTCGGCTCTGGTCGTTCACACCTTGTCGCGCTCCCGACTGCCCCCTACGACAGGACGGTCACGGGTCGCATCTCCCTGTCATGCCGGGCTGGTTCAGCCGGGCACGACGGGGACGGGTGCGTTGACGAGCACCCACGCCGAGCGTGCACGGTTGCGCACGTTGACCCCAGCGACGTGGTCGGCGGGCCCAGCGAGACCGCACCGACGACAGCAAAAGTGGTCCCGAGTCGACCGGTTGGCCTTCTCGGTGTGCCCGCAGCGCACGCAGCGTTGCGAGGTGTAGGCCGGATCCACCTCCAGGAACGGCACCCCGGCCCGGCGGGCCTTGTACGCCAGGTGCTGCCCGAGCTGGTGGAAGGGCCAGGAGGAGAGCGCGTCCCGCTGGTCGCGTCGAAGCCGTACCCGATCGCGGATACCGCCGAGTTGTTCGACAGCGATCCCGCGAGCGGTGCGTTGCGCGACGGACACGATCTCCTTGGCAATCCTGTGGTTCACATGCGTGGCATGTCGGGACTCCTTCTGCGCCCGGCGGGCCAGACGGCGGGTGGCCGCACGGGTCTGCTTCTTCTGCAGTTCGGCCCGCTTACGGGCCTGCCAGCGGCGGTAGCGGGACAGGTGGCGGCCTTGGTGGTTGGTGCCGTCGCTGGTGGTGGCGAGGTTGACGATGCCCCGGTCCACACCGATCCAGTCGACCGGCTCATACACCTCAGGATCCGGAATCTCGCAGGTCGCCAGGAGATACCACTTTCCCTTGACCTGGACGAGGTCGCTCTCCCCGCGCCGGTACTCGGCCAGCGTCTTGAGCTGGTCGGCCTGGCCGGTGTAGCGCAGGTTCTTCAACCGTCCCTCGACGGTCCAGATCGAGACCGTGCGGGCGTCGTACTGCCAGGACAGGCACCGGTCGTCAAACGGCTGGGCGGCCTGCGCACGGAAGGCGACCGGTTCCCCGGTGGCCTTCCGCCACCGCTTCGAGCCGGCCCTGCCCAGATTCCCGGCCTTGAGGTTGGCGCGCAGGGTGGCGTAAGCGTCCACGGTCTTCTTGATTGCCCGCACGGCGGGCTGGGCGGACAGCCCGAAGGTGGCCTTCACGTCCGCGTAGAGGAGTTTCTGTAGATCGTTGCGGGAGTACACCTTGCGCTCGAAAGCGACCTCGGCGGCGTAGGTGGCAGCACGGTTGCAGGCGCGCAGGGTCGCCTCCAGTACCGACGCCTGTTCCCGCGTCGGCAGCAGCTTTACCCGCACCACCAGCTTCACAAGCCCGGACATTAGTA
Organism: Streptomyces sp. UC4497; assembly: GCF_054871485.1. Classification (NCBI taxonomy): domain Bacteria; kingdom Bacillati; phylum Actinomycetota; class Actinomycetes; order Kitasatosporales; family Streptomycetaceae; genus Streptomyces; species Streptomyces sp. UC4497. Next base: position 53,725 of record NZ_JBTYHB010000018.1, on the reverse strand, counting down.
CGGCCATCACACATCAGACCGCCATCCGTCCCGAGATCATCAAGACCGGTGCCAGAGCGAGCAATTGTTCGCATTACCCGGCTGCGCCAGATCTTCGATGGTCGGTGCCCCGCCCCAGTAAGAGGGTCGAGCCTGCGACGCTCCGCGCCGCAGGCTCGGGAGTCCATTCCTCCCCGGCGTGAAAGCCGGATCCCCTCTACAGAATCAAGTGAACTCGACAGGAAGGGAGCGCAGCCCGCGCATGATCAGACCACCACGCCAGCGGAGTTCCGCCGGCTCCACGGCCAGTCTGAGATCCGGCAGCCGGGACAACAGCGTCACCAGGGCCGTCCTGCCTTCCAGCCGGGCGAGCGGGGCGCCGAGGCAGTAGTGGATGCCGTGGCCGTAACCGAGGTGCTGGTTGTCACGGCGGGAGAGGTCGAGGGTGTCGGGTTCTGTGAAGCGCGCCGGGTCGCGGTCGGCGGCGGCGAGCACGACGAGGACCGGGTCGCCGACGCCGATCTCCTGACCGCCGATGGTCAGCGGCTCCCTGGCGAAGCGCCACGTGGCCATCTCCACCGGCCCGTCGAAGCGCAGGAGTTCCTCGATCCCGGTCGCCAGCAGCCCCGTCTCCCCCGCCGCGATCGACCTCACGAGGCGCTCGCGCTGGTCGGGGTGCGTGAGCAGGGCGTACGTGCCGTTGCCGATCAGGTTGACCGTAGTTTCAAAACCGGCGAAGAGCAGCACGAAACACATGGCCGCCACCTCGTTCTCCGTGAGGTGTTCGCCGTGGTCCGAGGCGCGGATCAGCTCGGAGATCAGGTCGTCGGTGAGGTCGCCGCGCTTGCGGTGGATCAGCTCCACCAGGTACGCGCGGATCCGCTTCACCGCCCGGCCCACGCCGCCGCGCGGTCCCCCGCCGTGGCGGATCATCATGCCCGCCCACTCGCGGAAGTCGTCCTGGTCCTCGCGGGGGACGCCGAGCAGGTCGCAGATGGCGTAGATGGGGAGGGGGAAGGCGAAGTCGTGGATGAGGTCGGCCTCGCCCTTGGCCGCGAAGGCGTCGATGAGGTCGTCCGTCAACTGCTGGACGCGTGGCGCGAATTCGGCGACCCGGCGTGGGGTGAACGCCTTCGAGACGAGGCGGCGCAGGCGGGTGTGGTCCGGCGGGTCGATGTTGAGGAGATGCGTCGTCAGCTCGGCCTGGCGTTCGCCGGGGATGCCCGTCTTGCCCTTGGCGGGGCTCCGCTCGTCGTGGTGGTCCGCGTTCTTGCTGAGCCGTTGGTCGGCGAGCGCCTGGCGGGCGTCCGCGTACCGGGTGACCAGCCAGGCCTCGACGCCGCTCGGCAGCGTGGTGCGGTGCACGGGCGCGTGCTCGCGCAGCCAGGCGTAGGCGGGGTACGGGTTGCTGGCGAACTCCCAGCTGAAGAGTTCGGGGGCGCTGGAGGGGGTGGGGCTCTCGGTCACCACCCGACCGTAGCCGCCCCTACTGGTCGGTGAGCCCCTCGGTGGTCCGTACCGCGTCACGGTAGGCGCGGGCGGCGGCTCTGAGCGCCGCCTCCGGGTCCACGCCCTCCGCCTCGGCGCGCAGGGCGAGGGCCAGCAGTTCGTAGCCGACGCCCTCTCCCGTGGGGACCGGGACGTCCAGGCCCGCCGTGCGCACCCGCGAGCCGAGCTTGGCGGCGAGGGCGAGGCCCGGCTGGCCCACCGGGACGCCGTCCGTGACCGAGGCGCGGCGCTTCTCCTCCGCCTTGGTGCGCAGCCAGTGCTCCTTGACCTCTTCGGGGGTCGTGGCGGTGTCGTCGCCGAAGACGTGCGGATGGCGGTGGATGAGCTTGTCGACGATGCCGCCCGCCACGTCGTCCACCGAGAACGGCTCGTCGGCGTCCTCCTCGGCGATGCGCGCGTGGAAGACGACCTGGAGGAGTACGTCGCCGAGCTCCTCGCGCAGTTCCTCCCGGTCGTCCGTCTCGATGGCCTCGACCAGCTCGTACGCCTCCTCGATCGCGTACTTGGCGAGGTCCTCGTGGGTGCGCTGCTTCGACCAGGGGCATTCGCGGCGGATGCGGTCCATGACCTGGACGAGGTCGAGGAGGCGGGCGCCCGGCAGGTCGTAGGAGCCGGGGAGCAGTTCGAGGTTCGGCATCTGTTCGCGGCCCGAGCCCGCGAGGCGCGCCAGGCCGTCCGTGAGCTGCCGGTCGCCCTCGGCGGTGGCGAGGACGACGAGGGTGCGCCCGCCGTCGCCGCAGCGGTCGACGAGCTCGCGGGCGGTGGGCGAGGCGATCGTCACCTGGACGCCCGCGTCCTTCACGTACGGCAGCTGCGGGTGCGCGGAGTCGGCGCACAGCACCTCGTCGGCGGTACGCAGCGTCTGCCACGCCTGCCAGGAGAGGAGCCCGGGGGCGACCCGGTGGCTGGTGGTGAGCAGGACGACGCGGCCGGCGGTGTCGCCTGCTGCGGCGGGGGTGTGGTGGTCGTGCGCCTCGGGTTCGTTCACCCCTCGAACGTAACGCAGGCCACTGACAGCCCCGCCTCCCCGGGCCCGGGTCCCTACGTCGTCTGCTGCTGCTGGGCCGGGGCTTCCTTGGTGATCTGCCTCAGCCACGGCGTCTTCGCGTCGACCCGGCTGTTCTTTTTGACGTCCCACGTGCCGTAGCGGGGGTTGAGGTCGACGTCCAGCTCCTTGGAGGCGCTGGAGAGTGCCTTCCAGAAGACGGCCTTGCCCTGGGGGGTCTGCATGTCCGCGCCGAGCGCGGTCGACAGCTTCTGCGCCTCGATCTCGGTGCGCAGGCTCTCGGTGAGCCGGTTCGGCGGGACGTTGTACTGCTGGAGCCAGGCGACCTCCAACTGCTTGGCGCCGCCCGCCTGTTGTTCCAGGCCGGACCGCATGCTCTGCATCTCCTTGCGGGTGACGGAGATGCCCGCGTCGGTGGCGGCGCGGTGCAGGACCCGGTCGAGGACCATCGTGTGCAGCGTGTTGCGGGTGAGGCCGCCGGTCTTGGCGATGGCCTGTTCGTACTGCGCGGCGTCCTTGGTGGCGGTCTGCTGCGCGTCCCGCACCTCGTTCACCCGGCTCTCCAGTTGCGAGACGGTGATCCGCTGGCCGCCGACGACGGCCGCGGCACCGGGGTGCGCTTCGCTGCCGCAGGCGGTCAGGGCGGGTACTGCGGCGATGGCGACGGACAGAGCAACTACGGTGCGGCGACTGTTGCGGCGGTGCAAGGTGGGCCTCCCTGCGAAGAGTTTGTGCGTCGGTGCACAAAGTCCGGCGGTGATCGATGTTAGGAGGTGGCCGCTTGCTAGGCCACCTATTCGACAACGATTCGCCGCGGGTCGAGGTATCGACCGGCGCTCAGCCGACCACGGCCACCGGTGCGTCCCACGCGTCGCGGTCGACGGTGATCGCGTAACCGCCGCGCGACTCCTTGCTGTTGACCATGTACTGATGGCCGCGGTGGTGGCCGGTCCACAGGGTGGAGGCGAACGGCCAGTCCGTGGTGGTCGTGTTCACCTTGTCCCACTTTGCGTACCAGAGGTTGCCCGGCAGGTTCGTGCGGTCGGTCGTCGTGGCGACTGCCTTGGCGCTGGAGCTGGAGAACCCGTACATGCCGGTCCGGTAGTACTTCGCGTGGACCGCCTTCTGCCAGTTGCGGATGTAGGTGAGAACGGCCGTGTTGCAGGAGGAGTTCGTGGTGTCGTACGCCTCCATGTCGAGGTAGAGCGCGCTGCCCGCCTTCATGTTGAGCGCGGAGGCCTTGGCGACGGCGTCGGCGCCGTCGGTGGCGCCGAGGGAGGCGGCGGTCGTGGTCGTCATCCTCTCGGGGTTGGTGCCGCTCGCGCAGGGCGGTTGCGCGCCTACGTAGAGCGGAATCAGCTTCCAGCCCTGGGAGTTGACGGTCTTGACCCAGGAGGCGGTGAGGTTGGCCTGGGTGCAGCCGCGGTTCTTGCCGCCCACGTAGACGGCTGCCGCGCCGTAGAAGCCGGTGTGCCAGGCCTTCATGGCGGAGGCGGAGGGCGCGGTGCAGGCGTCGAAGGCGCGGCCGGCGTAGTACTTCGCGGCGGGCCAGGTGGTCGTGGTGGCGAGGGACTGCTGGACCGTGATCCCGCCCGCGAGGACGGCGGCGCCGACCGCGCCGATGGCGAGGCGGCGTCTTGTGCGGGAGCGGCGGTGCCGGACCGGAGTGGGCATGCGTCTTCCTTCGTCGTACGCGGGCGGGCGGGGGTGCGGCGTCAGTTGAGGGCGGCGACGGCGGCGGTGACCTTCGCGGCGAGCTTCTTCGCCGTGGCCGCGCCGTTGTCGTGGCCGTCCGTCGACATGACCGTGACGACGGCCGTTCCCGTGCGGGCGGCGATCAGGGTCGTGCCGTTCTCCCACGTCGGGTCGGTGAGGGTGATGGTGTACGCCTCGTCGCCGAGCCCGGACGTCGCGGTGCCCGCCACCTTCACGTCGCTCTTGGTGTCGGCGTCCTTGTAGGTGGGGCAGGAGGCGACGGCCTTCTGGAGGTGGCGCATGACGGTGGCCGCGGTCTTGCCGCGGAAGACGTCCACCTCTTGTGCGATGTCTGCGGTGGTCTTCGCGTTCATGTAGTCGTTCTGCGCGAAGGAGACGCCTTCGTCGCCGGTGAGGGCGAGCCAACTTGTGCCGCCGAGCTTGGTGCAGTCCGGCTTGCTCAGGGCGGCCGGGTCGCTGCTCGGCTCCTGGTAGGTGTCGCCGGTGTCGCGGGCGGCGTCCTGGTCGATCCGGTAGCCGGCGCCGAAGAACGACGCGGGCGCGAGCGCGGACTTCAGCCGGGCTCCCTTCGCGAGTCCGGCGTCGGAATTCCGGGAGGTCTTGGCGGCCGGCTTGGCGGCGCCGTCGGAGTCGTCGTGGGAGCCGCCGGACGAGCAGGCGGTCAGGGTGAGTGGGAGGGCGGCCAGGGCGAGCACGGCGGCGGCACGGACAGCGGTACGCATGAGGTTCCTTGGGGACTTGCGGGGTGGGGACATGCGTGGGGGGAACGCCGTGTGGGCGCCGCCGAGGGCGGGATGCGCGGGGTCCGGTGGGGCGGGACCCTGGCGCGCCGGGGGATGCACACAGGGAGCTGACTGATTGTGCACGATCAGTTCGCCGTCACCGCCCCTGGAACGGCGCCTTGGGAGGATCTTGGCCGGGGCTTGACCGTAAAGGCCGCTGCTCAGCCGCGCACTTGTCCCAACCATTGCAGCGTGCGGCGCACCTCCGCGGGGAACGGGTGGCCGGGGCCGTGCAGGCGTTCGGCGTCGTGCAGGAGTCGGGTCAGTGTCTCGTGGGCCGCGCCCCGGTCGCCCACGGAGAGCAGCAACTGGCCGATGCGGCGCCGCACTTCGAGGGCGAGCCTGAGGTCCGTGGTCGCGTACTGGTTCTCGTAGTACGGGAGCAGGGAGCGGTATTCGGCGAGCGCCGCGGCGGGTTCACCGAGGGCTTCCAGGCATTGGGCCGCCTCGTAGCGGAACTGGAGGGACTGCGGGTCGGCGTGGCCCGCCTCCGCGGCGCGTTCATCGGCGAGGCGGCGCAGTTCGGGCAGGGCGCGCCGGTACTGGCCGTCGTCCATGAGGGTGGCCGCGTACTGCTTGCGCAGGGTGCGGACGACGGGTGAGTGCTCGCCGTGCTGGACGGCCGCGGCGGGCAGGATCGCGCCGAGGATGTCGACGGCCTGTGTGATGCGGCCCTCGCCGAGCAGCACCTTCACTTCGTCGACGGCGCGTGCCACGTCGGGGCGGTCGCCCTGGAGGTCGGTTCCCGGGGGCTGCGGGGCCGGGGTGACGGCGCGGTCGGGCCAGGGGGCGTGCGGGCGCAGGAAGGGGCGGGTGGGGTCGAGCGGGCGGCCGGTGGGCACGCCGCGCGCGGGCAGCAGCGGGAGCAGTTCCTCGTACGTCTGCTGGGCGGAGGCCGGGCGGTCCTGGGGGTCCTTGGCGAGCAGGCGCAGCACCAGGTGTTCGAGGGCCTGCGGTACTTCGGGGCGCAGTTGGCGGACCGGGACGGGGGCCTCGTAGAGGTGGCGGTGGAGGATGCCGAGGGCGGTGGTGCCCGCGAACGGGACGTCGCCGCTGAGGAGTTCGTACAGCAGCACGCCGAGCGCGTACAGGTCGGTGTGCGGGCCGACGGCGCCGCCCATCGCCTGTTCGGGCGCCATGTAGGCGGGCGTGCCGATGGGCGATCCGGTGTGGGTGAGGCGGGTGGTGTCGGTGTCGAGGACGGAGGCGACGCCGAGGTCGAGGACGGTGAGTGTGCCGTCCTGCTTGACCATGACGTTCCGCGGCTTGAGGTCGCGGTGCACGATCGGCACCGCGTGCACGGCGGAGAGCACGGCGCACAGTTGCGCGGCGACCGCGACCGCCCAGGGCCAGGGGAAGGGGCTGTGCTCGGCGAGGTGGTCGGCGAGGTCGGCCCCGTCGATGTACTGCATGACGAGGTACAGCTCGTCGCCGTCACTGCCCGCGTCGTGCACGGTGACGAGGCCGGGGTGGTCGACCTGTGCCGTGACCCGGCATTCGCGCAGGAAGCGGCGGCGCAGCTCATCGGCCTCGGCGCCCGCGACGCGGTCGGGGCGTACGAGCTTCACGGCGACGCGGCGGTCGAGGCGCTGGTCGTACGCCGTCCAGACCTGGCCCATGCCGCCCTGACCGATGAGCGTGGACAGTTCGTAGCGCTCGGCGACGACGCGGCCGCCGGCCTGGGGGTGCCCGGTCACCGGCCGCCGTCCTGCTTGCGCAGGTAGTCGCTCAGCTCGTCCAGCTCCGCGCGGACCTGGTCGATGCGGTGCGGCGGCGGGGCCTGGTTCTGCGGAGGCGTGGGCGGCGGGGCGGGTGTGGGCGGCGGCGTGGGCGCAGGCGTCGGCATGGGTGTGCCTGGTGTGCCCATCGTCGTGTGCGCCTGCGGCGGTGCGGCGGGCCAGGGTTGCTGCGGTTGCGGGTGGCCGTAGGCGGACGGCCCGGACGGGGGCCTCGGCGCGTACGCGGTCAGCGGGGGCGCGGAGGACAGCCTGCGTATGTCGTACACGAGGAAGTACACGGCGCTGCCGATCGCGAGGAGCAGCAACAGGGCGAGGGCGACGTCCGTGCGCGTGTCCTCCTCCGGCAGCGAGCCGATGATGGCGAACAGCGTGATGCTGACCGGCAACGAGGCGACGGCCAGGGCCCAGTCGAGCGGCCTGCGCCGCAGCGCCGCGATGCGGAACAGCGGGGCGCAGGAGAGCAGGCCGCACGTCAGCACGGACAGCGCAGGGAACAGCACCCTCAGGGTGATGACCGCGCCGTCGCTCTCGCGTCGGGGCGGCGCCGCGCCGGGCCCGTACATGGCAGCTCCTGGTCACTTGTGCGGGGTGGAACACGCGGCAATGCGATGCCGGTTGCTTCGAGCGTATAGGCGGACTCGGACAACGGGCCCGGGGTTGTACGGAACGGATGTCGCTCCGCTCACACCGGGCTCTTGTGGAACGGGTGCCTCCGGTGGTGGCCGGTCGACCGGTCCTACGTCACGGGGCTCTGCCCCGGACCCCGCGCCTCAATCGCCGGCGGGGCTGAAATTGCCGGGCCTAACCGTTCGGGGGCAGGGTTCCCGCCGTCAGGCCGTCGTGGAGGCCCTGGACGAGTTGTTCGCCGAGGCGGGACGCGTGGCGGAGGGTGTCCTCGAATGTGGCCAGGGACTTGAAGCGCTCGCCGTACTCGGACTGTTCGGCGAGGGGCAGGCGGGGCAGTTGCAGGCGCCGGACGTCGAGACGCGTGGCGGTGGAGGCGTGGCTGGAGGCCTGCCGGTTGTTGGCCGTGGAGCGCAGGAAGCCGGCGAGGAACCACGGGTCGAGCGCGGCCGGTTCGGGTCGCAGCAGGGCAAGTCCCCTGCCCAGCGCGGCGCCCGCGTCCGCCTCGTCGACGACGCGGACGGCGGCGGTGCCACCGACCACCGGCACGACGACGTCCCCGACTTCGAGGATCACGGGGTCGTCGTCCGCGGCGTGGGCGCCGGAGGGCGCGGTGCTCGTCAGGACGTCGTGGTCGGTGAGGACGGGTACGCGCGCGTGGCCTCCCGGACTGCCACCCGTCGCCGCGGTGCGCAGCGACAGCGCGCCCGCGCGCGCGAGTTCACCGACCGTCGTCAGTGGCCAGCGCGCCGGGGTCGTGGCGTCGGGGACGGCCCGCGGGGCGAGCTTCGTGGTCAGCCGCAGCGCGTCCGCGAGTTCCTCGCGTACGGCGGTCAGCTCCGCGGCGCCGCCGCCCGTGGCCGGCGGGGGCAGGCGGCGGGCCGGCGCGAGGTCGACCTCGTCGTCGAGCAGGTCGATGACGGGCACGGAGCGGGCGAGGCCCGGCCGCTCCTCCAGGGAGCCGTCCCGGTCGTGGGCGCGCCAGGCGTCGAGCACGGTGCTGCGCACCTCGTCCCACACCTGCTGCTCCCGTACGTCGCCGGACTCGGCGAGCGAGGCCGTGTCGACGAGCAGCAGTTCGGGGGCGGCGGGCGCGCCCGGGCCGGGGCGGCGCAGCACCCACAGGTGCAGCGGGATGTTGTTGGGCGGGACGGCTCCCGCGGGCAGCGCGATCACCGCGCGCAGGGCGCCGCGGCGCAGCAGGTCGGCGCGGATCCGGCGGCCCGAGCGGCGCGAGGCGACGGTGGGCGGCATCAGGAGCACGGCGCTGCCGCCGTCCTTCAGGCGCGCCAACGCGTGCTGCACCCAGGCCAGTTCGGACTCGGTGCGGGCGGGGAGGCCGTACTCCCAGCGCGGGTCGTAGGCCAGCTCGTCGTGGCCCCAGCCGCGCTCGTTGAACGGCGGGTGGGCGAGCACCGCGTCGACCCGTACGTCGCTCAGGGCGTCGGCGCGCAGGGTGTCGGCCGCGGCGGTGCGCACGGCAGGGGCGTCCGTCCCGCCGTTGCCGTCGAGGGCGAGGCGGAGTGCGGTGAGCGCGGCGAGTTCGGCGGAGGCGTCCTGGCCGTACAGGGTGCGGCCGGGCCGCGGGGCGTGGGCGCGTACGGCGTCGAGGAGGGCGCCGGTGCCGCAGGCCGGGTCGAGGGCGGTGGTGGCGGGGCCGACGAGCGCGGCCATCAGTTCGGCGGGCCCCTGCGGGGTGAGCGTGTACTGGCGCGGGTTGGCGTCGAGGTGCCGGCCGAGCAGGAACGCGAAGGTGCCGCGGGCGCCCAGCTCCGCGGCGAGTTCGGCGGCGCCGCGCAGCAGCGGCACCGACGGCAGCAGGTCGGCGGGCGTCGGGGTCGCGACGGCGCGCTCGGTGGCGTGGCCGAAGCGCGGGGTGAGGACGCCTTCGAGCGACGCCGACAGGCGCTGGGCCAGGTCGCGCTCCTTGTCGGTCGCGGCGAGCGTGAGCCATTCCGTGGGCCGGTCGTGCACGAGCAGCAGGGCGCAGCCCGTGTGCAGGAGTGCGGTGACCGGGCCCGCCGGGTGCCCGGCGAGCTGCTGCCACACGCGCTCGCGCAGCGGGACCTCGGCGAGCTTGCCCTGGTCGCGCAGCCACTCCTCGACCTCGGTGAGCGCGAAGGAGGGGCTGGTCTCGGTGCCACCGACCGGCTTGGGGAAGTCCGCGTGTCTGCGGCGCCAGTTGCTGACGGCGGCGCGCCCCACCCCGGCGAGCCGGGCGATTCCCGCGGCCGTGACCTCTGTCGCGTTGTCCTGCACGAGCCGACTCCTCTCCGGACGCCTGTCCCACCGATGCGTCCTGACGTGCCTGTGCGACCGACCATACAGACTCCCGCATAAGACCCGCATTCACAGCCGTGAGCGCATCAAGTTTTGTGAACGCGGTTGACTCGGTTCACAGACAGTGCTGTTATTGCCTCAGCCAACCGCCGGATAGACGGAAAGCCGGGGGGAGGTTGGCATCTCTCATCGGAGGAACAGCTATGTCCCAGACCCAGCCGCCCCAGTCGCCGCAGCAGCACCCCCAGTACCCGCCGTTCCAGCAGCAGCCGCCGCGGCAGGTCGCGCGCAACGGGCTGGGGACGGCAGCGTTGATCCTCGGCGTCATCGGCGCGCTGTCGGGGCTGATCCCGCTGCTGTTCTGGCTGGCCGGGATCCTCGGCGTGATCGCCCTGATCCTGGGCCTGACGGGGCGCGGCAGGGCCAAGCGCGGCGAGGCCACGAACAAGGGCATCGCCCTGGCCGGCACGATCCTCGGCCTCGCGGCCATGGGCCTCGCGGTCTTCGGTGCGTACACGACGTTCAAGGCCGTGGACGACGCGGTCGACGAGATCAACAAGTCGGTGTCCGACACGAAGGCCAAGGACGCGAAGTCGTCCGGCGACGCAAAGGACAAGGGCGACGAGAAGCCGGCCGCCGGCAAGACGCTCGCCGCGGGCGACGCCGTGGTCTACGACGACGACCTCACCGTCTCCGTCTCCAACGCGGTCACGTTCAGCCCGAGCGAGTTCGCGGCGGGCCACAAGAACGGCAACCACGCCTACAAGGTCACGGTCACCGTCACCAACGACTCCAAGGAGAAGTTCGACGCGACCCTGCTGACCGCCGACGCCCGCGCCGGCAAGAACGGCACCTCGGCGGAGCAGATCTTCGACGACAACGTCGGCGACGCCTTCACCGGCACGATCCTGCCCGGCAAGAAGGCCACGGTCGTCTACGGCTTCGACGCCCCGGCGGACGCGAAGAACCTGACCGTCGAGGTCACGCCGGGCTTCGACTACGACGGCACGCAATGGGACCTGAAGCTGTAACCGGCTTCGGAAAATGGGGGGAGTGGACGAGGCACGCGCTCAACGCGCGTGCCTCGTCCGCGTGTTCACAGCGCGTGCAGCACCCACACGTTCGGTTCCACGTACGCCGCGTAGTCGTGCTCCGGTTCGCAGTGCACCGGCACCAGCGCGCCGGGCACCTCGACCGGGCCCTCCTTGTCGAAGGCGAGGCCGGTCCACCCCCGCCACTGCGCGAGCGACCCGGACACGGCCATCGAGGCGGACGCCACCTTCTCGATGACGCCGCCCGCCCGCACGTGCACCCGCAGCCACGGATCGTGCGGCAGCCCGTCCGCCTCCCGCACCCGGAACGCGTACTCGGACATCGGCGTTCCGGGTTCAAGGTGCTTCGCGGTCGGCCGCACGGGCGCGACGACCTCGCCGAACCCGCGGGCCCGCGCGTTCTCCCGCATCGCCGCGAGCATCCGCCCCGAAAGGCCGCGCCCCTGGAGCTCCGGCCGGATCGCGATCTCGATGGCGCTCACGGTGTCGGGCGCGACCCCGGCGGCCCGGTCGGCGAACGCCCACCGCAACACCTGGTCCCAGCCCCCGTCCGGCAGCACCCCGCGCCCCTCGGCGTGCAACGCGAACGGCACGCTGTACGCCTTGGCGACCACGTCCCCTCCGGCATCCGTCGCCACGAACGCGTACTCGGGCAGCTCCTCCCAGATGCGCCGCAGAAAGATCCCGGCACATACGTCGTGCCCGATGAACGCGGGCCAGGTGTCCGGCATCGTCCACATGGCAACCGCGAGCTCGGGCCGCTCGGCGAGGGTGCTGATCGCGAGATCAGGGCCGGAGCCGGTGCCAGTGCTGGAGTCGGACCCAGGGTCGGAATTCATGCGCACATCGTGCAGCGGGCGGGGCGGCACCGCAGCCGGTTTTCCGCCCCGCCCATCGCCCGGCCGCGGCCTACGCCCCCAGGATCGACGCCAGGAACTCTCCGACCCAGGCCAGCAGGTCACGGCCGACCACCGGCTTGCCGCCCATCTTCTTGGGCTTGGGGCGGGGCACGAGGAGTTGGTTGGTGGCCGACTTGATGACCGTGCCGGGGTAGAGGCGCTTGAGGCGGAGTTCCTGGGACTCCCGCAGTTCCACCGGTGCGAAGCGGATGTTGTTGCCCTGGAGCACGATCTCGCCGACCCCGCAGGCCCGCGCCAGCATCCGCAGGCCCGCCACGAGCAGCAGGTTCTCCACCGGTTCCGGCAGCTTGCCGTAGCGGTCGACGAGTTCCTCGCGGACCTGCTTGACGTCCTCCTCCGTGTTCGCGGAGGCGATGGAACGGTAGGCCTGGAGGCGCAGGCGCTCGCCGGGCGCGTAGTCGTGCGGGACGTGCGCGTCGACCGGGAGCTCGATCTTGACCTCCAGCGGCGGCTCCTCCTCCACGCCGCCTTCGAGCGACGCGCGGTAGTCCGCGACCGCCTCGCCCACCATGCGTACGTACAGGTCGAAGCCGACGCCCGCGATGTGTCCTGACTGCTCGCCGCCCAGGAGGTTGCCCGCGCCGCGGATCTCCAGGTCCTTCATCGCGACGTACATGCCCGCGCCCATCTCCGTGTGCTGGGCGATGGTGGCGAGGCGTTCGTGCGCGGTCTCCGTCAGGGGCTTCTCGGGCGGGTAGAGGAAGTAGGAGTAACCGCGCTCGCGGCCTCGGCCCACGCGGCCGCGCAGCTGGTGGAGCTGAGAGAGACCGAAGTTGTCGCCGCGTTCCACGATCAGGGTGTTGGCGTTGGAGATGTCGATGCCGGACTCGACGATCGTCGTCGAGACGAGGACGTCGAACTTCTTCTCCCAGAAGTCCACGACGACCTGTTCCAGGGCCTGTTCGGACATCTGGCCGTGCGCCGTCGCGATCCGCGCCTCCGGGACGATCGCCCGGAGCCGGGCCGCCGCCCTGTCGATGGACTCGACCCGGTTGTGGATGTAGAAGACCTGGCCCTCGCGGAGCAGTTCGCGGCGGATCGCGGCGCCGATCTGCTTCTCCTCGTACGGGCCGACGAAGGTCAGGACCGGGTGGCGCTCCTCCGGCGGCGTCGTGATCGTCGACATCTCGCGGATGCCGGTGACCGCCATTTCGAGCGTACGGGGGATGGGGGTCGCCGACATCGTCAGCACGTCGACGTTGGCGCGGAGCTTCTTCAGCTGCTCCTTGTGCTCGACGCCGAAGCGCTGCTCCTCGTCGACGATGACCAGGCCCAGGTCCTTGAACTTGGTCTCGGAGGAGAACAGCCGGTGCGTGCCGATGACGATGTCGACCGAGCCGTCCCGCAGCCCTTCAAGCGTCGCCTTCGACTCGGTCTCCGTCTGGAAGCGCGACAACGCCTTTACGCTGACCGGGAATTGGCCGTACCGCTCGGTGAACGTACCGAAGTGCTGCTGTACGAGGAGGGTGGTGGGGACCAGTACCGCCACCTGCTTGCCGTCCTGGACGGCCTTGAACGCGGCGCGGACCGCGATCTCCGTCTTGCCGTAACCGACGTCGCCGCAGATCAGCCGGTCCATCGGGACCGTCTTCTCCATGTCCTCCTTGACCTCGGCGATCGTGGTCAGCTGGTCGGGCGTCTCCACGTACGGGAACGCGTCCTCCAGCTCGCGCTGCCAGGGGGTGTCCGAGCCGAAGGCGTGGCCGGGCGCCGCCATGCGCGCGCTGTACAGCTTGATCAGGTCGGCGGCGATCTCCTTGACCGCCTTCTTGGCCTTCGCCTTCGTCTTCGTCCAGTCGGCGCCGCCCAGGCGGTGCAGCGTCGGGGCCTCACCACCCACGTACTTGGTGATCTGCTCCAGCTGGTCCGTGGGGATGTAGAGGCGGTCGCCGGGCTGGCCGCGCTTGGCGGGCGCGTACTCGACGACGAGGTACTCGCGGGTCGCGCCCTGCACCGTGCGCTGCACCATCTCGATGTAGCGGCCCACACCGTGCGCCTCGTGCACGATGTAGTCGCCGGATTCGAGGGTGAGCGGGTCGATGGTCTTGCGGCGCCGCGCGGGCATGCGGGCGCCTTCCTTGCCCGCTGCCCGCTGCCCGGTGAGGTCGGTCTCGGTGAGGACGGCGAGCTTCAACCCCGGGTCCACGAAACCGAATTCGAGGCTGCCGCAGGACACCTGGACGACGGACGGGGCGAGTTCGCCGAGGTCCTTCTCCAGGCGGGCCGCGATGCCCTCGCCGCCGAGCACCTCGACGGTGCGGGTCGCCGGGCCGTGGCCCTCGGTGACGTAGACCGCGCGCCAGCCGTCGGCGAGCCAGCCCTTGGTGTCGGCGAGCGCACGGGCGGTGTCACCGCGGTACGTCTCCGGGGCGTGCATGCCGAGCTGGAGGGTGTCCGCTTCGCCGTCCACCGCGTCCGCCGCGAACGGGGACACCGACCACCACATCATCCCGAGCTCGCGCGCCCGGTCCCGTACGTCCGCGATGGCCCACAGGGACGCCGCCCCTACGTCGATGGGGGCCTTGCCGCCCGTGGCCGAGGCGGCCCACGACGCCTGGAGGAATTCCTGGCTGGTGGCCACGAGGTCGGCGGCCCGGGTCCGTACGCGCTCGGGGTCGCAGACCATGGCCATCGATCCGGCCGGCAGCACGTCGAGCAGCAGCTCCATGTCGTCGACGAGGACGGGGGCGAGGGACTCCATCCCCTCGACGGCGATCCCCTCGGCGATCTTGCCGAGCAGTTCGCCCAGCTCAGGGTGCTGCTCGGCGAGCTCGGCCGCACGCGCGCGGACGTCGGCGGTGAGCAGCAGCTCGCGGCAGGGCGGCGCCCACAGGCCGTGCTCGGCGATTTCGAGGGAGCGCTGGTCGGCGACCTTGAAGTAGCGGATCTCCTCGATGTCGTCGCCCCAGAACTCGACGCGGAGCGGGTGCTCCTCCGTCGGCGGGAAGACGTCGAGGATGCCGCCGCGCACGGCGAACTCGCCGCGCTTCTCGACGAGTTCGACCCGGGCGTACGCCGCCGCGGCCAGCGCCTGGACGGTCTCCTCCAGGTCGGCGCTCTGCCCGCTGCGCAGGGCCACGGGCTCCAGGTCGCCGAGGCCCTTGACCTGCGGCTGCAGCACGGAGCGGATGGGCGCGACGACGACGGAGACCGGGCCCGTCTCCGGGTCGTCGGTGGTCGGGTGGGCGAGGCGGCGCAGCACGGCGAGGCGGCGGCCGACGGTGTCCGACCTCGGGCTGAGCCGCTCGTGCGGCAGCGTCTCCCACGACGGGTACTCGACGATCCCGCTCTCCGGCAGCAGCGAGCGCAGCGCGCCGGCCAGATCCTCGGCCTCACGCCCGGTGGCGGTCACCGCCAGGACGGGGCGCTTCGCCTCGCGGGCGAGCGCGGCGATCGCGAAGGGGCGGGACGCGGGTGGGCCCACCAGGTCGACGTGCATCCGGTTGCCGTCCCCCGCGGCCTTCACCGCTTCGGCGAGGGCCGCGTCCTTGACTACGGCGTCGAGCAGTCCGTGCAGGCTCATGGAGAAGATCCGTCCCGGGTCAGTGGGCAACGCAAAGGGCCCGACACGTGGTACGGGCCGGGGGGTTCCAGAGTACGTCGTCCTCCGGAGGCTCACCCGTTTGAACGTTTCCGGCTACCCGGGGTTGCGGCCTCGGGGCTCCGCCCCGGACCCCGCTGCTCAAACGCCGCAGGGGCTTGATTGGCCCGCCCGCCGCCGGGGCTGACCGTGCCGTCCCGCCGAAGGGGCGCAAAACGGGCCCGGGAAGCTCTCGCTTCCCGGGCCCGCGCCCCCGTTCCCCCGCCGGTGCCGGACGGCTATTCCGTCGCGATTGCGTTCAGGACGTTCATGCGGCCCGCCCGGAACGCCGGGACCAGGGCTGCGAAGAGGCCCACGAAAGCCGAGGCGATGAAGACCGCGATGATCGTCGGCCAGGGGATCTCCAGGACGCCGAGGCCCTCCAGGGCGAGCAGCTTCTGTGCGGTGGCGCCCCAGCCCATGCCCAGGCCCAGGCCGAGGAGCGCGCCGAAGACGGCGATGACCACCGACTCCAGGCGGATCATGCGGCGCAGCTGGCGGCGCGAGAGGCCGATGGCACGCATCAGGCCGATCTCGCGGGTCCGCTCGACCACGGAGAGGGCCAGCGTGTTCACGACGCCGAGCACCGCCACGATGATCGCGAGCGCGAGCAGCCCGTAGATCATGTTCAGGAGCTGGCCTATCTGGTCCTTCAGTGTCTGCTTGTAGTCGGTCTGGTCCTTGACCTTGACGGTCGGGTCGGCGGCGACGGAGGCCTTGAGGGCCTTGTACGCCTGGTCGGTCTTGCCGGGCTCCGCCTTCGCGAACATCATCCCGTTCAGCGGCACCCGGTCCGCCGGCAGGTACCGGGCGGCCGTCGCGACGTTCGTGTACATCGCGCCCTTGTCGAAGACCGTGTTCTCGTCGTTCGTGATCGCCGCGACCTTCAGCTCGGCCGTGCGCCCGTGGTCGAAGGCGACGGTCATCGTGTCGCCGGCCTTGATGTGGTGGCGCTTCGCGAACTCCGAGCCGACCGACATCGCGTTCTTCCCGTACGCCGCCGACAGCTGCCCGGAGGTCATGTCGCGCCGCAGGTCCTCGGCGTAGCTCGGGCTCGCCGCGGAGAGCTCCTCCTTCTCCTTGGCGCCGGAGGGGGTCGTCAGTGTCGCCTTGACGAACTTGACCTCGGTGACGTGGGAGACGCTCCCGCTCTTCTGGACCTTCTTCAGGGCCGCGGCGGCCTGCGGCGTGATGTCGCCGTTGCTCGGCTCGACGATGAAGTCCGCGCCGACCGACTTGTCGAGCTGGTCGGTGGCCGAGGCCACCATCGAGGAGCCGACGACGGAGAGGCAGGCGACCAGCGCGAGGCCGATCATCAGGGCCGCGCCCGTGGCGCCGGTGCGGCGCGGGTTGCGCAGCGCGTTGCGCTCGGCCATGCGGCCCACCGGGCCGAACATCCGCAGCAGCACGGCGCTGATGCCGCGGACCACGATCCCGGCGAGCAGCGGGCCGATGACGACGAAACCGATGAGCGAGGCGACGATCCCCGCGCCGAGGAACAGCGAGCCCTCGCTCGCCTTGTCCGCCTGCGTTGCCAGGTACAGCGCGTACCCGCCGCCGCCCGTGAGGACGAGGCCGATGACCGCGCGTACGGCGCCCGCCTTGACATCGGCCGGGGTGCCCGCGTCGCGCAGCGCGGCCATCGGGGAGACCTTGCCGGCCCGTCGGGACGGCAGATACGCGGCGAGGACGGTGACGACGATGCCGAGCAGCAGGCCGATCGCCGGGGTCGTCCACTTCACGGTGAGGTCGCCGGTGGACAGCTCCATGCCCATGGACGACATGAGCTTCATCAGGCCGACGGCCAGGCCCATGCCCGAGACGACGCCGAGCACCGAGCCGACGACGCCGAGCAGCAGCGCCTCGACCAGCACCGAGCGGTTGACCTGCTTGCGCGAGGAGCCGAGGGCGCGCATCAGGCCGATCTCGCGGGTGCGCTGGGCGACCAGCATCGAGAACGTGTTGATGATCAGGAAGATGCCGACGAGGAAGGCGATGCCGGCGAAGCCGAGCAGGGCGTACTTGATGACGTCCATGAAGGAGCCGACGTCCGCGGCGTTGGCGTCCGCGGTCTCCTGCTGGGTCTGGATCTTGTACGTGCCGGCGGCGTCGAGGGTCGCGGCGACGTCCTTCTTGAGCTGCGTGTCACTGACGCCGCTGTCCGCGGCGACGTTGATCTGGGTGAACTGACCGGTCTTGCCGAGGAGTTCACGCTGGGAGGTCGCGGTGTCGAAGTAGACGACGGCCGCGCCGGGGTTGGTCACCTTGAAGGAGGCGATGCCGGTGATCTTCGCCTTGAAGTCTCCGGTGGCGGCGATGGTGCGCAGCTCGTCGCCCAGCTTCAGGTGGTGCTTCTTCGCCGTGTCGGCGTCGACCATGACATCGGTGGGGCCGCGCGGCGAGTGCCCGGAGGTGATCTCCATGGACCGCAGGTCGTTGTGCGTCCAGTTGCCCGCGATCGTCGGGGCGCCGGTGGTGGACCCCATGTTCTTGTTGTCGGAGTTCACCACGGTCACGTTCATCGAACTGACCGCGCCCTCGGCCGACTTGACGCCCTCGGCCTTCTGGACGGCCGCGAGCGTGGACGCGGGCAGCGACTCGGGCCGCCCGGTGGCGCCGCCCTCGACATCGGAGTCCTTGGGGCTGACGGTGACGTCGGACGCGGTGGCGCTGAAGAGCTTGTCGAAGGTCTTGTCCATCGTGTCGGTGAACACGAGGGTGCCCGTGACGAAGGCGACCGAGAGCAGCACGGCGACCGCCGAGAGGGCCATCCGGCCCTTGTGCGCGACGAAGTTGCGCAGCGAGGTCTTCATGACCGTGTTGGCACTCATGATGTGCGACCTCGGGCGTCGAAGTCCTTCATCCGGTCGAGGACTGCCTCGGCGGTCGGGCGCGTCATCTCGTCGACGATGCGGCCGTCCGCGAGGTAGAGGACGCGGTCCGCGTACGAGGCGGCCACCGGGTCGTGCGTGACCATCACGATCGTCTGGCCCAGCTCGTCGACGGAGCGGCGCAGGAAGCCGAGGACCTCGGCGCCGGCGCGCGAGTCGAGGTTTCCGGTCGGCTCGTCACCGAAGATGATCGACGGCCGGGAGGCCAACGCCCGGGCCACGGCGACCCGTTGCTGCTGTCCGCCGGAGAGCTGTGTGGGCCGGTGCTTCAGGCGCTCGGCGAGCCCCACGGTCTCGACGACCTGGCGCAGCCACGCGGCGTCCGGCTTGCGGCCCGCTATGTCCATCGGGAGCGTGATGTTCTCGATCGCGTTCAGCGTCGGCAGCAGATTGAACGCCTGGAAGATGAAGCCGATGCGGTCCCGGCGCAGCTTGGTGAGCTTCTTGTCCTTGAGGCCGGTGATCTCGGTCTCGTCGAGGAAGATCTGCCCGGACGTGACCGTGTCCAGGCCCGCCAGGCAGTGCATCAGCGTCGACTTGCCCGAGCCCGAAGGGCCCATGATCGCGGTGAACCGCCCGCGGGCGATGTCCACGTCGACGTGGTCGAGCGCGACGACTCGGGTCTCCCCCGTCCCGTACGCCTTCACGAGCTGAAGCGCCCGCGCGGCGACGGCCGAACGCTGTCCAGTGTCCCTGTACCCGGGAATGGTTGCAGCCGTAGTCACGGTAAGTCTCCTAAGTCGGTCACGCGTCGGATGCGTGGGATCAACGCCTTGTGCGGCTAAGTCTGGTGGAGCGGGGTGCCCCTGCGCGTTGTGGAAAAGCCCCGTCTTTTCCGGGGGAAAACCCCACCACCCAAACGCTACGAACCCCCCTGTGCCCGCTCGTCCTCCAGCGGTACGAACCGACCCTGGCCCCTTGTACGGAGGCTCCCTTAGGGGAGGTCCACCCCTCGGTGGACGTCTACTCAGGGGCGCCTCCACCCGCATAAGCTCCTGACGTAGATACGTGCAGGGGGAACACATGCAGGGGTCCACCGACCGACGCCGCGGGGCAGTCGTCGCCGCGCTGATGCTGAGCATGGCGCTCGCCGCGCTCGACACGACGATCGTCTCGACCGCGGTACCGCAGATCGTCGGCGACCTCGGCGGCTTCTCCGTCTTCTCCTGGCTGTTCTCGGGCTATCTGCTCGCGGTCACCGTCACCCTCCCCGTGTACGGGAAGCTGTCGGACACCTTCGGCCGCAAGCCCGTGCTGATCGCGGGCAGCGTGCTGTTCCTGGTCGGCTCGCTGCTGTGCGCGTCCGCGTGGAACATGGGCGCCCTGATCGCCTTCCGGGTGGTGCAGGGCCTGGGCGGCGGCGCGATCCAGGGCACGGTGCAGACCCTGGCGGCCGACCTCTACCCCCTGAAGGAACGCCCCAAGATCCAGGCCAAGTTGTCGACCGTGTGGGCCACTTCGTCGGTCCTCGGCCCGGCGCTCGGCGGGCTGCTCGCCTCGTTCGCGGGCTGGCGCTGGATCTTCCTGATCAACCTGCCGATCGGCGCCGTCGCGCTCTTCCTCCTCGTACGACACCTGCACGAACCTCGGGCGGACCGGGAGCACGCGGCCCGCCCGCGGATCGACTGGGCGGGCGCGCTCGCCGTGTTCGCGGCCGGCGGGGCGCTGCTGACCTGGCTGGTGCAGGGCGGGGTCGCGTGGGCGTGGGGATCGGTGCCCTCGATCGCCCTGCTGTGTACGGGAATTGCGCTCATCGGCGCCGTCTTCCTGATCGAGCGGCGGGTCGCCGAGCCGATCCTGCCGGGCTGGGTGTGGCGGCGGCGCACCATCGCGGCGGTCAATCTGGCGCTCGGCGCGATGGGCCTGCTGATGGTGGCGCCGACCGCGTTCCTCCCGACGTACGCGCAGTCCGTCCTCGGCCTGTCCCCCACGGCCGCCGGCTTCGTGCTCTCCGTCATGACGCTGAGCTGGCCGGTCTCGGCGGCCCTCAGCCAGCACGTGTACCGCAGGATCGGCTTCCGGGACACGGCGGCGATCGGGATGGCGGGGGCGCTGGTGCTGCTCGCCGCGTTCCCGCTGCTGCTGCCGTACCCGGGGGAGGTCTGGCAGCCCACGCTGCTCAGCCTGCTGCTCGGCGCCACCCTCGGCCTCTTCCAGCTCCCGCTCATCGTCGGCGTGCAGTCCACGGTCGGCTGGGCGGAGCGCGGCACCGCCACCGCGTCGGTCCTCTTCTACCGGCAGATCGGGCAGACGGTCGGCGCCGCCGCCTTCGGAGCGGTCGCCAACGGGGTGATCGCGGGCCGCCTCGGCTCCGGCACCGACCTCGACTCGGTGGCCCGCGACACCGGCGCCGACGAGGTGCGCCGGGCGATCGACGCGGCCGTCGACTCGGTGTACGTCGGCGCGGCCTGCGCCGCCGGAATCGCCCTGCTCGTCCTCCTCACGCTCGCCCCGCGGCGCTTTCCCGTCCTGGAATCGGAGGCTCCCGATCCCCTAGCGGAGAAGAGCGGGCAGGAAAAGTCATCCGCCGCACAACTCCCCCACCAGCAACACTCACCTCACGTACAAGAAAAGTCGCCCGGCACCGACTGATCGTTCACCTAAACGCTCCCCAACTCGTCTACCTACGAGTAACGTTCCGGCTCCCCACACACTCCCTGCGGTCCGTCCAGTCCCCGGCGGGCCCGAGCCACGCAAGGAGAACAGGGATGTCGTACCAGCCCCAGCCATCACAGCCCTATCCGTTCCAGGCGTACCCCCCTCCCCACACGCGCGCCCCCGCTCACCCCCACTCGCACCGTCTCCCGCGCCATCCCGACGCACCCAGCGGCGAACTGCGCCTGCTGCGCACCGCCTACCGCTGGCAGCGCCGCGTCGCCACCCTCACCGCCCTCGGGTACTTCACGCTGTTCCTGCTGCTCTCCGCGTTCGCACCGGGCCTGATGAACCGCTCGGCCACCGGCGGCCTCTCCACGGGACTGCTCATCGGCCTGTGCCAACTCCCGGTCACCTGCCTGGCGTTGTTCCTGTACGAGTACACGGCGCGCCGCCGCGTGGACCCGCTCGTCCACCGCATCCGCCGGCAGTGCCGCAAGGGCGGGGGCTACGCGCGATGACAACGGGTCCGGCCGTCGCCGCCGCGTCCACCGACGCCATGTCCCTGGTCGCGTTCACGGCGGTGGCGACGATCACGCTGCTGCTGTGCATCATGACCGGCCCCGACCGCGACGGCCTCGAGGAGTTCTACACGGGCTTCGGCCGCCTCGGCCCGATCCGCAACGGCCTGGCCATCGCGGGCGACTACATCTCCGCGGCCACCGTCCTCGGCACCGGCGGCATCATCGCGCTGCTCGGCTACGACGGCGTGGTGCTCGCCCTGAGCACGGCGCTCTCCCTGATGCTGCTGATGTTCCTGCTGGCCGAACCGCTGCGCAACGCGGGCCGGTTCACGATGGGCGACACCCTGGCGCGGCGGATGCCGGGCCGCTCGGTGCGGATGGCGGCCTGCGCGGCCACGATCGCGGCCCTGATGCCCATCATGCTCGTCCAACTGGCGGGAGCGGGCGACCTGTTGGCGTTCCTGCTCGGCTTCAGCAACGAGACCTTCAAGACGGCCGCCGTGATCGCGCTCGGCGCCCTCATGATCAGCTACGCGGTGATCGGCGGCATGAAGGGCACCGCCGTCATCCAGATCTTCAAGATCGTGATGCTGCTCGGCTCGGGCATGGTGATCGCCCTGCTCGTACTGAGCCGCTTCGACTGGGATCCCGGAACGCTGCTCGCGGCCGCCGCGCGCGGCAGCGGCGCGGGCAACGCCTATCTGTCCTCGGGCCTCCAGTTCGCGGGCAGCCCGGCCCCCCGCCTCGACATGATCACTTCGGAGCTGACGGTGGTCGTCGGCGGGGCCGCGCTGCCGCACGTCACGATGCGCATGTACACGGCCCGGCACGCGCGCGAGGTGCGCCGCTCGATGACCTGGGCGGTGTCCGCTGTCGGCCTGTTCGTACTGATCATCTCCGTGGTCGCCTTCGGCGCGACGGCGATGCTCGGCAGCCAGGCGATCACCCAGGCCGACCGGCAGGGCAACACGGCGTATCTGCTCGGGGCGCGGGCGGTCTTCGGCGCGACGACGAGCACGGGCGAGTCCCTGCTGTTCACCACCGTCACCACGGCGCTCTTCCTGACGCTGCTCGCCTCGGTCGCGGGCATGATCCTGGCCTGCGCGAACTCCCTCGCGCACGACGTGATCGCCTACACCAAGCGGGAATTGACGGGCCGTAAGGAACTGACCATCGCCCGGATGTCGGCCCTCGGCGTCGGCGCCTTCGCGATCGCCCTGGCCTGCGTGTTCCAGCACCGCAACCTGCAGCCGCTGGTCACGCTCTCCTTCTGCCTCGGGGCGTCGGCCATCGCCCCGGCCCTCGTCTACAGCCTCTTCTGGCGCCGCTACACGCGCGCGGGCCTGCTGTGGACACTGCTCGGCGGCACGGCGGCCTGCGTCGTCCTGATGACCGGCACCAACCTGGTGTCGGGCTCGCCGACCTCGGCGTTCCCCGGCATGGACTTCAACTGGTTCCCGTTCACGACGACGGGCGTCGTGTCCATCCCGCTGGGCTTCCTCTTCGGCTGGCTCGGCACGGTCCTCACGGACCGGCGCAAGGCCGACGCGCAGCGGCAGCAGTACGAGGCCGTGGAGGCGTGGATCCTGGCGGGCTCGCCGACGGCGCCGGGCGGGAGCACGCGGAACTGAGCGCGCCCGGCGTTACTTGCCGAGCCGCTCCGCCAACTCGGCGCGACGCGCGAGCACATCATCCTTCAGCTCCTCCATCTCCCGCAGCGCGTCCCGGCGTTCGCGCTTGGCGAGGCGGTCGATGTAGAGGCGGCCGTACAGATGGTCCGTCTCGTGCTGGAGGCAGCGGGCGAAGTAGCCGCGGCCCTCGACGACGAGCGGGTTGCCGTCCTTGTCCTGACCGCGTACGACGGCGTGGTCGGCGCGCGCGACCGTCTTGTAGGGGCCCGGCACGGAGAGGCAGCCCTCCATCTCGTCGACGAGCCTGCGGTCCGCCGGCGGCTGCTCGTCGAGCACGGGGTTGCAGATGTGGCCGGTGTGCCGGACGCCCCAGTCGTCCTCCATGTCGTAGACGAAGAGCTGGAGGTCCACGTCGACCTGGTTGGCGGCGATGGCCGCGCCGTGCGCGACGTGGTTCGTGGCGAACATGTCGTCGATCAGGCGGTCCAGCTCGGGGGTGCCGAAGAGGGTGGCGGTGACGGGTTCGCAGCGGCGGCGCAGGACGTCCTCGCCGACGATCGTGATGCGCCGGACCGCGCCGCGCTCCACCTCCGGCAGCAGCTGGCCATCACCCATGTCGACTCAACCTTTCGCATCCGCCCACCACTTGACGACCGCCCAACCTTAACGGTGCACTCGTCCGCCCCCACGCCACGGGGCTCCGCCCCGGACCCCGCTGCTCAATCGCCGCAGGGGCTGGAAATACCGAGCCCCGCCGGCGATTGAGGCGACCCGGCCCGGCGGCGATTGGCATTTCCAGCCCCGCCGGCGTTTGAGGCGCGGGGTCCGGGGCGGAGCCCCGATCTTTCCAGCCCCGCCGGCGATTGAGGCGCGGGGCCCGGGGCAGCGCCCCGTGGCGTGGGATCGGGTGGGCCTCACTCGGCCTCGGCGGACGCCTTGCCCGTGAGGGTGGCCAGCGAGGCGCGGACGTGTTCCATGTGGGAGCGCATCTCCTCGCGCTCCTCCTCGTGCCCCGAGAGGATCGACTCCGTCTCCCGCTCGATCCGCTCCTCACGCGCCCGCGCCTGGGCAAGCAGCTCCGCCGCCGCGGCCTCCGCGTCCTCCTGGCCGTGCCGCGCCTCCTCCTCGGTCTCACCGAGCAACCGCTTCGCCTCCGAAAGCCGCTCCTCGGCCTCGGCGACGGCACCCGCCTCCCACGCCTCGGACGCGGCCACCTGCTCGGCCGCCTCCCGGTCCGCCTCCTCGATCCGCTCGGCGTGCTCCTTGGCCTGGTCGGCGAGGTGCGCGTCCGTGCGCTCACGCATCTCGCGCAGCACCGCGAGCGCCTCGCCGCGCATCTCCTTGACGTCGCGCCGGGCGGACACCCGGATGTCGTCGGCCTCGGCCTGCGCGGCCGCGATGCGCCGCTGCGCGTACTCCTCCGCCTTGCCGCGCACCTCGTCGGAGTGCGCCTGCGCGTCGTCCCGCGCCTCGTCCGCCGCCGCGCGTGCGGCATCGGCCTCGGCCTGCGCGTCGGCCAGCGCGGCGCCGCGCACGGCGGTGTCCTCCTCCTCGGCCAGCTCCAGGAGGTACTGGGCCCGCTTGCCCAGCGTTTCGTACGTCTGCGGGGCGAGGTTCGCGACGGCCTCACGCAGTCGCTCGACCTCCTCCTCCATCTCCTTGGCGAGGACGGTCAGGCGCGCGGCCCGCTCCCAGGCCTCGTCCCGTTCCCCGGAGAGCTTGGCGGCGGCGGCCTCCACCTGCTCGGGCCGATACCCCCGGCCCCGTACGCCGACGAAGCCGTACTGCGACGACCCCGTTCCACCCGCACCGCTCATCTGGATCCCCTCTCCGGCAAGGCACCGACCGGCACCGGCAAGCCCGATCTACGACATTTTGCGCGATTGGCGCACATCTTGATGGAACAACCTGAGGCGGCCACATTCCGACACACGTGACGCCCAGGTCGACCCACTCGGTCCAGGATGCGTCAATTGCCGTCGAAAGTCGGAATCGCCTTGTCCTCTCGCAGCGCGGTGAAGAGCTGATCGGCCTCGCTCTCGTTCCACATCACCACGTCCCCGACTCCCGAAACATCGGGCTCACTGCCCACAGGAACGGTCGTCGTCGCGGCCGGATCGGACATCTTCACACCCATGTTCGCCAGCGCGCCGACCCCGGTGTCCTTGTCGACGGTCAGCGCGTCGAGCGAGGCGCTCATGAACGGGATCAGCCTCCACGGCGGCACCAGCACCCGCAGGCTGAGCGCCTTGTGGGCGATCGCGTCCACCAGCTGCTGCTGCCGCTTGACCCGGCCCAGGTCGCCCGTCGGGTCGGAGTAGCGGGCGCGCGCGTACTGCAGGGCCTGCGTGCCGTTCATCGTCTGGCAGCCAGCGTCGAAGTCGGCGCCCGACTTCTCGTCGTGCAGGCCGCCGTCGGCCACACAGATCTCGACCCCGCCGAGCGCGTCGACGACATCGACGAGACCCAGGAAGCTGACCTCCGCGTAGTGGTCCATGCGCAGCCCCGTCGCCTGCTCCACGGTCTGTGTGAGCAGCTTCGCGCCGCCCACCGAGTACGCGTAATTGATCTTGTTCTGGCCGTATCCCGGGATCGGGACGTACGAGTCGCGCGGGATCGAGACGAGATACGGGCCGCTGTCCCCGTAGTGCAGCACCATGATCGTGTCGGTGCGGTTGCCCTCGTCGTTGCCGACGTGCAGGTCCTTGCGCTGTTCGGGCGTCAGGTTCTCCCGCGAGTCCGAACCGACCAGCAGCCAGTTCGTGCCCGCGCCCGCGGCCGGACGGCCGTCGTAGTCGCTGAACGCGTCCGTCGTCTGGAGCCGCGAACCCGCCCAGAAACACAGGCCGATGCCGTACGCGGCGAGCACCACGAGGACGACGAGCAGGGTCAGTCCGACCCGCCGGGGCCAGCGCCGCCGCGGCCGCTTCGCCCGCAACGTCGTCGGCTCACTCCACTCAGCTGCCATGTGCGCATGATCGGGGCGCCCGACCCGTCGCGCAGGTCGAGCGCCCCGTCACCGCCGTACGAGACAGCCTTACGCGGCCGCCTACAGCAGCCCGTCCCACATCTGCTCGAGCAGCACCGACCACCAGGTCTCGGGCGATCCGAGCGCCGCCGAGTCGATCGCGCTCAGCTCCGCCTGGAAGTCGACGGTCCAGCGGCCCGCCTGCTCCTGGTTGAGCCCGAAGCGCAGCCGCCACATCCGGCCGAGCAGAGCGATGGAGCGGGCGAACTCCGGCAGACCGCTGTTCACGAACTGCGGCGGCGCGGGGGCGCCGTCGGGCCCCGCCTCCACCGGCACGGCCACGATGTTCGCCGTCCCGTACTGCACACACAGCGCCTTGCCGAAGTCGCTGCCCATCACGAGGTACGAGCCCGCGTCCGAGGCCGCCTGCACGCCACGCTCCTGCGCCAGCTCGGCGAGCGTCGGCACGGGGCGGCCAGGCTGGGCCTGCGCCCAGAAGAACGGCCCGAAGTCGGACGGAAGACCCGCGACGACGAGCGTGTGCGCCACGGTGTCCGGGACGCCCTGCCGCGACACGGCCCGCTGGTCGAAGCGGAACACACCGGGGCCGAACGCCGCCGCCAGCTCCTGCGCGATCGCCTCCGGCGCGGCCGGGGGCGCGGGGTGCGCGGGTTGCAGCGGGGCGCGCACCGGCGCCGGGCGCGCCGGGCCGTCGGCGACCTGGTGCAGCTCGCCCTGGTGCGCGAGGAGCTGCTGCATGCCCTGCTGACGGCTCGCGTGATCGGTGCCGTACGGCGCGATCGACGTGATCCGCGCCTGCGGCCACTGCTCCTGGATCATGCGCGAGCAGTACGCGCCGGGCAGCGAGCAGGACTCCAGCTCCGTGTGGAGTTCGAGCACCTGGTCCGGCGGCACGCTCATGCCGCGCAGCTCGTGGAAGATCTGCCACTCCGGGTGCGGCGTCCCCGGCGCGGACCGCCGGATGAGCTGCTGCTCGGACCCGTCGGGCGCGCGGTACCGCAGCACGGCCTGATACCCGGGCCCCACGGTCGGCTGCCCCGCCGGCTGGGCGGGCTGCTGACGCTGCGGCGGCTGCGGATACCCGTACGCCGCCGGGGGCGCGCCGGGAATCTGCTGACCGGGAGCGGGCGGGGGCATGGGGCCGGGACCCTGCGGGGCGGGACCCGAGAGCATCGTGGCGGCGTGGTGGACACCCGCGCCGGGCGCGCCGGGGGGTGGGGGTGGGGGCGGCGTCGACTGGTCGGGGCCCTGCGGGCCGGGGCCCGAGAGCATCGTCGCGGCGTGGTGCACGCCCTCGCCGGGAGCACCAGGGGCGCCAGGGGCGCCGGGAGGCGGAGGCGGGGCCTGACCTGCGGGGCCGCCGGGAGGCGGGCCCGAGAGCATCGTCGCGGCGTGGTGAACGCCCTCGCCGGGAGCACCGGGGGCACCAGGGGCGCCGGGAGGCGGAGGCGGGCCGGGCTCGCCAGGCGTCTGCGGCGGCGCGTCCGGGCCGGGCTGCGACATCATCTGCGTAGGCACGTAGCCACCCGCCGGGGCACCGGGAGGTCCCGGCGGCGGCGGAGTCTGCGCACCGCCACCCCGCGGGGGCTCGGCCTTGCTGGTCGCGGCGTTCGCGATGTCACCGGCGCCGGGCGGCAGCGGCCGACCGCCGGCGTCGCGTGCCCCGGGACCCTCCTGCGGGTAGCCGTACGAAGCCCCGGGAGGCGGCGGCCCGGGAACCGCGGTCCCCGGAGCGGGCGGCGGGAACGAGGCCGCGGCCGCGGCCTGCGGATAGCCGTAGGAGTCGGTCCGCTCGGCGGGAGGGGGCGTCGGAGCCGCGGGCGGCGCCGACGGAGGCTGAGCACCCGTGTCCGACGCAGCCGGCGGGAAGCCGTACGAGGGCGCCGAAGCAGGCGGAGCCGACGGAGGCTGAGGGCCCGTGTCGGACGCGGCCGGCGGGAAGCCGTACGAAGGCGCCGAAGCAGGCGGAGCCGACGGGGGCTGAGCACCCGTGTCCGACGCAGCCGGCGGGAAGCCGTGCGAAGGAGCAGGCGGAGCCGACGGGGGCTGCTGGGCAGGCGCGTCAGGCGCAGGCTGCTGGTTGGCGTACGTCACCGGGACGTCCGACGGGGGCGGTGGTGGGGGCGGCGGGATGGTGCCCTGTGGGTAGCCGTACGAGGGCGGGGCCGTCGGCGGCTGGGCGGCCTCGGGGGGACCCGCCGGGTAGCCGTACGACGACGTCTCCGGCTGCTTGTCCAGGGCCGGGGACGGTGCCGTCGGCGGCAGCTGGCTGCCACCCACGATGCGGGCCGTCTGCGCGTCCGGCGTGACACCGGGCGGCGGCGCGTCCTCGGCGAGCGGCGGCGAGAACACCGTGTCGGGCAGCGGAACCGAACGGTCCTCCTCGTCGCCCACCCCGTTCGTGTCCGTACCGGCCCACGGCGTCGCATCGACCGGGACCGGGGCCGGGGGCACGGCGTCCTGCGGCTCGGCATCGACCCGCGCAGGAACCGAATCCACCGGCTCGGCCGGCGCGTCCGAACGCCGGTCCGCCTCCTCCTGCAACCACTCCGGAGGAGTCAGCAGGAACGACGTCTGGTTCAGGTCCACCCGCTCCGGCGACCGCGGAGCCGACGGCTCGGCCGGCGCGTCCGGCAGCCCGTACTCCTCCTCGTACCGCCGGATCACCTCACCCACCGGCAGCGAGGGCCACAGCGAGGCGTCCCCGCTGTCCCGCGCGATCACGAGGCGCTGGCGCCCGCCGTCGGACACCGGACCGGCCTCCCGGTCCTCCGCCCACACGACGAAGCCCAGCTCGAACTCCCGCACCCGCACCTCACGGTGCTGGTACGCGGGCACCTCCCCGTTGATCCATTCCTCGGCGCGCTCCTGCGCCTGCGCGAACGTCACCATCGCAAGCTCACTCCCCACCGGCGACCGGAACGGCACGCGCGAAGCCGCCGTCCACCATCAGATTCGCCACCGTCTCCAACTCCGGCGGACTGCCCGCGAGTCGGGACAGGAAACCGTCGAAGTCCGCACCGCAGGGCAGCAGCAGCCGCTCCACCCGCTCGGCCACCGGCAGCACCGCCGTCTCACCGCTGTCCCGCGCGTCGTCGTACGCGCAGAACCACACGGAGCCGACCGCGTCGCCCCGCACCTTCACGGCGAGCAACCCGCCCTGCACGAACGCGACACCCAGATAGTCCTTCGTCAGGTGATCGCGCAGACACTTGTTGACATACACCAGGTCGTTCACGGCCGCCTCGTCGCGCACCGTGAAGAACGGCTGGTCGACCAGGAGGCCCAACTCGGCGTCCAGGCCCGTCCCGACGGGCGCGCAGCCGCCGCCCGCCTTCAGGAACGAGCGGTACGCGCCCGGCAGCCGGTAGCCCAAGTCCTCCTCCGCGGACAGCACTTGGCTCTCCGAGACCGCGACCCCGGACTTCGGGAGACCGAAGTGCACGGGCCGCGTGTCCTGCAACGGCCGCGTGCCACGCTTGCGCTGGTCCACCGCAGCCGTCGCGAGACCACCGTGGTGCCGCAGCAGCGCCTTCACCTCGACCGGGATCAACTCCAGGCGACGCGAGCCGCGCGCGTGGTGCCACGTCCAGCCGTGCGGCGTCGCCACCGGCGGGATCATGTCCCACAGTTCGTGCCCGGACGCGGCGAGCGCCGCGTTCGCCGACACGTAGTCCGTCAGCCGCAACTCGTCGACACCGAAGCCCTGCGGCGGATCCGCGATCTCCGCGACGGCACGGGCATACGGGGAGAAATCCGGGAAACCGTCATCGTCCACGCGAACTCCGCGCGGATGACGGGCAGCGCGGACCGGGTCCGGGAAGTGCACGACCTGCCCGGCATAAGCCGCGTTCGGCGGCGCGGCCTGCTGCCCGAGCCGACCTGTCGTCATGGCTGTTGCCCCCTGCGGCGCTCGTGACGGTTGCGGATCTGTCCCGGGGCCGTCCCGGGTCTGTTCCGGACCTGCTCCTGATCCGTACGAATCAAACGACAGCCTATGCGGTTGTGCGACACCGGTCACCGGGCCTCCGGTTCCATGACCAGCAGTCACCTGAGCATCACCACGACGTGACCGATCGGGCGTGACAGCGCCGACATCGGGGTCCGGCTTCCACATCCGCGGGCCCGTTTGGCAGTCTGTGCAGGCAACCAGGGGGATTGCAGTGGGGAACTGCAGGAGGGGAAACAACAGATGCGCAGCGGTACCGCAGAGGAAACTGCACCCGCGGACGAGCAGCCCGGCGACGACCCGCGCGTCGGCTGGAGCGCCACCGACGACGGCGCCGTACCCACCCTTCGCGTGCGCCGGGACGGCATACTCCCCACCGTCGCCGCCGCCCTCTCCGTCCGCGGCACCACCCTCACCGCGACCGCGGCCCGCGGCGAAAAGGCCCCGGCCCTGCACCCGTTGGTCCAGGACTTCCTGGATACGTTGACCAGCGCGCAGCGCGACCGTTTCACCGGGCGCTGCGCCGAGGTCATCCTCGTCTCCCGGCACCTCACGGCGAGCGACGCCGAGCGCACGGAGAAGTCGAAGCGGGCCCGCCGCAGGCCCATGACCGTCGGAGAGGCCCGCAAGGCCCTCAAGCAGTCCAAGCTCACCACCCGGCGCATCCGCGAGGACGGGGACCCGCTGCACGGCGGCTTCGCCCGCCCCTGTCGCGCCTGTACGGCGCTGACGGCCCACTTCGGCGTCCACGTAGTGGCCCCCGAGACGGACAACACCCCGCACGACGACAACGAGGCCGCGCACTGATGCCCCACCCCACCTCCCAGGACGCCCGCTTCTCCGACCTGGTCGACGCCACGTTGCGCGTCGCCGGATGGCAGCCGGGCCGCTGGGACATCAAGCAGGCGGAATTCTGGGCGGACGCCCTGCGCACCCACGTCTCCCCCGCCGGCCACCGCCACTCCGTCTTCCCGGCGGCGGTCGAGGCCTGGGCCGAATTCGGCGGCCTCCACCTCACGCCCACGGGCCCCGGCCGCCACATCGCCCCCGCCCAGCCGCACCTGGACCCCCTCCACGGCCTCCACGCGGCCCGCACCCTCGGCGACCTCGGCCGCGCCCTCGACACGGAACTCGCTCCGCTGGGGGCGGAGTCGGGCACGGAGGCGTTGCTGGCGATCGACACGGAGGGCCGCATCTACGCCCTCGACCACAGCGGCGACTGGTACCTGGGCCCCGACATAGACGCGGCCCTCTCCACCCTGATCACGGGCCTCCAGCCCCCACGCCTGTCCCCTCCGGGGTAACCGGCACCTGCCCACCTGCGGCAGGGTGTCCCCCGCCCGGGTCGAACGGTGTGCCCCACCCGCGTCGAACGTTGTCCCCCACCCGCGCCGAACGGGTCCGCAACCCGCCGGTCCCGCGCCGTCCGGCCCCGTCTGACCTCAACCGCCCCTGCCGGGCCACGGCCAACCCCCGCCTGACTCCGCCGGATCCGCCGCCCATCTCCCACCCGCCCGCCCCCTCCGGGGGCTCCGGCCCAGAGGGGTGCAGCACCCTCGGTTGGCGACCGGTGCCGCGCAACGCGGGCATGGGGCCCAGCCCCGGACAAGCACAGCCCCTGGCGCAACGCACCGCTCACAACAGACGCCGAGCCCGGCCACGGCCAACCCCACCCGATCCGTCTCTCCCCCGCCTGCCCCTTCCGGGGACTCCCGCCCAGAGGAGTGCGGCACCCCCGGTAGGCGACCGGTGCCGCGCAACACGGGTGTGGGGCCCGACCACGGACAAGCACGGCCCCTGGCGCAGCGCACCGTTCACGACAGACGCCGAGCCCGGCCACGACCGACCCCGCCCGATCCGTCTCTCCCCCGCCCACCCCCTCCGGGGACTCCCGCCCAGAGGGGTACGGCACCCCCGGTCGGCGACCGGTGCCACGCAACACGGGCGTGGGGCCCAGCCCCGGACAAGCACAGCCCCTGGCGCAACGCACCGCTCACGACAGACGCCGGGCACGGCCACAGCCGACCCCACCTGATCCGCCTCTCCCCCGCCCACCCCTTCCGGGGGCTCCGGCCGAGAGGGGCGAGGTTCCCAGCCGTTGCGTTCGTCCGACCGCCCACCCCACCTTGGACGCCTGCCGCCGCCCAAGGCTCCCCACCGTTGGCAGTCGGCCGACCGCCCAAGCTCTACGACAAGCTCCGATCCGGGCAGGGGAGACCCCACCGGGCGACAGGGTGGGCAAGGCGCCCCGGCGGGCACACCGTTCGCGGCAGACTCGGACCACAGCCCGGAGAGAAACCCCGGTGCCGTGCAACGATCACGCCAGGCGTCGGGCCGAAGCCCCCGGAGGGGCGGGCGGTGGGAGTTGAGCGGGCATCGGCGCAGCCGGACGGGGACCGGCGCCGTGCAACGGGCGCGTGGGCCCACAGCCCCTGACACAGCGCGCCGTTCACGACAGACGTCGGCCCCCGCGGACGGGCGGTGGGAGGTAAGCGGGCATCGGCGCGGCCGAACAAGGACCGGCGCCGCGCAACCACCACGCCAGGCACCAACTCCGACACACCCACAACCCCTGGCGCCACGCAGCGACCAGCGCACCACTCGCGGCAGACACGGACCACAGCCCGGCGAAAAGCCCCGGTGCCGCGCAACGACCACGCCGGACGTCGGGCCGAAGCCCCCGGAGGGGGCGGGCGGCGGGAGGTGAGCCGGCACCGACACAGCCGGACAAGGACCGGCGCCGCGTAGCCATCACCCCAGGCACCAACTCCGGCACCGCCCCCAAGCCCTGGTTCCG
Source organism: Streptomyces sp. UC4497 (assembly GCF_054871485.1). Classification (NCBI taxonomy): domain Bacteria; kingdom Bacillati; phylum Actinomycetota; class Actinomycetes; order Kitasatosporales; family Streptomycetaceae; genus Streptomyces; species Streptomyces sp. UC4497. Next base: position 21,162 of record NZ_JBTYHB010000018.1, on the reverse strand, counting down.
CGCAGCGGAAAGGGCGGGCGGCCACCCCGGCGCAGCTCGAAACCGCGGCACCGCGCAACCACCACGCCGGGCATCGGGCCGAAGCCCCCGGAAGGGGGCGGGTGGTGGGACCTGAGCGGGTACCGGCACAGCCGCACAGGGAACGGCACCGCGTAGCCATCACGCCAGATACCAACTCCGGCACCGGCGCAGCCGGACGAGACCGGTGCCGCGCAACGATCACGGCAGGCGCCACCCCGGCCCAGCTCAAGACCGCGGCGCCGCAACCCATCACGGAAGACGCCCCGGAGGGGACCCGCCCCCTACAACGCCGCCGGCAGCACCGCCGACACCCGGAAGCCACCCGCATCCGTCGGACCCGACACGAACACCCCGCCGAGCCCGGCGACACGTTCCTTCATGCCCACCAAACCGTTTCCCCCGGAGGGCAACCCGGCCGACGCGGCAGCCCCCGGCTCCGGCGGCGGCTCGTTCTCCACCTGCATCGCCACTTCCGCACCCCGATGCGCGAGCCGCACGTACGTCTTCGCCCCCGCCGCATGCTTGTGCACGTTCGTCAGCGCCTCCTGGACCACCCGGTACGCCGTCTGCTCCACCACCGCCGCGTACCCCCGCGACTCCCCCTCCACGGACACCTCGACGACCATCCCGGCCTCCCGCGACTGCCCGACCAGATCCTCCAGCTCGGCGAGCCACGGCCCGGCCTCCACCTCCGCCTCGGCCCGCGACGCCGCCGCCGCGGCGGCCACCCCCACCGCCTCCAACGGCATCCGGTCCACCCGCCGCGGCACCGGCTCCCCGGCCCGCAGCACCCCCAACATCTCCCGCAGCTCGGTGAGCGCCTGCCGCCCCATGTCCCCGACCAGCGCCGCGTTCTTCACGGCCTTCTCGGGGTCCTTCCGCGCCACCGCCTGCAACGCCGCCGCGTGCACCACCATCAACGACACCCGGTGCGCCACCACGTCGTGCATCTCGCGCGCGATCCGGGTCCGCTCCTCGCCCCGCGCCCACTCGGCCCGCTCCTCGGCCCGCTCGGCGAGCAGCCCCAACTCCCGCTCCAGCGACTCGTTGCGCTCCTGCAGCGAATCCATCAGCCGGCGCCGCGCCCCCACGTAGAGCCCGAGCAGCAACGGCGGAGCCGTCACCCCGAGCGCCGTGGTGATCGCGAGGAACGGCACGACCCAGTTGGCCACCTGGAACGTGTCCGCATGCGCCGCGGAGTCCTGCTGCACCCGCACCACCGACACGATCAACGTGCCCAGGAACGACATGCCCGCGAGCGCCCCGATGATCCGCCGCGGCACCTCCGACGCCGCCAGCGAGTACAGCCCGACGACCGTCAGCATCACGCCCATCTGCGCCGGCGTCACCGCCACCGAGATCAGCACCACGGCGATCGGCCACTGCCGCCGCAGCACGAGCGTCGAGCCGGTCAGCGCCCCGAAAAGGACCCCCACCCAGACCGGCAGCCCGGCCTTGTGCGCGAACGGCACCCCCTCCACGGCACACTCCACCGCGGACGCCACCGCCAGCACCACATCCAGCGCGGCAGCCCTGCGCCGCGCCCACCACCACGGCCCCCCGGCCGCGGCTCGGTGAACTTCCCCCGCTGTGGTCATGCCCTCAAGACTACGGGCGCCGGGTGCCCGATTTCCGGCGAGTTTTACGTAGTGGTCTCCACCACCCCACTCCGCGCGGCCCGCATTGTGGATAACTCCACCACGCGTACTGGTGATCCCTAATCGAACATCCGCCGGATCCCGAGATTCCGCCCCACCCTGTTGCCCATGACACACGCCACAGGCAAGTACGCCGATTTCGAAGCCCTCCGCGAGCAAGCCGTCCAGCTGCGCCGCGAGGGCCTCAGCCGGCGCCAGATCCGCGACACCCTGCACGTCGACAACAACGACATCCTCAACCGCCTCCTCGAAGGCGAGCCGCCCCCGGACTGGACCCGCCGCCCCAACGCGAAGGACGACCTGCGCGACCGCGCCCGCGAACTGCGCCTCCAGGGCTGGACGTACGACCGCATCCAGGTCGAACTGGGCTGCTCGAAGGGCTCGATCTCGCTGTGGGTGCGGGACCTGCCGAAGCCGGAACAGTCGGCCCGGTCGGACCAGGCCAAGCTGGCGGCACGGAAGAGGTGGGAGCACGAGCACGCGGTGCGAGAGGCAGAACGGTCGCGTACCAAGGAAGCCGCCCGGCTGGAAGTCGGCCGGATGTCGGACCGCGAGCTGCTCCTCGTCGGCGCCGCCCTGTACTGGGCCGAGGGCACCAAGGACAAGCCGCACGCGCGACGCGAGACCGTCACATTCGTCAACAGCGATCCGGGCGTGATCCAGGTCTTCCTGGCATGGCTCGACATGCTCGGGGTCGAGCGCCGCCGCCTGCGCTTCTGCGTGATGATCCACGAAACGGCGGACGTGTCCGCCTCCGAGCGCTACTGGGCAGACCTCGTCGGCTCGGACCGCGACGCCTTCTACAAAACGACGCTCAAGAAGCACAACCCGAAGACCGTGCGCAAGAACATCGGTGAGGCCTACCGAGGTTGCCTCGTGATCAAGGTTCTGCAGAGCGCCGAGCTGTACCGTCGCATCGAAGGCTCTTGGTACGGCATAGTAGAGGCTGCCTCCGCGAGTGATCCAAGCAATTGGACATAGCGGACGATCTATCCCGGGTCGTCTAATGGCAGGACAAATGGTTTTGGTCCATTGAATGAGGGTTCGATTCCTTCCCCGGGAGCACACTGCGGGGCCCGATCGAAACGGTCGGGCCCCGCCCCCATGCCCGGCCCAAAACGCCCCGGTATCCTGCGGATGTCCACCCCACAACGCATCCGACGCCGAAGGGCCCACCCGTGAGCAGCGCCAACACCCCGGCAGCCGTCGTCGTACTCGCAGCGGGTGAGGGCACCCGTATGAAGTCGGCCACGCCGAAAGTCCTGCACGAGCTCTGCGGCCGCTCACTGGTCGGCCATGTGCTCGCCGCCTCCCGTGAGTTGAACCCCCAGCAGCTCGTCGTGGTCGTCGGCCACGAGCGGGAGAAGGTCGCCGCCCACGTGGGCGCGGTCGACGCCGAGGCCCGCACCGCCGTGCAGGCCGAGCAGAACGGCACGGGGCACGCCGTACGGATGGGGCTCGAAGGGCTGGCCGGCGGGAGCGCGGACCTCGACGGCACCGTCGTCGTGGTCTGCGGCGACACCCCGCTGCTCACCGGCGGGACGCTCCAGGCCCTGTCCGCCACGCACGCCGCCGACGGCAACGCCGTGACCGTGCTGACCGCCGAGGTCCCCGACGCCACCGGCTACGGCCGGATCGTCCGGGACAACGTGTCGGGCGCCGTCACCGCGATCGTCGAGCACAAGGACGCGACCGAGGCGCAGCGCGCGATCAGTGAGATCAACTCGGGTGTGTTCGCGTTCGACGGGCGGCTGCTCGTCGAGGCGTTGAAGCAGGTGCGGACCGACAACAGTCAGGGTGAGGAGTACCTCACGGACGTGCTCGGGATTCTGCGGGAGGCCGGGCATCGGGTCGGGGCGTCCGTGGCGCGCGATCACCGTGAGATCGCCGGGATCAACAACCGGGTGCAGTTGGCCGAGGCCCGTCGCACTCTGAACGAGCGGCTGCTCGAGCAGGCGATGCTCGCGGGTGTGACGGTCGTCGATCCGGCCAGCACCTTCGTCGACGTCGCCGTGACCTTCGAGCGGGACGCCACCGTTCTCCCGGGCACGCAGCTGCTGGGTGCCACGCATCTCGCCGAGGGCTCCGTGGTCGGCCCCAACTCCCGTCTCACGGACACCCGCGTGGGTGCGGGGGCCCGGGTCGACAACACGGTGGCGTACAGCTCGGAGGTGGGTCCGGAGGCGTCCGTCGGTCCGTTCGCGTATCTGCGGCCCGGTACCCGGCTCGGTCTGAAGTCGAAGATCGGGACGTTCGTCGAGGCGAAGAACTCGTCGATCGGTGAGGGCACGAAGGTGCCGCATCTTTCGTACGTGGGTGACGCGACGATCGGCGATCACACCAACATCGGTGCCGCGAGCGTCTTCGTGAACTACGACGGTGAGAGCAAGCACCACTCCGTCGTCGGGTCCCACTGCAAGACCGGTTCGGACAACATGTTTGTGGCTCCTGTCACTATCGGGGACGGTGCGTACACCGCTGCCGGGTCCGTGATCACGAAGGATGTGCCGGCCGGCTCGTTGGCCGTGGCGCGGGGCCAGCAAAGGAATATCGAGGGTTGGGTGGCCCGAAAGCGACCCGGGAGCGCGGCCGCCAAGGCGGCGGAGGCGGCTTCCAGGAATCCGGAAACCACGGACTGACGTGGTCTGACCGGAAACAGGTGCGCCCGACACGGCGTACCGTGATAGGTGCTCACGATTCGCCTGGCTCGCTGCTAATGGGACGCGCGGGCAGCTGCGGCGGACGAACTCGTCTGAGGAGACTAGTGCTGTGACCGGGATCAAGACGCAGGGCGAGAAGAAGTTGATGCTCTTCTCTGGCCGCGCCCACCCCGAGCTTGCCGAGGAGGTCGCGCACCAGCTCGGTGTCGGGATCGTCCCGACCAAGGCGTTCGACTTCGCCAACGGCGAGATCTACGTCCGCTACCAGGAGTCCGCTCGCGGTGCCGACTGCTTCCTGATCCAGAGCCACACGGCTCCGATCAACAAGTGGATCATGGAGCAGTTGATCATGATCGACGCGCTGAAGCGCGCGTCGGCCCGCTCCATCACCGTCATCGTGCCGTTCTACGGTTACGCGCGGCAGGACAAGAAGCACCGCGGACGTGAACCCATCTCGGCGCGCCTGGTCGCGGACCTGATGAAGACCGCCGGCGCGGACCGCATTCTCACGGTCGACCTGCACACGGACCAGATCCAGGGCTTCTTCGACGGCCCGGTGGACCACCTGTTCGCGCTGCCGATCCTGGCGGACTACGTGGGCGCGAAGGTGGACCGGAGCAAGCTGACGGTCGTCTCCCCCGACGCCGGCCGCGTGCGTGTCGCCGACCGCTGGTGCGACCGTCTGGGCGCCCCGCTCGCGATCGTGCACAAGCGCCGCGACAAGGACATCGCCAACCAGGTGACCGTCCACGAGGTGGTCGGTGACGTGAAGGGCCGCGTCTGTGTGCTCGTCGACGACATGATCGACACCGGTGGCACGATCTGCGCCGCCGCCGACGCCCTGTTCGCGCACGGCGCCGAGGACGTCATCGTGACGGCGACGCACGGTGTGCTGTCGGGTCCGGCCGCGGACCGCCTGAAGAACTCGAAGGTGAGCGAGTTCGTCTTCACGGACACGCTGCCGACGCCGGGCGAGCTGGAGCTCGACAAGATCACGGTCCTGTCGATCGCCCCGACGATCGCCTCCGCGGTGCGCGAGGTCTTCGAGGACGGCTCGGTGACCAGCCTCTTCGAGGGCGAGGCCTGATCCCGTAGGGGATCTCCTCACTGAAGATCCATTTGGGTGCGGCCTCCTCCGCCGGGTAAACTGCTGAAGTTGCTCGGCGAGGGAGGCCGCACTTCTGTTCTCAGAAGGTCGGCTGTCCGTTATCGACGCGCTCTTCGTAGCAGGCCGTTCGTGGCCGGGTGACTCTTTCCCCTAGTTCTACGAGGAGTTGAAGAGCATGTCCGAGGTCAAGCTTTCCGTCGAGACCCGCACCGAGTTCGGCAAGGGTGCCTCGCGCCGTCTGCGCCAGGTCGAGAAGGTTCCCGGTGTCGTCTACGGCCACGGCGACGAGCCGAAGCACATCGTGCTCGACTCGCACGCCCTGATGCTGGCCCTGCGTACGCCGAACGTCCTGATCCGTCTGGACATCGACGGCGGCAAGTCCACCGAGCTGGTCATCCCGAAGTCCGTGCAGCGTGACGCGATCACGAGCTTCCTGGTCCACGTCGACCTGCTCCAGGTGAAGAGCGGCGAGAAGGTCACCGTCGAGCTCCCCGTCCACACCGAGGGCGAGCTGGCCCCGGGTGGCAACCTGCTCGAGCACGTGCTGAACACGCTGTCGGTCGAGACCGAGGCGACGCACATCCCCGAGTCGGTCACCGTCTCCGTCGAGGGCCTCGAGGCCGGTGCCTCGATCCACGCCAAGGACATCAAGCTCCCCAAGGGCACCACGCTGGCCACGGACGAGGACGCCGTCGTGCTCCAGGTCCTGGCCGCGCAGGCCGAGGAGGCCCCGGCCGAGGCCGAGGGCGACGAGGCCGCCGCGGAGGCCTGAGCCTTCAGGGTCTGACCTGTACGGGGTGGTGGGCGCGGCCCACCACCCCGTATCGCTGTATCGCGACGTATCGACGTACACCTAAGGAATGTGCATGTCCGACGAGAACGCTCCCTGGCTGATCGCCGGGCTGGGCAACCCTGGGCCCGAGTACGCGATGAACCGGCACAACGTCGGCTTCATGGTGGCCGATCTGCTCGCGCAGCGGATGGGCGCCAAGTTCAAGCGGGCGACCAAGGGTCAGGCGCAGGTCGTCGAGGGGCGGATCGGTCCGCCGGGGCCGCTGAACCGCCGGGTGATCCTCGCGAAGCCGATGTCGTACATGAACGTCTCGGGTGGTCCCGTGACGGCGCTGTGCGACTTCTACAAGGTGCCGACGGAGCACATCGTGGCGATCCACGACGAGCTGGACATCGACTACGGGGTGCTGCGTCTGAAGCTGGGCGGCGGCGACAACGGGCACAACGGTCTGAAGTCGATCACGAAGTCGCAGGGCTCCGACTACCACCGGGTGCGGTTCGGGATCGGGCGTCCGCCGGGGCGGATGCAGGTCGCGGACTTCGTGTTGAAGGACTTCTCGTCGACGGAGCGCAAGGAGCTCGACTACTTCGTGGACCGGGCGGCCGACGCGGCGGAGGCGCTCGTGATCGAGGGCCTGGAGCGCGCGCAGTCGACGTACAACTCCTGAGCACGGCGTACAACTCCTGACCTGTACGGACTTGTCGGGGCGGGATTCCGCCGGGAGTTGACCGTACGCAGGGTGATGGCCAAGGATCCCGGCCATGTTGCCAGTTGCCCGTCAAGCCGCGGCGGCCGTGGTCGCCGCACTGTTGCTGATCGCCGGCGTGTGGGCCTCGTGGGGTGCGGCGCAGCACGTGATGTTCCCGACGGGCCGTGAGCGCGGCACGATGACGGTGAGCCGGTGCGCGGACGAGACCTGCGCCGGCCCGTTCTCGCCCGCCTCCCCCACCGCCGTGCGGCACAAGAGCGTGACGATCGACCGCTCCATCGGGGAGAAGAAGGGTGCGCGCTTCCCTGTCGTCCTGAAGCCGAGTTCGACCTCGGCGGTCCGTGCGGGCACCGCCGGATTCCTGCACGCCTGGGTGCCGCTCGGCGGGGCGCTGCTGCTCGCGTCGGTGGTGCTCGCGGGCGGGATACGCAACCGGCGCCTCACGTGGGTCACGGGAGGCGCCGGAATCGCGCTGCTGACGGCGGCTTTCGTGGCCGTCGGCTTCTAGCCGTTTCTTGAACGGCCCCTGGGTCAGCCGGTGTTGCGCAGGCCCGCGGCCACACCGTTCACGGTGAGCAGCAGGGCGCGGCCGAGCGTCGGGTCCGGTTCCTCGCCCGCGGCCGCCGCGTCGCGCTGCCGCTTGAGCAGGGCGACCTGGAGGTACGAGATCGGGTCGAGGTAGGCGTCGCGGATCGCGAACGTCTGCTTCAACACGGGCTGCGCGGCGAGGAGTTCGTCCTCACCCGTGATGCGCAGCACCTCGGCGACGGTCAGCTCGTGCTCGGCCACGATCTCGTCGAAGACGTGCTTGAGGTTCTCGGGCACGAGCGTGTCGACGTAGTGGCGGGCGATGCGCAGGTCGGTCTTGGCGAGCGTCATCTCGACGTTGGAGATGAAGTTCTGGAAGAAGTGCCAGCGCTCGTTCATCTCGTCGAGGACGGTGTCCAGGCCCGCCTCGCGCAGCGCCTTGAGGCCGGAGCCGACGCCGAACCAGCCGGGCACGATCTGCCGCGACTGCGTCCAGCCGAACACCCACGGGATGGCGCGCAGTCCGTCGAGCGAGACGCCCGAGCCGGGGCGGCGGGAGGGCCGCGAGCCCAGGTGCAGGTCGGCGAGCTGGTCGACCGGCGTGGAGGCGAGGAAGTAGTTCGGCAGGTCCGGGTCCTCGACGAGCTTGCGGTACGCCGTGTGGGCGGCGTCGCTCACGACGTCCATGGCGGCGTCCCAGCGGGCGAGGGCCTCGTCGGACTGGCGCGGCGCCGTGTGCAGGGCGGAGGCCTGCAGCGTGGCCGCGACGGTCAGTTCCAGGTTCTCGCGGGCCAGGGACGGCACGAGGTACTTGTCGGAGATGACCTCGCCCTGCTCGGTCACCTTGATCTCGCCCTCCAGGGTTCCCCAGGGCTGGGCGAGGATCGCGTCGTGCGAGGGGCCGCCGCCGCGGCCGACGGTGCCGCCGCGGCCGTGGAAGAGGCGCAGGCGCACGCCGTAGCGGTGCGCGACGTCGCGCAGGCGGCGCTGGGCGCGGTGGATCTCCCACTGCGAGGTGGTGATGCCGCCGAACTTCGAGGAGTCGGAGTAGCCGAGCATGACCTCCTGCACGTCCCCGTTGAGCGCGACGAGGCGCCGGTAGGACGGGTCGGAGAGCATGTCCTCGAGGATCGTGTCGGCGGCCTTGAGCTCGTCCGTCGTCTCCAGGAGCGGCACGATGCCGATCTTGGCCCAGCCGGCGTGCAGGTCGATGAGACCGGCCTCGCGGGCGAGCACGGCGGCGGCGAACACGTCGTCGGCGCCCTGGCACATCGAGATGATGTACGACTCGATGACCTCGGGCCCGAACACGTCGAGCGCCTTGGTGATGGTGTGGAAGACGCCGAGCGTCTTCTCGCCCTCGGCGTCGAGCGGCGCCGGGGTCGGGGCCAGCGGGCGGCGGGAGCGGAGCTCCTTGGCGAGCAGCTTGCCCCGGTAGTCGCGCGGCATGTCCGCGTACCGCCAGGACTCCTCGCCGAGCCGGTCGAAGAGCTGGCCGAGCGTGTGGTGGTGGGCGTCGGCGTGCTCGCGGACGTCCATCGTGGCGAGCTGCAGACCGAAGGCGGAGAGCGTACGGATCGTACGGTCCATGCGGCCTTCGGCGAACAGTCCGGCACGGTGCTCGCGCAGCGACGTCTGGATGAGCTTGAGGTCGTGCAGCAGCTCGGCGGTGCCGAGGTAGTCGCGGCCCTCCCGGTGCGGGGTGTTGTCGGCGAGCCGCGTCTTGGTGTTCTCCAGCTTCTGCCGGATCGCGGTGGCCTTGAGCCGGTAGGGCTCCTCCGCGTTGAGCCGCTTGTAGCGGGGGCTGATCTCCGGGAGGCGCTCCAGGTCGCACTGGAGCGAGGTGAGCAGCTCCTCGGTGGCGCCCGTGTAGCGGATCGAGTTCGACAGGAAGCCGCGCAGCTCGTCGATCATGTCGAGCGCGTCGTTGATGCCGTGCTCGTGCTGGAGGATCAGGACGTCCCAGGTGACGGCCGGCGTCACGTTCGGGTTGCCGTCGCGGTCGCCGCCGATCCAGGTGCCGAAGGTGAGCGGGCGGCTGTCCTCGGGGAGCTTGAAGCCGACGCGCTCCAGCTCGGCGGTGAGGTCCTCCAGGACGTCGCCGACGGCTCCGGCGTGCAGCTCGTCCAGGTAATAGATCGCGTTGCGGGACTCGTCCGTGACCTCGGGGCGGACCACGCGCAGCTCGTCCGTCTGCCACACCAGGTCGATGTTCTCGGCGAGACGGGTGTCGTAGCGGCGCCGGTCGGTCTCCAGGACCGGGGTCTCCAGGAGCTCGGCGACGCGGCGCAGCTTGTTGAGGACGCTTCGCCGGGCGGCCTCCGTCGGGTGCGCCGTGAAGACGGGTCGTACATTCAGGTGCTTGACCGTGTCGCGCAGGTGGTCCGGGTCGGCGTCCTTGAGCCGGTCCGCGGTACGGGCGAGCAGTCCTCCCTCGGCGGCCCGCATGGCGCGCAGCTCGCGGCCACGGTGCACCTGCTCCGTCACGTTGGCCAGGTGGAAGTACGTGGAAAAGGCGCGGACCAGCTTGGCCGCGGTGTCCAGCTCGGTGCCCCGCAGCAGCTCGGCGGCGGCCTCGCCGTCCTCGCGGGTCAGGCGGCGGACCTTCTCGACCAGCTCGAGGAGCTCCGGGCCCTCCTGGCGGACCAGGGTCTCGCCCAGCAGGTCACCGAGCCGACGGATGTCGGCGCGCAGCTCGGCGCTGGTGCTCGTCGCAGCGGTCTGTTCGTCGGCACTGCTCACAGGTGCGGCTCCTTGCAATGGTGAAGCACGTGACACGGGAGGAAGGATCCCCGGATCCGGGTACTAGACCCGGGGTGGAGATTCAGAGCGGACCGCGCTGTCCGACCGATTCCAAGGATATGTGCCACCGCCGACGGCGAGGCTCGGAGCCTGTTGCCGCCCGGCTGCACGCTTACGTACTTACGGTGCCGTAGGTTACGGAACCGTAGGCAAGCTGTCCGCGGATCCCCGTGGATCTCCTGACCCGTCTCAGCCCGTCTCAACCCTCGACTTACAGGGGACTCCCATGGCCACCAGTACCGATGTGATCGAAGAAGCTCCCGGTCCGGCGTCAGAACCCCCCGCCACCTCGTCCTCCGCGACGCTCGGCGGCGAAAAGAAGCGCTCCGTGGAACAGATCACACTGCTCCTGTTCATCGTCCTCCCGTTCCTCGCCGTGCTCGCGGCGGTGCCGCTGGCCTGGGGCTGGGGAGTGAGCTGGCTCGATCTCGGGCTGCTCGTCGCGTTCTACTTCATCGGCTGCCACGGCATCACGATCGGCTTCCACCGGTACTTCACGCACGGCTCCTTCAAGGCGAAGCGCCCGCTGCGGATCGCGCTGGCGGTCATGGGCTCGCTCGCGGTGGAGGGCCCGGTCGTGCGCTGGGTCGCCGACCACCGCAAGCACCACAAGTTCTCCGACGCCGAGGGCGACCCGCACTCGCCGTGGCGGTACGGGGAGACGGTCCCGGCCCTGCTGAAGGGCCTGTGGTGGGCGCACATGGCCTGGATGTTCGACGAGGAGCAGACCTCGCAGGAGAAGTACGCGCCGGACCTGATCAAGGACCCGGCGATCCGCGCGATCTCCCGCCAGTTCATCTTCTGGACGATGCTGTCGCTGTTCCTGCCCGCGCTGATCGGCGGCCTGGTGACGATGTCGTGGTGGGGCGCGTTCACGGCGTTCTTCTGGGGCTCCCTCGTCCGGGTGGCGCTGTTGCACCACGTGACGTGGTCGATCAACTCGATCTGCCACGCCGTCGGCAAGCGCCCCTTCAAGTCCCGCGACAAGTCGGGCAACGTGTGGTGGCTGGCCGTTCTGTCCTGCGGCGAGTCCTGGCACAACCTGCACCACGCGGACCCGACGTCGGCGCGGCACGGCGTGGAGCGCGGCCAGATCGACTCCTCGGCCCGCCTCATCCGCTGGTTCGAGCAGCTGGGCTGGGCGCACGACGTGCGCTGGCCGTCCAAGGACCGCATCGCCTCGCGCCGCAAGGAGAAGGTCGCCGATGCCGCGTGAGCGCGGCACGGCATGATGGGGACGTGGCGACCGACTCAAGCACCCCTGGCAACGCGAGCAGTGACCGGCCCGAGCGGCCGGAGAAGGCTCGGCGCACGCGCAGAACGCGGATGACGGGGGCGGAGCGGCGTCAGCAGCTGCTGGAGATCGGTCGCGTCCTCTTCGCCGCGAAGGGCTTCGAGGGCACGTCGGTGGAGGAGATCGCGGCGAAGGCCGGGGTCTCCAAGCCGGTGGTGTACGAGCACTTCGGCGGCAAGGAGGGCCTGTACGCGGTGGTCGTGGACCGCGAGATGCGCCAGCTCCTGGACATGGTGACCAGCTCGCTGACGGCCGGGCATCCGCGCGAACTGTGCGAGCAGGCCGCGTTCGCGCTCCTCGACTACATCGAGGAGTACACGGACGGCTTCCGCATCCTGGTCCGCGACTCCCCCATCCCGCAGTCCACGGGCTCCTTCGCCTCGCTGATCTCCGACATCGCGACGCAGGTCGAGGACATCCTCGGCCGCGAGTTCAAGAACCGGGGCTTCGACCCGAAGCTGGCGCCGCTGTACGCGCAGGCGCTGGTGGGGATGGTGGCGCTGACGGGCCAGTGGTGGCTGGACGCCCGCAAGCCGAAGAAGGCGGAGGTCGCGGCGCATCTGGTGAATCTGGCGTGGCATGGGCTCGATGGCCTCGAGCCGAAGCCGCGGCTGATAGGGCACCGGAAGAGTTGACACGCCGCGGCGGCGTTGCGGTCGCGGGGCTCTGCCCCAGGCCCCGCTGGCTCTCGTTCACAGAGCGGGGCTGGAATTGACGAACTCCAGTCTGTTGCCGACAGGATCCGTGCAATAGAAGCGGCGGCGCCCTGGCAGTAGGTCGTCCCACTCGACCGGCACGCCCCGCCCCGCGAGGCGTCGCGCATACGCCTCGATGTCCCGCACCCGCAGGCCCGGGTGCGCCTTCTTGGCGGGGCGGAAGTCCCGGTCGATGCCCAGGTGGAGCTCCACCGCCCCGGCCCGGAACCAGCAGCCGCCCCGCGCCGCGAGCGCCGGTGGCTTGGGGAGTTCCGTCATGCCGAGGTCGTCGGCGTAGAAGGACCGCAGGATCTCCTCGCTGCCCGGCGGCGCCGCGAGCTGTACGTGGTCCACCCCGACCAGCGTCATGAGCGCGTCGCCACCACGAAGATCCGCCGGAACGGCAGCACCGTGCCGTGCTCCGTCGCCGGGTACGCCTCGCGGAGCAGGTCCCGGTACTCGGTGACGAAGGCGTCGCGCGCCTCCGGGTCGTCGGCCAGGGCCGTGAGGACCGGGCGCAGGCCCGTGCCCTTGACCCAGTCGAGGACGGGGTCCGCGCCCGCCAGCAGGTGCATGTACGTCGTCTCCCAGGCGTCGACCTCGCAGCCGAGGCCGGCGAGCCGCTCCAGGTAGGCCGCAGGCGTGAGCACCGCGTCCCCGTGGCGCAGCACCCCGGCCAATCGGTCCTTCCAGCGGGCCGATTCCGCCAGCTCGCGCATCAGGACGTGGCTGGGCGCGTCGAAGTTGCCGGGCACCTGGAAGGCGAACGTGCCGCCGGGTGCCACCGCGTCGATCCACCGGGGGAAGGCGTCGACGTGGTCCGGGACCCATTGCAGCGTCGCGTTCGACAGCAGCAGGTCGTACGTCTCCGTGGGCGCCCAGTCGGCCGCGTCCGCGTACGCGAAGTCGAGGCGGTCACCGGCGTGGGCGCGGGCCTGTTCCAGCATCTGGGGCGAGTTGTCGTAGCCGGTGATGCGGGCGGTGGGCCAGCGTTCGGCGAGCAGCGTCGTGACGTTTCCGGGGCCGCAGCCGAGGTCGGCGATGCGGGCGGGCTCCCCCGGCAGGGCGGGGACGCGGGCGAGCAGGTCGACGAAGGGGCGGCCGCGGTGGCCGGCATGACGGAGATACTGGTGGGGGTCCCAGGTGGGTGTGGGCGTCATGCATCAAGCGTCGGCCGCTGGTATCTCGATGTCAAGATAGTCGACCTCAAGAGACTTCACGTCGACACACCCCCTACACTGATCGTCATGGAGGACGAGGTCGACCGTCTGGTCTCAGCGTGGCGCCGAGAGCGCCCCGACCTCGACGTGGAGCCCCTCGAGGTGCTCAGTCGGGTCAGCAGGCTCGCGCGCCATCTCGACCGGGCCCGCCGCCTGGCGTTCTCCGAGCACAACCTGGAGCCGTGGGAGTTCGACGTCCTGACGGCGCTGCGCCGCGCGGGCACCCCGTACCAGCTCTCTCCCGGTCAGCTGCTCACGCAGACGCTGGTGACCTCCGGCACGATGACCAACCGTATCGACCGGCTCGCCAAGAAGGGCCTCGTCGAGCGGCTGCCGGATCCCAGTGACCGCCGCGGCGTCCTGGTCCGCCTCACGGACGAGGGCCGCGACCGTGCCGACCAGGCCCTGGCCGGGCTGCTCGACCAGGAGCGGGCGATTCTGGCGGAGCTGTCGCGTACGCAGCGCGGTGAACTGGCGGGGTTGCTCCGCCAGCTGACCGCGCCGTTCGACAACATCCCGGGCTGAGGACCAAGGCGTAGGGCCTCAGCTGGCCGCCTCCAGGTCCGCCGGGCCCACGCCCGCCCTGCGGGCGAGTGCGACCGCCGCGAGTGTCGAGTGCACCCCGAGCTTGCCCAGTACGTTCTGCATGTGTGTCCGCACCGTGTGCGGCGACAGGAACAGTCGCTCCGCCACCGCCTTGCGGCCGAGACCGGCCACCATGCAGCGCAGCACCTCGCGCTCCCGGGGCGTCAGGGACTCGACGAGCCGCTCGGACTCGGTGCGGTGCTTGCGCGCCGCGGTCAACTCCCGCAGTACGCCCGTGAGCAGCGCCGGCGGCAGATGCGTCTCCTCGCGCAGCACGCCCCGTATGACGGTCAACAGGCGCGACAGGGAGCAGTCCTTGGCGACCCAGCCGGACGCCCCCGCCTGCAGCGCGAGCGCCGCGCGGCGCGGATCGTCCCGCTCGGCGAGCACCACCGTGCGGACGGCGGGCTGGCCCGAACGGACGCCCGCCACCAGGGAGATGCCGTCGACGAGGCCGTCCTGCGAGGCGCTGTCGGGTACCGCCGTCGGCGCGCGCATGCCCTGGAACGATGCCGCGCCCAGGTCCGCGTCGATCAGCAGCACATCGAAGCGGCGTCCCTCCGCGACCGCCCTGTCGAGGCAGCGCAGGGCCGCGGGGCCGCTTCCCGCGGCCGATACGTCGACATCGGGCTCGGCGGCGAGTGCCGCCGCGAGCGACTCGGCGAAGATGCGATGGTCGTCGACCACCAGGACCCTGATGCGAACCACGTGATTACCCCCTTCCCCGAGCTCCCTGAAGGAGCAGGGGATACCCCATCGCCGGGGTCGGACCAACACAGGTACGGCGCCCGGAGTACGGGTCGCCGCAGCGGCACGGCCGCCGCCGTGCGCAGAACTGCTACCCCCGCTCCGGGCGTCGTACCCGGCTGTCTCGCCCCCTGATCGGCACCGGCCCCCACCGGTGCTGTCCTCAGAGTAGAGGCGAAGGCCCACAGGGGAAGTCAATTCGCAGAACTGGTTGTCGGTTGGCGGAGCAGCGACTGTCCTGCGCGTTTATGGTGATGCGCATGTTTCGCATCGAGACAGAAGTCGACAAGGAGCGCGCCCTTCTGCTCCGGTCGCTGCTGAGGGAGACCAATACGGCGGCGTCACCGGAGCTTCGCGAGCTGCGCGGCACCCCTGCCGACCAGCATGTCCCGCTCCAGGTATGGGTGTTGGACGAGGAGGGCGCACTGGCGGCGGGGCTCGACGCGTACACGTGGGCGTTCTGGCTGCACGTGGATCTGCTGTGGGTCGCCGAGCAGCACCGCGGGGCGGGGCTCGGCTCCCGGCTCCTCGCGGAGGCGGAGCGCCTCGCGCGCGAGGAGCGCGAGTGCCGGGGCTCCCGTGTCGAGACGTGGGACTTTCAGGCCCCGGGCTTCTACCGGCTGCAGGGATACGAGGTGGTGTCCGTGATCCCGGACTACCCGCCCGGGATCAAGGAGTTCACGCTGACGAAGCGGCTGGGGTAGCCGTTACGAGGTGCGGTGCGCCCCCGCCGAAGGCACCGCCGGGAACACGCGCGGCGCCGTGTAGCCGGCCTCCGCGAAGGCGGCGGTGATCGCCTTCGTGACGGTGTCGGCCTCGTCCGACTCCACCAGGACGATCGCGGAGCCGCCGAAGCCGCCGCCCGTCATCCGGGCACCGATCGCGCCGGACGTCATCGCCGTGCCAACGACAAGGTCCAACTCTGGGCAGGAGATGCGCAGATCGTCGCGGAGCGAGACGTGGCCCTGGACGAGGATCGGGCCGATGGCGCGGACGTCGCCGGAGTCGAGCAGCTCGATGACGCGCTCGACGCGGTGGTCGTCGGAGACGACGTGGCGGACGTAGCGGACAACCTTCTCGTCGACCCCGGCCAGCTCCAACTCCGCGACGGACCTGCCCAGTTCGGCGTACGAGACGTCGCGCAGGTGACTCACGCCGAGGACGCGCGCGCCCTCCTCGCAGCCCGCGCGGCGCTCCGCGTACGCGCCGTCGCCCAGCTCGTGCTTGACGCGGGTGTCGACGACGAGCAGCTGGAGGCCATGGGTCGCCAGGTCGAAGGGGACCTGGCGGATGGACAGGTCGCGGCAGTCGAGGTGCAGCGCGTGGCCCTCGGTGGCGCAGGACGAGGCCATCTGGTCCATGACGCCGCACGGCACGCCGACGAAGGCGTTCTCGGCGCGCTGTGCCAGCACCGCCAACTCGGCGCCGGTGAGCCCGAGTTCGTACAGGTCGTTCATGGCGTACGCGGTCACGACCTCAAGTGCGGCCGAGGAGGACAGGCCGGCGCCGGTCGGGACCGTGGAGGCGAGGTGGATGTCGGCGCCGGTCAGCGTGTGGCCCGCTTCGCGCAGCGCCCAGACGACGCCCGCGGGGTACGCGGCCCAGCCGCCCTGGCCGTACTTCGACAGCGGGGCCAGGTCGTCGACGCGCAGCTCCACGACCGGGGCGTCGATGTCGGCGGAGTGCAGGCGAAGGACGCCGTCCTCGCGCCGGGCCGCCGCGGCGACCGCGGTGTGCGGCAGCGCGAGCGGCATGACGAAGCCCTCGTTGAAGTCGGTGTACTCGCCGATGAGGTTGACGCGGCCGGGGGCCGCCCACACTCCGGCGGGCTCGTACCCGTAGAGGTCCTTGAACTGCGCGTCGACGGACATGAGTTGAAGCCCCTGATTCCTACTGGCGGGCCTGGGCGAAGGCCCAGGCGTCGGCGACGATGCCCGCGAGGTCCGCGCGGGACGGGTTCCAGCCGAGGCGCTCGCGCGCGGTGTCGGCGGAGGCGACCAGGACGGCCGGGTCGCCGCCGCGGCGCGGGGCGACGACCTCGGGGATCGGGTGCCCGGTGACCTGGCGGACGGTCTCGATGACCTCGCGGACGGAGAAGCCGTTGCCGTTGCCGAGGTTGCAGATGAGGTGCTCGCCGGGCTGTGCGGCGTCGACGGCGAGCAGGTGCGCCTCGGCGAGGTCCGCGACGTGGATGTAGTCGCGGATGCAGGTGCCGTCGGGCGTCGGGTAGTCGTCGCCGAAGACGTTGATCGCCTCGCGCTTGCCCTGCGCGACCTGGAGGACGAGCGGGATGAGGTGCGACTCGGGGTCGTGCCGCTCACCGCAACTGCCGTACGCGCCCGCCACGTTGAAGTACCGAAGGGACACTGCAGCCAGTCCGTGCGCGGCCGCCTCGCCCGTGATCATGTGGTCGACCGCGAGCTTCGAGGCGCCGTACGGGGAAGTGGGCGCGGTCGGGTCGGTCTCGGTGATCGGGGTGTTGACCGGTTCGCCGTAGGTGGCGGCGGTCGAGGAGAAGACGAGCTTGCGGACGTCCGCCGCGCGCATCGCGGCGAGCAGCTCCATGGTGCCGCCGACGTTGTTGGCCCAGTACTTCTCGGGCTTCACGACGGACTCTCCGACCTGCGAGAACGCGGCGAAGTGCAGCACGGCGTCGTAGGAGGAGTCGAGCCACTTGGCGGCGTCGCGGATGTCGCCCTCGATGAAGGCGGCGCCCGCGGGGACGCCCTCGCGGAAGCCGGTGGAGAGGTTGTCGAGGACGGTGACCTCGTGGCCCGCCTCGATCAGGTGCTGCGCGACGACGCTGCCGACGTAGCCGGCACCGCCAGTGACCAGGTACTTCTTGGAAACGGCCTTACCCATTACTTGCTCGCTACCTCTCGCAGTCGCTCGGCCGCGGTCTCCGGCGGCACGTCGTTGATGAACACACTCATGCCGGACTCGGAACCCGCGAGAAACTTCAGCTTGCCGGAAGTGCGGCGGATGGTGAAAAGCTCGAGGTGCAGCGCGAAGTCATCGCGGTTGACGCCCTCGAACTCGTCCAGCGAGCCGAACGGGGCCTGGTGCCAGGCCGCGATGTACGGCGTCACCGGCTGGTCCGCGCCGAAGATCCGGTCGAAGCGCCTCAAGAGTTCCAGATAAATCTTGGGGAACTCTGTGCGTGCGTCGTCGTCGAGCGCGAGCAGGTCCGGGACCTGGCGCTTGGGGTAGAGGTGCACCTCGTACGGCCAGTGGGCGGCGTAGGGCACGAAGGCCACCCAGTGCTCGCCTTCGAGGACGATCCGCGAGCCGTCCTCGACCTCCTTCTCCACGACATCCGCAAAGAGGTTGCGGCCGCCGGTCTGCTCCTTGTGCTCGGCGGCGGAGCGCAGCATCAGGGCCGTGCGCGGGGTGGTGAAGGGGTAGGCGTAGATCTGGCCGTGCGGGTGGCCGAGGGTGACGCCGATCTCGGCGCCGCGGTTCTCGAAGCAGAAGACCTGCTCGACGGAGTCGAGGTGGGAGAGCTCAGCGGTGCGGTCCGTCCACGCGTCGAGGACGAGGCCCGCCTGCTCCTCGGTGAGGTCGGCGAAGGACTTGTCGTGGTCGGACGTGAAGCACACGACCTCACAGCGGCCCGCGTCACCCGCGAGCGAGGGGAAGCGGTTCTCGAAGACCACCACGTCGTACGAGGAGTCGGGGATCTCGCTCAGCCGCTCGCCCTCGGAGGGGCACAGCGGGCACTCGTCGGCCGGCGGGTGGTACGTGCGGCCCTGGCGGTGTGAGGCGATCGCCACGGAGTCGCCGAGCAGCGGGTCGCGGCGCACCTCGGAGGTGGTGACGGTGGGGTCGAGGGGGCGGCGGTCGGCCGCGTCCCGGACGACGTCGTCGCGCGAGTCGTAATAGATGAGCTCACGACCGTCGGCGAGCCGGGTCGACGTCTTCTTCACGGCCGATGCTCCTCATCACAACAACCAAACAGAACCAAACACAACAAAGCATAAGCCAACAGTGGCGTCAAGGGGAACGGGCCGCACCGACAGCCCGCAGCGGACTGTGCGCTTTCTGTGCTGTCTCGTGCCGTCCCGAGGGGTCGGAACGGGATCTCGATCACAATCCAACAAAGAACGTCAGCGGAACTGTTCACTTATTGAAGCCGGAGGCGTAGGTTCCGGGATGTTTCAGTTCGCGCAACGAAGCGAGATCTACATGCTGTCCCCCACAACAACCCTGGCCGAGGGGCTCCGGCTGCCCACCAATGGCCTCGACTACGCGATCATGGCGATCTACTTCGTCGTGGTGCTGGGCATCGGCTTCGCCGCTCGCCGGTCCGTGAAGACCAGCCTGGACTTCTTCCTGTCCGGACGCTCCCTGCCCGCCTGGGTCACCGGTCTCGCGTTCGTCGCCGCGAACCTGGGCGCCACCGAGCTCCTCGGCATGGCGGCCAACGGGGCGCAGTACGGCCTCTACACGGTGCACTGGTACTGGATCGGCGCCATCCCCGCCATGGTCTTCCTCGGCCTGGTGATGATGCCCTTCTACTACTCGTCGAAGGTGCGCTCGGTCCCCGAGTTCCTGCTCCACCGCTTCGGCCCCTCGTCACACCTGCTCTCCTCGATCATCTTCGCCGTCTCCTCGGTGCTGATCGCGGGCGTCAACCTGTACGCGATGGCCCTGGTGCTCCAGGCGCTGCTGGGCTGGCCGCAGTGGGTGGCGATCGTCATCGCGGGCCTGTTCGTCCTCGCGTACATCACGATCGGCGGGCTCTCCTCGGCGATCTACAACGAGGTCCTGCAGTTCTTCGTCATCCTCGCCGCGCTCATCCCGCTGACGATCGTCGGCCTCAAGCGCGTGGGCGGCTGGGACGGCATATCCGACTCCCTGTCCAGCTCGCACGGTGATTCGTTCATGACCGCCTGGCAGGGCACGGGCATCGGCGACGCCAACCCGCTCGGCGCCAACTGGCTGACCATCGTGCTCGGCCTCGGCTTCGTGATGAGCTTCGGCTACTGGACGACGAACTTCGCCGAGGTGCAGCGCGCGCTGTCCGCGAAGAACCTCTCCGCCGCCAAGCGCACCCCGCTGATCGCCGCGTTCCCGAAGATCCTCATCCCGATGGTCGTCGTGATCCCCGGTCTGATCGCCCTGGTCATGGAGCCGTCCATCGGCAAGTCCGCGGACGGCCTCCAGTACAACGACGCCATCCCGGTCCTGATGCGCGACCTGCTGCCCAACGGTGTCCTCGGCATCGCGGTGACGGGTCTGCTCGCCGCGTTCATGGCGGGCATGGCGGCCAACGTCTCGTCCTTCAACACGGTGTTCACCAACGACATCTGGGCCGCGTACATCAAGAAGGGCCAGAGCGACCGGCACTACCTGGCGACCGGCCGCGTCGTCACCGCCGTCGGCGTCGTGATCGGCATGGGCACCGCGTTCATCGCGGGCAGCTTCAGCAACATCATGAACTACCTGCAGACGCTGTTCTCGTTCTTCAACGTCCCGCTGTTCGTGGTCTTCATCATCGGCATGTTCTGGAAGCGGACGACGCCGGCGGCGGGCTTCTGGGGGCTGCTCACGGGCACCGTGGCCGCGATGGTGAACTACTTCTACTTCTACAAGCAGGGCGTCATCTCGATCCCCTCCGACCAGGGCGCCAACTTCGTCTCCTCGATCGTCGCCTTCGTGGTCGGCGCCGTGGTGATGTTCGTGGTCACGCTCTGCACCAAGTCCAAGCCCGCCGAGGAGCTGGCCGGTCTCGTGTACGGCACGAAGTCGCCGGGCATGGAGGAGCCGCCGGCCGAGGGTGACGACGCCTGGTACCGCAAGCCGGCCCTGCTGGGCTGGGGAGCGATCGTCCTCGCCGTCATCTGCTACATCCCGTTCTCCTTCTGAGGTCCGAGGTAACACGACATGAGCGACGAAATGAACCAGCACGTCGAGGAAGTGAAGGAGCTTGAGGCCAAGTCGGCGACGGCGGCCCGCCTCTTCGACGTGCGACGCATCATCGGCGGCCTCTTCGTGGTGTACGGCGTGATCGTCACGATCGCCGGCTTCACGGCGTCCGACGCCGACCTCAAGAAGGCCCAGGACATCAACATCAACCTGTGGACCGGCATCGGCATGCTGATCCTCGGCCTGTTCTTCCTGATCTGGATGAAGCTGCGCCCCACGGAGCCGCCGACGGCGGAAGAACTGGCGGAGGCGGAGGCGTCCGAGTAGCGCCACCGGACTGTGACGTCCGACTACGGGAATCCCGGAGTGGGGCCGCCCCCTACGGGGCGGCCCCCACCCACCACGCCCCGTGCCCCGCCGCCGGACCGGGCGGGTACCACAATGTGCGCCCGGCCGGCCCTTGAACAGCCATTA
>NZ_JBTYHB010000017.1:0-163313 GCF_054871485.1 Streptomyces sp. UC4497 | reverse complement strand
GCTCTCCTACTGCAATCGTCTTTATCTGGGCGGCTGTCTTGCTACCAGCTGTACTGGCCACGCCTTTGCTGTACTGCTGCGGCTGAAAACGCCTTCTCGCAGGCAGCATATGCGCCTTGTGCGGACTCTTCCGGTCGGGGCGGCCCGCGCTCCGAACAAAAGGTTACTCGCCAGTACACCCAGCTTATGCCCACTAAGCAAGCGCTTTGAACTGTGACCTTGCCAACGCTGTGTAACCGCGCCGCACAGGAACTTTCAGTCGCGCAGCCCGTTGAAGCGGCCCTGGTGGTAGAGCAGCGGACGGCCGGCGCCCGCCGGGTCGCCGCAGAGCGCTTCCGCGAGCACGATCTGGTGGTCCCCCGCGGGCACCCGCGCGATGACCTTGCAGACGAGCCAGGCGAGCACGCCGTCGAGGATCGGCACGCCCTGGGGCCCCTCGAACCAGCGGGTGGGCTCGCCGAAGCGGTCGGCGCCGCTCTTCGCGAACGTCGCGGCGAGGTCGGCCTGGTGCTCGCCGAGTATGTGCACGCCGACGTGCTCGGCCTTGGCGACGGTGGGCCAGCTCGACGAGCCGAGGCCGATGCCGAACGAGACGACGGGGGGCGTCGCGGAGACCGAGGTGAGGGAGGTGGCGGTGAAGCCGACGGGGGCCGCACCGGGCGCGGTGACCACCGCGACGCCTGCCGCGTGCTGTCGGAAGACGGAGCGGAACAGGTCGGGGGTGGCTGCCTGGGCGGTGCGCAGGTCGGGCGTGGCCGTCATGGAGTTGTCCTTCTGGCAGGAGGGTTCGAGCAAGGGGCCGTGGCTGCGTCAGACACGCGGACAGCGGGCGCTCGAACAGCGAGCCAGGTCGACATGGACCCGCTCGACGAGAAGGAGTTCCGAAGGCATACGGTCACCCTGACGATACGTGGCGCGTGCAGTCAAGTGCGTTCCGTCATCTGGGAGATGCGTCACGCGGCGCCCACCGCCCCTCACGCGCGGCGACCATCGGCACGTCAGACCGCTTCGCCCAGCGCCGCGATCACGTCCGCCTTGCGCGGCTGCCCCGCCGCCCGGCGCACCTCGCGGCCGCGCGCGTCCAGAACGAGGACGGTCGGCGTCTTGAGGACGCCCACGTCGCGCACGAGGTCGAGGCGGGCCTCGGCGTCGATCTCCACATGGGAGACGCCGGGCACCATCGCGGCGACCTCGTCGAGGACCCGGCGGGTGGCCCGGCAGGGGGCGCAGAACGCGCTGGAGAACTGCACGAGCGTCGCCCGCTCCCCCAGCTCCTCACCCAACTGCTCGGCGTCCCACGTCTGTTCACCGACCGTCACCTGCTCCTCCTCCATTCCGCTGCTTTGTGTGCAGCGATTTCCGGCCGTTCCCGTATTCCCGGCACGTGACAAGGATCTCGTACGGTGCGGGAACCAGGACTGGTCACCCGGCCGTTGATGGGGCACGATCTGCGCAAGCCGGAAAACCTACGGCCGCGTAACTTACTGAAGGGCCAACCCCCTCCATGGCAGAGCTCGTCTACCCTCCGGTCATCGGCGCCGCCCGCACGATGTTCAAGGCGCTCGACCTGAAGATCGACCTCAAGGGCTCGGAAAACATTCCGCGTACCGGTGGAGCAGTCCTGGTCAGCAACCACATCAGCTACCTGGACTTCATCTTCGACGGCCTGGCGGCCCTGCCGCAGAAGCGTCTCGTCCGCTTCATGGCCAAGGAGTCGGTCTTCCGGCACAAGATCTCCGGCCCGCTGATGCGCGGCATGAAGCACATCCCGGTGGACCGCTCCCAGGGTGAGCACGCCTACCAGCACGCGCTGCGGTCGCTGCGCTCGGGCGAAATCATCGGCGTCTTCCCGGAGGCGACGATCTCGGAGTCGTTCACCCTCAAGAGCTTCAAGACGGGCGCCGTACGCCTGGCCCAGGAGGCCGGCGTTCCGCTGATCCCGATGGCGCTGTGGGGCACGCAGCGGCTGTGGACCAAGGGCCGTCCGAAGAACTTCAAGCGGCAGCACATCCCGATCACGGTCCGCGTCGGTGAGGCCATGGAGGCGCCGAGCGACCAGTACGCGGGAGCGATCACGCGCCGTCTGCGCACGCGCATGCAGGAGCTGCTGGAGGCCGCGCAGCGCGCCTACCCGGTGCGCCCCAAGGGGCCCGACGACACGTGGTGGATGCCGGCGCACCTGGGCGGCACCGCCCCGACCCCGGAAGAGGTCAAGGCCGCCGAAGCCGGCTGAGTCACGCCGGGAGCGCGTCCGGAAGGCGCTCCCACAGATGCGGACGGTCCGGCGCGCCGCGCAGCGCGTCGAGCACCGCCGGGTGCGGCGCGTCGTGGAGCGCCGGATAGTCCGCCTCCCCGGCCCCGACGTCCGGTATCCACGCCAACCGCTCCCCGTCCAGGGAGAATTGGGCGTCGACGCCCGGCTTGTTCCCCCGGCAGTCCTGCCGGTGCCACGCACCGCGCAGCCGTACCGCCACGAGGCCGTGCACGCACCAGCCCGTGCCCGCGTCGTGCGTCAGTCGCTGGTAGCAGAGCGCGGTCGGGATGTCCTCGGCCCGCAGCAGCGCCGCCAGCGCGTGCGCCTTCGCGTGGCAGATTCCGGTGCCCTTCTCCAGGACGTCCGACGCACGCCAGGTGACGCGCGGGTCCCCGCTGTCGGCGGAGTGCGGAATGGCGTCCCGTACGTATTCGTAGGCGGCCCGAGCGTATGCATATGAATCGGGGACGTCGCGCGCGAGGCGAGCCGCCGCCTCCCGTACGAGCGGATGATGGTGGTCGATGACGTCGTCGGCCGCCAAGTACGCGGACAGATCGGGGTTCTGCTGGATCAGCTGCATGGCACGCGAGCATAGGAATGCGGCCGACCGTAAGTCAATAGATTTACGGTCGGCCGCATACCTATGCGGGTTCGGTGGCTACCGGGCCATCTCCTCCTTGAGAGCCGCGACGAAGGAGTCGATGTCCTCCTCGCGCGTGTCGAAGGCGCACATCCAGCGCACGTCGCCGGCCGCCTCGTCCCAGAAGTAGAAGCGGTACTTCTTCATCAACCGCTCGGAGACGTCGTGCGGGAGGCGGGCGAACACGCCGTTGGCCTGCACCGGGTAGAGGATCTCGACGCCGTCGACGACGCGGGCGCCCTCGGCGAGGCGCTGGGCCATCTCGTTCGCGTGCCGGGCGTTGCGCAGCCACAGGTCCTTGGCGAACAGCGCCTCCAACTGCACCGAGATGAAGCGCATCTTGGAGGCCAGCTGCATGGACAGCTTGCGCAGGTGCTTCATGTGGCGCACGCGGTCCTGGTTGATGACGACGACGGCCTCGCCGAACAGCGCGCCGTTCTTGGTGCCGCCCAGCGACAGGATGTCGACGCCGACCGCGTTCGTGAACGTCCGCATGGGGACGTCGAGGGACGCTGCCGCGTTGGATATCCGGGAGCCGTCGAGGTGCACCGTCATGCCGCGCTCGTGGGCGTGCTCGCAGATCGCGCGGATCTCGTCGGGCGTGTAGAGCGTGCCCAGTTCGGTGGACTGCGTGATCGAGACGACCTGCGGCATCGCCCGGTGCTCGTCGTCCCAGCCGTACGCCTGCCGGTCGATCAGCTCGGGCGTGAGCTTGCCGTCCGGGGTCGGCACGGTGAGCAGCTTCAGGCCGCCCATCCGCTCGGGGGCGCCGCCCTCGTCCACGTGGATGTGCGCGGACTCGGCGCAGATCACCGCGCCCCAGCGGTCGGTGACCGCCTGGAGCGCGACGACGTTGGCGCCCGTGCCGTTGAACACCGGGAACGCCTCGGCGGTCGGACCGAAGTGGCTGCGGATGATCTGCTGGAGATGGTCCGTGTACTCGTCCCCGCCGTACGCGACCTGGTGTCCGCCGTTGGCGAGGGCGAGCGCCGCCATCACCTCCGGATGGCCTCCCGCGTAGTTGTCGCTGGCGAACCCTTGCGTGGTGGGGTCGTGATGCCGACGGGCATCGGTCTTTGCAGGGTTCACGGCTTCTCGGTCAGCCACAGACGGGTCCCGTTCAGTTCGGCGGCGGGCCGCTCCCAGACGCCGGTGATGGCCTCGGCCAGCTCCGTGACGTCCGTGAAGCCCGCGAACTTCGCGTTGGGGCGTTCGGCGCGCATCGCGTCGTGCACCAGCGCCTTGACCACCAGGATCGCAGCCGCCTGCTGCGGGCCGGCCTCGCCCCCCGCCTTGCGGAAGGAGTCGCCGAGCGCGAGCGTCCACGCCTCGGCGGCGGCCTTGGACGCGGCGTACGCGGCGTTGCCCGCGGTCGGCTTGGAGGCGCCCGCCGCGCTGATGAGCAGGTAGCGGCCGCGGTCGCTGCGGGACAGCCCGTCGTGGAACGCGAGGGACGTGTGCTGCACCGTGCGGATCAGGAGCTTTTCGAGCAGGTCCCAGTCGGCGAGGTCGGTGTCGGCGAAGGTCGCGCCGCCGCGCCAGCCGCCCACCAGGTGCACGAGGCCGTCGACGCGGCCGAAGTCCTTCTCGATGCGCCCCGCCCAGTCACGGGTGGCGTGCAGATCGAGCAGGTCGACGTTGTCGCCGATGACGGTGGCGCCGCCGTGCGCGTAGCGCGCCTCGTCGACGGCCGCCACGAGGCGCTCGGCGTCCGCGTCGGCCCCGATGACGGTGGCGCCCGCCTCCGCGAGCCGCTTGAGGGTGGCCTTGCCGGCCGGTCCGGCCGCTCCGGCCACCGCGATCACCGCACCGTCCAGCGTGTCCCTGGTCCCGTTGGTGTCGGTCATGACAGTCGCCTCCTGCTGCTGTTCGCCGTGGCTCACGCGGCCACCTTCTCGGCACGCTCCGCGGTGATCCCCTTCGTGGAAGCGATCACGGTCTTCAGCTTCTTGGAGAGGGCCTCATAAAACATGCTGAGCGGAAACTCGTCGGGAAGCACCTCGTCCACGAGTTTGCGCGGCGGCAGGGACGTGTCCAGGGCGTCGGGCCCCTTCGCCCAGGTGGAGCCCGGGTGCGGGGACAGATACGTGGACACCAGGTCGTATGCGGCGAACCAGTGCACCAGCTTCGGGCGGTCGATGCCGTCGCGGTACAGCTTCTCGATCTCGCCGCACAGCTGGTTGGTCACCTCGGGGGCGCGCTTCCAGTCGATGTGCAGCTTGTTGTCCGTCCAGCGCACCACGTCGTGCTTGTGCAGGTACGCGAAGAGCAGCTGGCCGCCGAGGCCGTCGTAGTTCTTGACGCGGTCGCCGGTGACCGGGAAGCGGAACATCCGGTCGAAGAGCACGGCGTACTGCACGTCGCGCGCCTGCGGGACGCCGTCGGCCTCCAGCTTCACGGCCTCCTTGAAGGCGGTGAGGTCGC
This sequence comes from Streptomyces sp. UC4497, assembly GCF_054871485.1. Lineage (NCBI taxonomy): Bacteria > Bacillati > Actinomycetota > Actinomycetes > Kitasatosporales > Streptomycetaceae > Streptomyces > Streptomyces sp. UC4497. Next base: position 157,995 of record NZ_JBTYHB010000017.1, on the reverse strand, counting down.
AGCGCAGCTCTTCGAGGCCGTACATCCAGAACGGCTGGCGCTGCTTGATCATGAACGGGTCGAAGGGCAGGTCGCCGTGGCTGTGCGTACGGTCGTGGACCATGTCCCACAGGACGAACGCCTGCTGGCAGCGGTCCTGGTCGCCGACCATCGCCTCGATGTCCGCGGGCAGTTCGACGCCCAGGATGTCGACGGCGGCCTCGGTGACGCGGCGGAAGCGGGCCGCCTCGCGGTCGCAGAAGATGCCGCCCCAGGAGAAGCGCTCGGGCGCCTCGCGCACGGCGATCGTCTCCGGGAAGAGCACCGCCGAGTTCGTGTCGTACCCGGAGGTGAAGTCCTCGAAGGTGATGCCGCAGAACAGCGGGTTGTCGTAACGGGTCGCCTCCAGCTCGGCGAGCCAGTCCGGCCACACCATGCGCAGCACGACGGCTTCCAGATTGCGGTCCGGATTGCCGTTCTGCGTGTACATCGGGAAGACCACCAGGTGCTGGAGCCCGTCCCGGCGCTGCGCGGCGGGCTGGAAGGCGAGCAGCGAGTCCAGGAAGTCCGGGACCTCGAAGCCGCCCTCCGCCCAGCGGCGCAGGTCGCGCACGAGCGCCTCGTGGTACGCGGCGTCGTGCGGCAGCAGCGGGGCGAGCTCCTCGACCGCGGCTATGACACGGCCGACGATCCGCTCGGCGTCGGCCTTCGCCGGGGCGCCCTCGGCCTCGAAGTCGATCGACCCGTCCTTGCTCTGCAAGTGCCGGAACTCCTCCACGGCGTCCTTGAGCAAGGGCCAAGCCGGGTGTTCCACCACCCTGGGTCCGACCACCTGGACCGGAGAATCCGTCCCCTCCGCGCCAGCCTGCACAAGAATTTCCGTCATGTCCCAACCTCCACGGGAGAACCTCGCGTAAGAACACCGTATGCGCGCGAGGTTCTCGACCACAAGAGGGGTCTCGGGAAATTATCCTGCGTTACCCCCTTGATCACCGCTGTTTTTCCTGTGACGGGCGGTAGCCGCAATCACCTCTGCCGCGCCTGCCAAGGCCTGCCGGGAGTCCTCGAGGAGTTCGGGGAACCCGAAGAATCCGTGGAACATCCGCGGGAAATGGCCCTCCGTGACCGCGACGCCCGCGTCCCGCAGCGCCTTCCCGTACGCCCGGCCCTCGTCGCACAGCGGGTCGCAGCCGGCGGTGACGATGTGCGCGGCGGGCAGCCCGGCGAGGCTCTCCGCAAGGAGCGGCGATACGCGGGGGTGGGCGGGGTCCCCGTCCGCACCCAGGTACTGCTCGCGGAACCAGCCGCAGTGGGCGGCGGTGAGGAAGTAGCCCTCGGCGTTGGCGTCAAAAGAGCCGGACTTCTGGCGGGCGTCGGTGGCCGGGTAGACCAGGACCTGGCGCGCGATGTCGGGGCCGTCCTCGTCGCGCGCGATCTGCGCGACGACCGCGGCGAGATTTCCGCCCGCGCTGTCGCCCGCCACGGTCAACGCGCTTGGATCGGCGCCCAGTTCGGCCGCGTGGTCGGCGACCCAGCACACGGCGGCGTACGCGTCCTCGACGGCGGCGGGGAACGGGGCCTCGGGCGCCAGCCGGTAGTCGACCGATACGACGACGGCGCCCGCGTCGCGGCACAGCCGGCGGGCGGTGTGATCGTGGCTGTCGAGGTCGCAGATGACCCAGCCGCCGCCGTGGAAGAAGACGACGACGGGGCGGGGTTCCGGCGCCGCGTCCGGCTCCGGCTCCGCGTCCGGTTCCGGCAGGTACACGCGCACGGGTATCGCGGGCGCACCCGGCGGCCCGGGTATCTCCCGGTCCTCGACGGCTCCCACCACGGGCGTGGGGAACGGCGACTCGGGGGCGGCGGCGAGGATCCTGCGGGCCTCGACGGCATCGGTGACGGCACCCCCGAGGTCGGGGAACGCGGCGGCGATGGCGTCGACGAGGGGCCGGGCCTCGGGGGCGAGGCGGTCGACCGGGTCGGGGGTCATGGGCGACTCCTGGGTCGGTGTGGCGGTGGTGAGGGTGGTTGCGGTGCGGGGTGGCCGACGGATTCCTGCCCAGCGGCGGGCGTCACGCACCGTCCTCGCCGCGGAAGTGCGGGATGACCTTCTCGCCCCACTGCCGCAGCGTCTCCATGCACGCCTCCTGCGGCACCGTGCCCATCTGGATCAGGCACATGATCTCGTCGGCGCCCGCGTCGCGGAGGCGCTCGACGTAGGCGATGGCGTCGTCGGCGGTGCCGTACGCGTGGTCGGCGTTGAAGGTGGCCGTGGCGGTGGGGCGGACGGGGATGTGGTGCTCGTGGAGGCGGGCGACCACCTGCTCGGCGGCCCTGCGCATCTCCGCCGCCTCGTCGGCGCCCTCCACGACAGCCTCGTCGGGGATGCCCGCGCCGCCGTACCAGTGCCCGATGGACTGCGCGAAGAAGCGCTGGCCACGGATGCCGATGCTGCGCGCCGTCCCCCGGTCGTCGAGCACGATCGTCGGGCAGAGCACGGAGAAGTGGTCGTTGACGACCGAGGACACGAGGCGCTCCGGGGTACGGGCCGCGACCGCCGCGTCGTAGGCGCCCCGCATGTCGGCGATCGCCTCCGGGCCCGCGAACCCCATCACGAGGGCACCGACGCCGAGTTCGGCGGCCTGGCGCAGCGTCTCCGTACGGCTGCACGCGAGGAACAGCGGCGGGTGCGGGGTCTGCGCGGGGCGGGGCAGGATCGGGTGCGGATCGATGTCGAGGAGCGGGCCGTGGTGCTCCAACTCGTCCTTCTCCCACGCCTTCCCGATGATCCGCAGCGCCTCCTCGACCTCCTGCGTGGTCCGCTCCTTGTCGACCCCGCACAGCGACGTCTCCTGTGTGGTGCCGCCGCGCCCCGCCCCCAGGTCGAGCCGGCCGCCGGACAACAGGTCGAGCATCGCGGCGCGTTCGGCCACGCGCGCGGGGTGGTTGAAGTTGAACGGCATGCACACCACGCCGTGGCCGACGCGGATGCGGGAGGTGCGCGCCGCGACCCAGGTCAGGAAGATCTCCGGCGCGGACATGTGCGCGTACCACTTGAGGGAGTGGTGCTCGACCGCCCAGATCCGGTCGAAGCCCATCTCCTCGGCGAACACGGCCTGTTCGACGCTGTCGCGCAGCAGTTGGTGCTCGCGCTCGACGGTGGGGTCGGCGAGCTGGGCCTCGAAGATGACGCTGAACTTCACGGTGCCTCCCGAGCTGTCGGCGGTTTCGGTGTCATTGGCGGCATGGGCGCCGTATGACTAATAGCTATATGACGGGCCGTCAGAGAAAGGAAGGGGCACGACGCTCCGCACCGGCGGTCCGGGCACGCTCTACGCTTCCCCGGTAACCCCCTAGCCTCAGGAGCCACCCGTGTTCGACCCCGCGCCCGCACCCTCGTACCCGTACGAGGAGACCCCCGAGCCGCACCCGCTGCTCGCGCCCGTCCTCGGCCTCCTCGGCAGCTGGCACGGCCGGGGGCGGGGCGAATACCCCACCCTGGACGGCGACTTCACGTACGCGCAGGAGGTCACGTTCAGCCACGACGGCAGGCCGTTTCTGCGGTACGAGGCGCGGGCCTGGCTGATCGACGCCGATGACGCCCCCGTGCGGCCCGCCGCCCGGGAGAGCGGCTGGTGGCGGATTCAGCCCGAGGGCCGCGTCGAGGCGCTGATCACGCAGCCCACGGGGATCGCGGAGGTCATGGTCGGCGCCGCCGCCGACGGGACGGTCGAGCTCGCCACGCACACCGTGGGCCTCACGCCGACGGCCAAGCACGTCGAGGCGACGGGACGCCGTTACGCGCTCACCGACGACGACACCCTCACGTTCACCCACAACCTCGCGGCCGTCGGCCAACCGCTCCAGCACCATCTTTCGGCCCAGTTGCGCCGGAAGTAGCTCTTGCGCCCGTGACCTCCGCTGACTTCAATGCGGAGCCATGCCGACCTCGCCGCTGCCGCCGACCGCCTGGGCCGTACTCGGGCTGCTGTCCTTCCCGCCCGGCGAGCGGACCGGGTACGAGCTGAAGAAGTGGGCGGACGCGTCGCTGCGCTTCTTCTACGGCTCCCCCGCCTTCAGCCAGATCTACGCGGAGCTGCGCAGGCTGGAGCGGCTCGGCTACGCCACATCCAGGCGCTCGGGCCCGGAGGAGCCGCGCACCAAGCGCACGTACGCCATCACGCGCGCGGGCAGGGACGCGCTCGCCGCGTGGGCGGCCGACGACCGGGACCCGGCCGCCGTGTCGCTGCGGCACCCGGTGCTGCTGCGCGTATGGCTGGGGCATCTCGCCGCCCCGGGGCGGCTGCGCACGCTCGTCGAGGAGCATGTGGCGCGCACCGAGGGCGAGTTGAAGGAGCTGCGGGACGCACTCGCGCGGGCGGAGGGCGTGGAGGCGTGGGCGCACCCGCAGATCGCGCTGCGCTGGAGCGAGCGGCACCTCGCGGCCGAAGTCGAGCTCGCCCGGGGCATGTTGGCGGACCTGGACGCGCTGCCCGCCGCGCCGCGCGCGGTCCCAGAAGTCAACGCCGAGGGAGACGCGCCCACCACCGGGTGAGCGGACTCGCTCCGAGGGCGACCTGCCCGGTAGGACGGTCGGCACCCCTGTCCGTACCGCCCGGAGGCGCATCCGCCATGAGTACCCGTGCCGTCCTCGTCGCCGCCGTGATCACTGGACTGATCCTCGGTGTGGTGGGCACCAGAACCCACGACTCCGGTCCTTCTCGCAGGCACGGTTCCCTGACGCAGACGGCCCGTTAGTGTACGAGTCTGTCGCGTCCGCGCGGCAGCACAGAGCCGCAGCAGACGGAGGCGAGACGACCTTGAACTTCCTCACCATCGGGCATCGCGGAGCCATGGGTCTCGAACCCGAGAACACCCTGAGGTCCTTCGTCGCCGCCGAGCGCGGGGGACTCGACATCATCGAACTCGACCTGCACCTGAGCAAGGACGGCGCGCTCGTCGTCATGCACGACGCCGACGTCGACCGGACCACGAACGGCCACGGGCCGATCGCCGAGAAGACCCTCGACGAGATCCGCGGCCTCGACGCCGGGCGCGGCGAGCGCGTGCCGGTCTTCGAGGAGGTGCTCGACGCGGTCGGTACCCCGCTCCAGGCCGAGATCAAGGACACGGCGGCGGCGCGGGCGCTGGCCGAGGTGATGCTGCGCCGCGATCTGGTGCACCGGGTCGAGGTGATCTCGTTCCACGACGAGGCGATCACCGAGATCGCCCGGCTCGTGCCGGGCGTGCGCACGGCGCTCGTCGCCAGCCGCTACGGCACCGGTGTCGTCGAGCGGGCCGTCACGGCGGGGGCGACGACGCTGGTGCTGAACATCCGGCGGCTGACGCAGGAGATCGTCGAGCACGCCCGCAAGGCCGACCTGCGGATCATCGGCTGGGTCGTGAACACCCAGGACGATCTGCGGCTCGTGCGGGCGCTCGGCCTCGACGGCGCGACCACGGACTACCCGGAGATCAAGCGCACGGGCCGCTTCACCGCGTGACCTCTGTGCCTACGCGAGCGGCTTGACGAGCAGTTCGAACCTCAGGTCGTCGCGCTGCGGGATGCCGAAGCGCTCGTCGCCGTACGGGAAGGGGCTGAACTGTCCCGTACGGCGGTAGCCGCGGCGCTCGTACCAGGCGATGAGCTCCTCGCGGGCGTCGATCACCGTCATGTGCATCTCGCTGACGCCCCACGTCTCGCGGACCGTGCGCTCGGCCTCCGTGATGATCGTCTTGCCGAGGCCCGCGCCCTGCTGGGCGGGGCTGACGGCGAACATGCCGAAGTAGGCGTGCTCCCCGCGGTGCTCCAGCTGGCAGCAGGCGACGACCGCGCCGTCCCGCTCGACCGTGAGCAGCCGGCTGTCGGGGTCCTCGATGACCTCGAGCACGCCCTGCGGGTCGGTCCGCTGCCCCTGAAGGATGTCCGCCTCCGTGGTCCAGCCGGTCCTGCTGGAGTCCCCCCGGTAGGCCGACTCGATGAGGGCGACGAGTACGTCGACGTCCTCGGGCCCGGCGTCACGGAAGACGAGGTCGACGGTGGTCATGGGGCGGGCCTCCAGGGTGCGGGACGACGGGCGTGCGGGACGCCGTCGAGGTTAACGCGAGGGCACTACGCTGCGTCGGCATGGTTCACGTACTGAGCAGCAGGGTCCTGATCCGGCCGACCGATCCCGAGCGGTCGCGGGCGTTCTACGGGGAGGCGCTGGGCCTCGCGGTGTACCGGGAGTTCGGCACCGGGCCCGAGCGGGGCACCGTGTATTTCCTGGGCGGCGGTTTCCTGGAGGTGGCGGGCCGCTCCGCGGAGCCTCCGGTGCCGAGCCTCAAGCTGTGGATGCAGGTGGCCGATGTGCACGCGGCGCACGAGGAGCTGGCCGGGCAGGGCGTCACGGTGGTCCGGGAGCCGGTCAAAGAGCCGTGGGGCCTCGTCGAAATGTGGATCACGGACCCGGACGGCCACGAGATCGTCCTCGTAGAGGTGCCGCAGGAGCATCCGATCCGGTACCGGCCGGGGATCTGAGCCGCCCCTTGGATGCCCTCCTCGGATGCCCTCCTCGCCCGAACGGCCTAGGCCGTGGAGCCCCGCCCAGGGGGTCGTTCGGGTGCGGTGGGGCGCGGCTCGGGTGTCTCGTACAGTCCCTCCGATCGCATGCGGTGGCCCGGCCGGGGAAGCAGGATGGCGTGAGTTCGTGATTCGGGAGTGCCGAATCCGGATACGCAGGGATCGACGACGCCCACCGGTCCTACGCAGCCCACCCCAGGAGAGATCCGACATGACCACTCCGCGGAACACCAGCGCTTCCCGTACGTCGTCCGTCCCCCGGATCCTGATCATCGGCGCGGGATTCGCCGGGATGGAGTGCGCGCACAAGCTGGAGAAGGAGCTCAAGCCCGGCGAGGCGGTGCTGCGGCTCATCAGCCCCACCGCGCATCAGCTGTACCTGCCACTGCTTCCGCACGTGGCCTCCGGCGTGCTCACCCCGCAGTCCGTGGCGGTGCCGCTGCGCAGGATGCTGCGGCGCACCCAGATCGTGCCGGGCGGCGCGATCGGCGTGGACCCGCAGGCGAAGGCCGTCGTCGTACGGAAGATAAACGGCGAGGTCAGCGTCGAGCACTACGACTACCTGGTGCTCACGCCGGGCAGCGTGACGCGCCAGTTCGACATCCCGGGCCTGGACAAGTACGCGGTCGGCGTGAAGACGCTCGCCGAGGCGGCCTGGATCCGCGACCACGTGATCACGCAGCTGGACCTGGCGGCGGCCAGCTCCGACCCCGCCGAGCGCGAGGCGCGGCTCCAGTTCGTGGTGGTCGGCGGCGGCTACGCGGGCACGGAGACGGCCGCGTATCTGCAACGGCTCACGACCGCCGCGGTCAAGCGCTATCCGGGGCTCGACCCGAAGCTCATCAAGTGGCACCTGGTCGATGTGGCGCCCAAGCTCATGCCGGAGCTGGGTGAGCGGCTCGGCGACAAGGCGATGGACATCCTGGAGCGGCGCGGGCTGAACGTCTCGCTCGGGGTGTCGGTGGCCAGCGTCACCGAGGACACGGTGACGCTCACCGACGGGCGCGAGCTGCCCTGCCACACGCTGATCTGGACGGCCGGCGTCGCGCCCAGCCCGCTCGTGGCGACCCTCGGTTCGGAGACCAACCGCGGCCGGCTCGTGGTGACGCCCGAGCTGACCGTGCCAGGGCTCGACGGGGTGTTCGCCCTCGGCGACGCGGCCGCCGTCCCGGACCTCGTCAAGGGCGGCGACGCGATGTGCCCGCCGACCGCGCAGCACGCGATGCGGCAGGGCTGGGCGGCGGCCCGCAACATCCTCGCCTCGGTGCGCGGCAACCCGCTGACGCCCTACCGTCACAAGGACCTCGGCCTCGTCGTCGACCTGGGCGGCATCCAGGCCGTGTCGAAGCCGCTGGGCATCCAACTGACCGGGCTCCCCGCCCAGGTCGTGGCGCGCGGCTACCACATCGGCGCGCTGCGCACCCTGACGGCACGGTTCCGTACGGCGGCCAACTGGGCCCTCAACGCGGTCGCCGGCGACGACTTCGTCCGCACCGGCTTCCAGCGCCACCGCCCCGCGACACTCAGGGACTTCGAGATGACCGACGCGTACCTCTCCCCCGAGGAACTGCAAGAGGTGATCGCGGCACGGGTGGACGGCCGCTCGATGTCCCCCGAAAAGCCGGAACTCCCGATCACCTGACGTCAACGGGGTGCACGTCCCCGCTTCTGTTGGCCCCCTGGGCAGCCCCGGTCTCGGGGCTGCCCACGTTTTGGACCGGCCGTCAACGTTGGGGAGTTGGCTGCCCAGCGACGTGCGATCTCGAGCCCCAAGATCACGTTACACTCCCCCGCTCGCCCAGCTCGGGTGATCGTGAATTGTCATGGGGCCGCGATGCCGGCGCCGTGCGAAGGGGAGGTGTGACGTCGTGGGTGCCATCGTGTTCGGCCTGGCCATCTGGGTGCTCATCATGGTTGTGACGTCACTGTGGCAACGGTGGCGGCGCAACCGAGAGTTGAGCAAGTACGCCGAGCTGACCTCGCGACTGGGGTGGCAGCACGTCAAGGAGCCCTCGAACGGCGAAGCCGACCGGTTCCTGGGGGACGCGCCGTTTCCGGTCGGGTCCAGGAAGGGGGTGGTCTTCCAGGACTACTGCTACGGCCCCTACCGCGGGCGCGACGCGGCGGCGGTCGAGGGGCGTGTCATCTCCACCTCCATGGCCCACGGCGACATGGGCGACGGCTCCAGCGACGACAGCAGCAGCTCGACGTACGCCGTGTGGTCGGCCCAACTCCCGCACTCTGTCGGCGCGTTCATGGTGCAGCACACCGGGGCGCTGCGGCGGAAGTTCGGGGCCGGTGACGATGCGCTCATCGGGCACCCGGAGTTCGACGAGCGGTTCACCGTGCGGACGCTACAGCCGTCCGTCGCCGCCGCCGCGTTGAACGGGCCGCTCGCCGAGTTCCTGCTGGGCGACCCGCGGGCCGCGAAGTATCCGCTGCGGTTCACCGACACGGACGTGATCAGCTGGGACAAGGACGAGCAGTCGCCGAAGGAGATCGAGCCGGCGCTTGAGTTCCTGAGCGATGTCGCCGATCTGGTGGCCGCTCAGCAGCCCGTCGGTGGCGGGCAGTTGGGGCAGCGGGTCGGTGTCGGTGCCGCGGGGCCCGCGTGGGGGCCGGCGGGTGCCGGTGGCGCCCAGGTCACGGGTGGCGGCTCCGCGGTCGCGGGCGGCGACGCGGCCGCCACCGAGGAGCTGATCGCTCTGGTGCAGCAGCAGATCGCGTACTCCGGTGCGCCGTACCGGATCGAGCCCACGCAGTCGTGGTTCAACATCGTGCCGGAGCTGGCAGACCCTCGCTGGCAGGGGTGCGACGAGGTGCGGGTGTGGCGGGTGACGCCGGACGCGGACAAGCGCAGGATCACGGTCTCCTACGACTGTCACCCGCTCGACCCCGACGGGGGCATGGGCCCCAGGTCCCGGAGCGGACAGGCTGACTGGAAGGCTTTCGAGCGCGCGACGAACGCCGGGGCCACGGCGCTGGACCCGAGCCCGCACAACAAGGACTTCGGCGTCGCCGTCGTCGCGCAGGTCGGCACCAAGGCGGGGTGGCGGGGGCCACGCAACGACGCCTGGCTCGGATACATCCTGATCGGCGTCATCGCCGTGGCCGTGCTCGGCGCGCTCGCGGCAGGTCTCGCCGTGCTGCTGGGCGTGGCGCACTGACGGACCGAAGCTCGACGAAACGCTCGGCCGGGGTTTCCCGGCCGAGCGTTTCGCGCAGGCGGCGGTCGAACCGCCGCCTCACTTCCCCGCGGCGCGCAGCTCCTCGTACTCCTCCCGGGACAGCGGCTTCGCGTCCGGGCTGCCGAGCCGGTCCAGCGGGATCCGGTACGTCTCCGGGGACTTCCACGTCGCGATCGAGGCGATGACCGTGATGACGAGGCAGAGCGTGCCGATGGTGAGCGGCACGTTCGAGGAGCCGGGCGGCGCCACCAGCGTGAAGATCGTCGGCAGGAAGGCGACGATCGCCAGGCCGATGTTCTGCGCCAGCGCGAACCCGGTGACGCGGCGGGCCGCCGGGAACAGCTCCTGGAAGAAGCAGGCGAACGTGGCGTTCCAGGACTGGTAGGCGACGCCCCAGGAGAGCACCGCGAGCGCGAAGGTCAGCGGCACGTTGTTGGCGCTGACCGCCCACAGGTACGGGTAGCAGAGCAGGCCCGCCACCAGACCGCCCCCGATCATGATGGGGCGGCGGCCGAACCGGTCGGAGAGGTGGCCGAAGACCGGGACGACGAACATGCCCGCCACGTTCGCGGCGATCTGGATCCAGAGGTAGACGCTCGTGCTCATGCCGACGCCGTAGCCGGACTGCGTCGCGTAGGCGCCGCCGAACACCGAGACCGTGACGCCGATGACGTTGACGAGCGTCATGCACACCGCGCGGAGGATCTCCCGCCAGTTCTCCCGGAACGCCTCGACGAGCGGCACCTTGTGTGCCTCGGGCCCCGTCTCCTGCTGCTCCTCGAAGGTCCGGGTCTCCTCGACGCGTCGCCGGATCAGGAAGCCGGCGATGACGACCACGGCGCTGAGCACGAACGGGATGCGCCAGCCCCAGGACTTGAAGGCCTCGTCGGACAGCAGCATCGACATGGGCAGGAAGATCGCGGCACCGAGGATCTGCCCGGCGACGGTCCCGTGCAGGGCGAAGCTCGCGAGGAAGCCGCGCCTGCCGTGCGGAGCGTGCTCGATGATCATCGCGCTCGCCCCGCTCAACTCCCCCGCCACGGCGAAGCCCTGCACGAGGCGGACGAGGGTGAGGAGGATCGGGGCGATGATGCCGACCTGGCTGTACGTGGGCAGCAGCGCCACCACGAACGTGGAGACGCCCATCAGGAGCATGGCCAGGACCAGGACGTTCTTGCGGCCCTTCTTGTCTCCCCAGTGGCCGAGCACCGCCGCGCCGATGGGGCGCGCGACGTAGCCCACGGCGTAGGTGCCCAGGGACGCGAGTACGGCGATCGTCGCGTTGCCCTCCGGGAAGAAGATCCCCGGGAAGACGAGCGCCGCCGCCTGGGCGTAGATGAACCAGTCGTAGTACTCGAGGGCACTGCCGATCCAGCCGCTCGCCGCGGCCTTCCTCGACATCGCCCGCCCGGTGGCGGGCGCGTCCGCGGTACGCGACTCCTTTGACGCGGTCACGCTCATGGCTCTCCTAGGTGTGATCCGGCCACCGCACTCAGTAGAAAGCGCTTGCACGGCGTACCACCGCAGCCGTGTTTGAAACGCTCCATTAATGGCGGCTCGCCCGCGGTGACGTCGCCACTGGACGCGAGGCACGTGGTGTCCGCACTCGACAGCGGCAGGCGGTAGACCCGCAGGCGAGTCCATACGAACCCGACGTGGTCACCTGTGTCAATGGCCTCCCGAGGCTTTCCCACCGCGAGGCGGAAAGCGACTGATACGTTTCAACACCTCGGGCCATGGATGGAATTGCCACCGTCGGTACCCCTGGGCGCCCCCGGCAACGCGGGACCGGGGGCTGCGGTCGCGGGGCTCCGCCCCGGACCCCGCGCCTCAATCGCCGGCGGGGCTTCAATACCGGCCCCCTTGTCCGGACCCACGCCCCCCGCTTAGGGTCGTCCGCAACGGAAAGCGCTTTCCCCCGATAGCTCTCCGCGAGGAACCCGCATGCCAAGCCCCTCCCGCCAGGGATCCCGTCTGCGTGCCGCCGTCGTCGGCACGGGCGCGATCGTCACCGGTAGCCACCTGCCCGCCCTCACCTCCCTGCGCGACCGCGTCGAACTCGTCGCCGCCGTCGACGTGGACCAGGACCGACTCGACGGATTCCGCGCCCAGGCCGCCGAGGCCGGTTTCGCGGACGTCTCCGTGCACACCGACCTGACCGCGATGCTCGAAGAGGCGAGGCCCGATCTCGTCCTCATCGGCACCCCGCCGGTGTTCCACCGCGAACAGACCGTCGCGGCGCTGAAGTCCGGCGCCTGGGTGCTGTGCGAGAAGCCGCTCACCCTCTCCCTCGCCGAGTACGACGAGATCGCCGCCGCCGAGGAGGCCAGCGGCGCCTACGCGTCCGTCGTCTTCCAGCACCGCTACGGCTCGGGCGCCGTGCACGCCCGCTCGCTGCTCACCGAGGGCACGCTCGGCCGCCCGCTCGTCGCCCACTGCCAGACGACCTGGTACCGCAACACCGCGTACTACGAGGTCCCGTGGCGCGGTAAGTGGGTCAGCGAGGGCGGCGGCCCCGTGATGGGCCACGGCATCCACCAGTACGACCTGATGCTGCACCTGCTCGGCGAGTGGACCGAGATCCGGGCGATGGCGGCCCGCCTGGTGCACGACACGGAGAGCGAGGACGTGTCGACCGCGCTCGTCCGCTTCAAGGACGGCGCCCTCGCTACGGTCGTCAACTCCGTGCTCTCGCCCGACGAGACGAGCCGCATCCGCATCGACTGCGAGAAGGCCACCGTCGAGCTGACCCACCTGTACGGGCACGGCAACGACGACTGGCGCTACACCCCGGCCCCCGGCGCCGAGCAGCCGCCCGCGCCCACCGCCGACGTACCCAGCTCGCACACCGCGCAGCTGACCGCGCTGCTCGACGCGTACGACGCCGGCACCCGCCCGCCCGGCAGCGGCCAAAGCGCCCGCAGCACACTGGAGTTCGCCGCCGCGCTGTACAAGTCGGCGTTCACCGGTGCCACGGTCGCGGCCGGTGAGATCGGCCCCGGCGACCCGTTCTACGCCGCGATGCACGGAGACCACCCGGATTGGAGCCCGAAGCAGTGAGCAGCGCCGAGAATTCGCTCGAGGTCGTCCACACCCACGGCGACCGCGTCGTGGTGCGCTCCGCCGCGACCGGTACGGACCTCTTCTCCTACGTCTACAAGCCGGATCCGGACGCCTTCGAGGCCCGCAAGCCGTACGTGCATCCGCTGCGCACCCTGTCCGGCAACCTGGTGTCGGGCTACCGGCCCAACGACCACCGGTGGCACAAGGGCCTGCAGATGACGGCGAGCCACCTATCGGGGCAGAACTTCTGGGGCGGCAACTGCTACGTCCACGGCGAGGGTTACCTCCCGCTGCACGACCGCATCGGGTCGATGCGGCACGACGGCTTCGACGCCGTCGAGGCCGGTGCCGACGAGCTGAACCTCACCGAGCGCCTGACCTGGATCGAGAACGGCGGCGACGAGTGGGCCCGTGAGAAGCGCGGGGTGCGGGTGCACTCCGTGGATCCGGAGTCCGGTTCGTACTCGGTCGACTGGTCGATCGAGCTGACGAACACCCGCGCCGACGGCGAGGCCCTGCGTTTCGGCTCGCCGACCACGGCGGGGCGCGAGATGGCCGGATACACGGGTCTGCAGTGGCGCGGGCCGCGCGACTTCACGGGCGGCAAGGTCTTCGGGCCCCAAGGGGACGCCTCCGACAGTGAGTTGATGGGGACTCAGGGGCCGTGGCTGGCGTTCACGGGCGAGCACGACGACGTCGACGCGCACTCGACGCTGGTGTTCGAGCACGCTCCGGAGAACGGGGACGCGATCCACGCCTCGCACTGGTTCGTGCGCTCGCAGCCGATTCCGACGGTCGCGTTCTCCTGGGCGTTCTTCGAGGAGTTCGCGCTGCCGGCGGGTGAGACGTTCCGCTACCGGTATCGGATCGTGGTCGCCGACGGCGCGTGGGACAAGGAGCGGGTCGCCGCCCGTCTGAAGGAGCTCCCGTGGTGAGCCCGGACGCCTCGGGCCTCGACCGGCCGCTGCCCGGCGGGATCGGCCTCTCCCACATCTCCGCGTACGACTGGCAGGCGGCGGACGGCGTCTGCGGCGGCAGCCCGCATCTGCACCTGGTGTGCACGGAGGCGTACGTCGTGACGGGCGGGCGCGGCGCGGTGCAGACGCTGAGCCCGGACGGCTACCGGGACACGCCCCTGGAGGCCGGTTCGCTCGCGTGGTTCGAGCCGGGCACGGTGCACCGCATGGTGCAGGGCGAGGATCTGCGGATCACGGTCCTGATGCAGAACAGCGGGCTGCCGGAGGCGGGCGACGCGGTGTTCACGTTCCCGCCTGAGTACCTGGCGGACCCGGAGAAGTACGCGGCCGCGGCGGCGCTTCCCGCCCCGGCGGGTCCCGAGGCGGAGGCGGCCGCGCGCCGTCGCCGGGACCTCGCGGTCGAGGGCTACCTGCCGCTGCGCGAGGCCCTCGCGGCGGGCGACGCGGAGCCGCTGCGCGCGTTCCAGCGGGCGGCCGCGGCCCTGGTCCGCCCGCGCGTGGCCGCGTGGCGCGAGCTGTGGCGCACCGGCGCCCTGGCCGCGGCCGAGCGCACGGGCGCCCAGCTCGACGCCCTGGAGAAGGGCGACGCGGACGCCTATCTGTCCGCGTCGACCACGCACACGTCCACGCCGACGCGCCACGGCGGCTTGGGCATGTGCGGCCGGCGCGAGGAGTACGGCATCGAGGGGGCGACGGTGCCGCGCTGAGTGCGCCGCACGCATGCGAAGGGCCGCCGGTGGGACACACCTCCCCGGCGGCCCTGGTCGCTCTAGTGGGGACCGCTCCCCAGTCGCCCCTCCAGCTGAAGCAGCAACTCCCCCAGCAGAGCGCTGAGTTGCGCGTCCTTGCCCTCACCAAGACCCGAAAGGACCGCCCCCTCGTACGCGAGTTGACTCGGCAGGATCTCGTCGACGAGGGTCCGGCCCTCCTCCGTCAGGCTGAGGTGGGAGACGCGGCGGTCGCGGGTGTCGCCGCGGCGGGAGACGAAGCCGCGTTCCTGGAGCTGCTTGAGGCGCTTGGTGACGGCGGCGCCGGAGGCGAAGGTCTCGCGGGCGAGGTCGCCGGGGGTCAGTTCGCGGCCGGTCCTGCGCAGCGTACCCAGCAGGTCGAACTCGGCCCTGGTCAGGCCCGCGTGCCGCAGCGGTGCGTCCTCGGCCTGCTGGAGCAGCGCGGCGCACCGGTTGATGCGCCCGATGATCTCCATGGGGCCTGTGTCGATGTCGGGGTGCACGGTCTGCCACTGCCGTACGACGGACGACACGATGTCGAGCGGCCCCGTTGCCGCCGCGCCTTGCTGCGTGCTCATTCCTGCCTGACCGGACCTTCCTCATGGGCCGAACGCTGTGCGTCCGCCACTATCCGCTACTGCTGGGCGCCCACACCACTCGGGGAGGCGGCGACGCCCGCCTCTGCGGCCTGCCGGCGCACCGTGGCCGCGAGAGCCCGGTGCCCGGACTGTTCGGCGGCGAGCACCCGCTCCTCGGGCAGGGCGCGCTGCCACCATTCGCCGGCCGCGGTGTCGGCTGCGGCGCGTAGTTCGACGAGTGCGGCGGTGAGGCCGCGGCGGGCCGTCTCCAGCGCGGCGTGACCGGGGGCGGGCAGCGCGAGGGTGCGCTCGGCGGTCTCGCGGGCGGTGTCGCTCGCGGCGAGCGCCTGCTCGATGCCGTCCGTGGCGCGCCGGTTGGTGACGACGATGGCCGCGACGACGCCGAGCACGGCACCGACGAGGGTGTCGATGACGCGGTCACCGATCAGCTCGCCGGGCTCCTGGTAGCGGGCGAACTCGGTGACCAGCAGCGCCATCGGCGTGACGCAGAGGCTGCCCAGCCAGTAGTTGCGGGTGATGAGCGCCTCCGCCCCGAAGGCGCAGGCGAGGCAGCACAGCACGAGGGCGAGCCGGCTGGCGTGGGCGAGCGGGACGACGGCGGCGAAGACGAGGACACCGGCGATGTTGCCGACGACGCGCTGGATGCCGCGGTTCCAGGACAGCGTGAGGTTGGCCTGGTAGATCGATGCGGCGGTGACGAGGGCCCAGTAGGGGCGGCCGACGCCGAGGGCCAGCGAACCGTATCCGGCGAGGGCGCAGCCGACGAACGTACGCAGAACGATGGGCAGCAGCGGGGAGCCGGGGCCGATCCGCCGCCACAGCGAGGGCTTGCCGCCCGCGAGCTCGGCCTCGATGCCGAGGAGTTCGTCGTCCATCCCGGCGATGCGCGCGGGCCGCGGCACCGAGCCCGCGCCGCGCAGACCGCCCGCCCAGGCGCGCAGCAGGTCGGCGTCGGTGTCGCCGGGTGCCGCGATGGCGACCTCGGCGCGCAGCACGAGCCGCTCAAGGGCGCGCCGCACCTCCGTGCGGGCCCCGGTGGCGAGCAGCGACTGCCACGCGGCGTGCACGGCGGCGGCCGCCGCACCCCGGGCGGGCGCGTGCTGGGGGCGCTCGACGTACGCGGCGGCGGCGTTCAGCGCGCGGGCGGTGGCGCGGCGCTCGGGCCCGTGGGGCCGGACGAGGGCGGGGGCCATGCCCACGATCCAGGACACGGCACCGGCGGCGAGCGTCAGCGCGAGGTGGCCCGGCACCTGCCCGAGCTGCTGCGGCGCGAACAGCGTCGCGGAGCTGATGAACGTGAAGATCAGGTGTCCCGGCGGGCCGATCCGGGTGGCGTCGCACAGGCCCTTCTGCGCGGCGGCGAGCAGCGCGCCGATGGCGACGAGGACGGCCGCGGACGAGATGAGCGAGGCGGAGACCATCGCCACCGCGACGCTCGCGAGCATCCCGACGACCACCCACGCGAGGGCACGCGCGCGTGCCGCATACGGGAGGTTGTGCCCGTACAGGGCGCACAGGCTGCCCGCCATCGTGTACATCGCCAGATCGAGCCGGCCCAGGGCGAGCAGCGCCATGTTCGGTATCGCGGTGGCGACGACCACGCTGGTCGCGGGCTTGAGCCAGACGTCGGACGGCTTGTTGAGACGCAGCACTCCGGCGAGCGGGAGGCGATGGACGGCGGGGGCGCGAGGTGACGGTGGTGTGCTGCTCATAAGGAAACTTTAGCAGGTGTTTTACCTGTAAATGATTCCACGTGATCGGTCGTACAGGAGAGCCCGCAGGGGCACGCACCCCACCCGCGCGACCACCCGTGCTCCCCTGCGCCGCCATACGCCCCCGCCCGCCCGGGCATCTCCTGGACGGGACACCGACGACGAGACGTGACGACGAGACGGATCAGACGGACAAGATGGGGGACCCCGTGCACGGACCGCTCTCGGCCGCCTGGCTGCTGGTCGCGCTGTGCGCGGCGACCGGCGCGTACTGCCTGCTGCGCCTGCGCAGCGACGTCGAGGAGCAGCGCCGCACGGCCGGCGGCGAGGCCCTGATGGGATTCGGGATGGCATTGATGGCCGTCCCGGCCGCGGTACTCACGCCGCCGCACTGGGCGTGGCTGCTGTACGCGACCGTGTTCGGGGCCGCCGCGCTCCGCGCCCTGTGGGCCTCCCGGACGGGCACCCATCATCTGCACCACCTGGTGGGCACCTTCGCCATGGCCTACATGGCGGTCGCGATGGCCGTCCGCCCGGAGACGCACGCGCACCACGGCGGCGCGGGCGCCCCGGCGCTCACGGGCGCCCTCCTCCTCTACTTCACGGTCTACGTCCTGTGGTCGGGCGCCCGCCTCGTTCCCGCCACGACGACCGCGACGGCCGGGACGGCCGGGACGGGACCGGTGGCCGCCGGCTGGGGCGACCGCCCGGAACTGGCGCGGGCATGCCGACTCTCGATGGGGATCGGGATGCTCGCGATGCTGCTGACGATGTAGCGCGCCAATCCGCGCCGATCAACGAAACCGTGGCGTGCGTCACTTGACGCCCCAGGCCATACCCGTGGGTAGCGCTCGCCTCATAGGGTGACGCCCATGACGGTCCCCGTAGCACTGTTGCTGCTCGGCGCCCTTGCCGCCCTGATCGCGCCGAGGCTGCTCGCGCGCGCGAACTGGACGGAGCGGGAGCCGATCGTCGCGCTGTGGGCGTGGCAGTGCGTGGTGGCGGGCGTACTGCTGTGCTGTGCCCTGTCCATGACGTTGAGCGCGGCGGCCGCCTGGAGCGCCGTGCGCGGCCATGTGTTCGCGGCTGCGCCGCACGGGGTCGTGGATGCCTACGCGCTGCGTGCGGCGGGACCGTGGGCGGCGACCGTCGCCGTGACGCTCGCCCTCGGCGGGGCGTGGACGGCGGCGATGCTGGTGCGCGAGGTGCGCGGCGCGCGGGCGAGGCGGCGCGCGAGGCGGGTCGAACTCCTGGAGCGCGCACCGCTGTTGCCGGGCGAGGAGCCGGGCCCCGACCGCCTCGTCATCCTGGAGGGCAAGCGCCCCGACGCGTGGTGGATGTCGGGCACGACGCCCCAACTGATCATCACCACCGCGGCGTTGCAGCGCCTGAAGGGGCGCCAACTGGACGCGGTGCTCGCGCACGAGATGGGTCACGCGCGGTGGCGGCACGACTGGCTGCTGCACTGCTCGGGCGCGCTGGCCTCCGGTTTTCCGCAGGTTCCGGTGTTCGCCTCGTTCCGGGACGAGATGCACCGGCTCGTGGAGCTGGCGGCGGACGACGTCGCCTCGCGCCGCTTCGGGCGCATGAGCATCGCGCTCGCGCTGGTGGAACTCAACGAGGACCGTGGCGTCTTCGGCCCCTGCCCGACGCCGCACGCACAGGTCCCGCAGCGTGTGCACCGGCTGCTCGCGCCGCCCTCGCGCCTGACGCCCGCGCACCGGCTGCGCCTCACGGCGGCCGCCGCCCTGATCCCGCTGGTCCCTCTCCTGGTCACGTTCGTCCCCGCGCTGCGGGCGCTGGGATAGCGGGACAGCGGGATTGCGGGATTGCGGGACAGCGGGGTTGCGGGACAGCACCACGCCGATCCGTCCACCGGGATGGCCCGCGCGGCGCCCGATGGGCGAGGATCTTTCCCATGCACCCGGTACGGCTCGACTCTCCGCCCCGACGCCCCCGACCCGTCCTCGCGCTCGCCACCGCACTGGCCCTGTCCTGTGTGCTCCTGATCGTTCTGGTGGCGACCCGGTGGAGCCCGCTGATGGGCCTCGACCGCGACATCGCCCGCTCGCTGCACGGCCGGGCCCTCGCCGAGCCCGGCGTCACGCAGGTCAACCGCGTGTTGACCGACTGGGTGTGGGACCCCTGGACCATGCGGCTCCTGTGCGCGGTGATCGTGCTAGGCCTCGTCTGGCGGCTGCGGGACTGGCTGCTCGCGGGCTGGGTGGCGGCCACCTGCCTGGTCGGCACGCTGCTCCAACAGGGCCTGAAGGCGTCCGTCGACCGACCACGCCCGGTGTGGCGCGACCCGGTGGACTCGGCGCACTACGCGGCATTCCCCTCGGGACACGCGATGACGGCGACCGTGGTCTGCGCGCTCGTCCTGTGGCTGCTGCGGCGGTACGGGGCCGGGCACACGCTGTGGCGCACTGTGCTCGCGCTCGCCGTGGTGTCGGTGCTCGGCGTCGGACTGACCCGCCTGTGGCTGGGGGTGCACTGGCCGTCGGACGTGCTGGCCGGCTGGCTGCTCGGGGCGCTGACGGTGACGCTGTCCACGGCGGCGTACGGCAAGTGGGCGGCGCCCAACGCCCGCGCCTGACCCGTGTGTTCCTTGACGCGTGAGTTCCTTGACCCGCGCGTTCGGCGCGCCGGAGGATCGACGGCATGACGATCAAAGCCGTGCTGTTCGACTTCTCCGGGACGCTCTTCCGCATCGAGTCCACCGAATCCTGGCTGCGCGCCGTGCTCGACGAGCGCGAACTCACGCTGCCAGACACGGAGTTCACGCGTGCGGCCGAGGGCCTGGAGGCCGCGGGGGCGTTGCCGGGCGGCAGCACGCATCCGGTGAACGTCCCCGAACACCTCGCCGAACTCGTCGCCGTCCGTGACGTCGACGCCACGCGGCACCGCGCCGCGTACACGGGCCTGGCCCGCCAGGTGCCGCTGCCCGACGAGCGGCTCTACGACGCCCTGTACGACCGGCACATGACGCCCGCCGCCTGGCGGCCCTACCCGGACACCCGCGAGGTGCTCACCGGGCTGCGCGAGCGCGGCGTCCCGGTGGCCGTGATCAGCAACATCGGCTGGGATCCGCGCCCCGTGTTCGCCGGGCACGGCCTCGACGGGTTCGTCGACGCGTACGTCCTGTCGTACCGGCACGGCGTCACGAAACCGCATCCGCGGCTGTTCACGGCGGCCTGCGAGGAGTTGGGCGTGGCGCCCGGTGACGCGCTGATGGTGGGCGACGACCGGCACGCGGACGGCGGGGCCGCGGAGCTGGGCTGCGCGGTGCACTTCGTGGACCACCTGCCGACCGGGGCCCGACCGAACGGGCTGCGACCGGTACTCGGCCTGATCTGAGCCGCCTTCACCTGACGCGACCGTACATACGCGGCCTTCCCTGACGCGGTCGCCCCTGACGCAGCGGCACCTGACACGACGGCACCTGACGCCCCCGCACATGACCCAGCCGTATTCGGACGATCCCCCGCGTCGCCCGAATACGGCCGGCCCTCCCGCGCACACCTCGCCCAACAGGCCGGTGGCCGGGAAGCGCTGAGTATAGTTGGCTCAGAGCCAGTCAACGCAGGAGTCAAGAATGTCCCCCCGCAGCGCATCGGTCAATGAGGAGTTGCGCCGACGTTCCCGCGAACGGCTCCTGCAGGCGACGTTGGAGCTCGTCGGGGAGCGCGGGTACGACGCGACGACGCTCGGCGACATCGCGGACCGCGCCCGTTCGGCGCGCGGTCTGGTCTCCTATTACTTCCCCGGGAAGCGGCAGTTGTTGCAGTCCGCCGTGCACCGGCTGATGCACCGCACGCTTGAGGAAACACTGGAGCGGGAGCCGCGGCCCGGACTGGACGACGGGGACGAGCGGCTTGCCCGCGCCATCGACGCGATTCTCGGCCTCGCCCGCGATCAACCCGTCCTCATGCGCACGCACATGGCGGGGATCCTTCAGGCCGAGGGCTTTGTGCAGTGTCCTGAGCAGCAGCGGCTCGCGGCGCTGCTGCGCGACACCGTCGTGCGGCACGGGACGCTCGACGTCGACACGGACTATCCGCTGCTGCGCGCCCTGTTGATGGGCGCCGTGTTCTCGCTCCTGGTGCCCGGCGTGCCGATGCCGATGACGGCGCTGCGCGCCGAGCTGTTCCGCCGCTACGGCCTGGAGTGGCAGTGGGGCTTCCCGCCGGACGACGAGGATGACGCGTCGTCCGACGAGGGCCCCGCTCACAGCAGACCGGCCGATTTCTCGCGGTACTTCGAGCCGCTGTCACCGGCCGTGGGCGGCGAGCGGACCAGTCAGCCGAAGTAGTCCGGCTGCGTCTGGACGTTCAGCTCACCCAGGCGGATCTTCTTCGCCGGGTCGGTGCGGGCGTCGTTGACCTTCAGGACGTCGAAGCCCTTCGCGATGTCGTTCGAGTAGATGTAGCCGTTGTAGTAGTACGCCGACCACGAACCGCCGGTCGTCATCGCGTCCGTGGTGAGCGGGCCGCGCTCGAAGTAGCCGATCTCCTTGGGCTTCGAGGAGTCCGTGAAGTCCCAGACGGAGACGCCGCCCTGGTACCAGGCCTGCACCATGAGGTCCTTGCCCTTGACCGGGATCAGCGAGCCGTTGTGCGCGACACAGTTCTCGGTGTCGGCCTGGTGGCGCGGGATCTTGAAGTAGCTCTTGAAGACGAGCTTGCGCTTGTCGCCCTTGCCGGTGATGTCGTAGATGCCGTCGGCGCCGCGGTCCGGACCGATGGCAGCGTTGCAGGTGGCCGCGCCACCGCCGCCCAACTCGTCGGTGAAGACGACCTTGTTGGCCTTCTGGTTGAAGGTCGCCGAGTGCCAGAACGCGAAGTTGACGTTGTCCTGGACCTGGTCGATGACCTTCGGGTTCTCCGGGTCGGCGATGGAGAACAGGATGCCGTCGCCCATGCAGGCGCCCGCCGCGAGGTCCTTGGAGGGCAGCACCGTGATGTCGTGGCAGCCGGTGGTCTTGGAGACGCCCGGGTTGGTGGGCGCGCCGGGGTTGCCGCCGCCGTCCGCCCCGTCACCGGGGAAGAGCACCGGGAAGTTCACCACGGCCGCCTTCTGCGGCGCCTTGCGGGGCACCTTGATGACGGAGATGCCGTCGTGCGGCGGCTTGCAGTCCGGGAACGTCGCGCTGGGCGAGTACGAGGAGACGTACACGTAGACGTTCTTCTTCTCCGGCACCAGGGTGTGCGTGTGGGAACCGCACGCGGTCTCGACGGCGGAGACGTACTTCGGGTTCGCCTTGTCGCTGATGTCGAAGACCTTCATGCCCTCCCAGGACGACTTCTCGGTCGCCGGCTGGGTGGTGGAGGCGCAGGAGTCGTCGCTGCGGGAGCTGTCCGTGGACAGGAACAGCAGGTTCCCGGAGACGGAGATGTCGTTCTGGGAGCCCGGACACAGCACCTGGGCGACCGTCTTCGGCGCCTTCGGGTTGCTGATGTCGAAGACGCGGAAGCCGTCGTAGTTCCCGGCGAAGGCGTACTTGCCCTGGAAGGCGAGGTCCGAGTTGGTCCCCGGCAGCGCTTCCTTGGGGATGTTGGTGACGTGCTGGATGTTGTCCGAGTGGACTATCTCGTCCTGGCCGGGTATGTCGCCGGCGGATATCGCCTTCTCGACCTCGGCCTCGGTGCTCTTTGAAACGCTCTTGGGGGCCGACGACTTGTCGCCCGGGTCGGGTGTCGCCGATACGGGTCCCGCGGCGAGCAGCGCCGCGAGGAGTCCGGCCGCCGCTGTGGCAACTCCCAGGCGTCTGCGTCTCGTTCGGGGGGAGTACAGGGTCACTGTTGTCTCCTAGGGTGACGGTGACTTCGCTCGTACGTGAACGATTCACGGATCTCCCCGAGTATCGTCTTCCTCATGCACAGATCAATAGCTGGCAACGCAATCGTCATGAAAGTTGCCGCCGTCGCGCTGGTGGCGGTGTCGGCGCTGGCATTGACCGCGTGCGACTCGGGGGGCTCGGACGACGCCGACAAGGCCAACTCCCCTGCGTCCGCCGGGCCTTCGGTCATCGCGCCGGGCAAGCCGGGCGACGTGGCCGAGACCCTGTCGGCCAAGGACGCCGAGCGGCGCGGGTCGGACGACACCCCGAACTCCGCCGACGTCACGTACGCGCAAATGATGATCCCGCACCACGAGCAGGCCCTGAAGATGACCGAACTGGCGCCGAAACAGGCCAAGTCGGAGAAGATCAAGAGGCTCGCCGAGCGGATCACCGCCGCGCAGGGGCCGGAGATCGAGACGATGCGCGGCTGGCTGCACAAGTACGATCGGGACACCGAGCCCAAGGGCCACCAGGCGCACGGCGCGATGCCGGGGATGGCGACGGAGTCCCAGCTGAAGAAGTTGCGGGCCGCCCGGGGCGAGGCCTTCGACGAGCTGTTCCTGAAGCTGATGATCACGCATCACCAGGGCGCCGTGACGATGGCCACGGAGGTCAAGAGCGGCGGGAACAACGTGCAGGTGGAAGAGATGGCCGACGACGTGATCGCACAGCAGACCAGCGAGATCGACCGGATGCGCGACATGTCCTGAGCACTGCCGCGCCCCCTCCCCCACCGCGCCTCCCGGTGTCATGCTGAGACACATCAGCACCCCGGCGGAGGGAGCCTCCCGTGCCGCACATCGCTGTCGTCGGCTCGGGCCCGAGCGGGGTCTACACCGCACAGGGCCTCGTGGGGCAGGGCCGCGTCCCGGACGTCCGCGTCGACGTGCTCGACCGGCTCCCCTGCCCGTACGGGCTGGTGCGCTACGGCGTCGCCCCGGACCACGAGAAGATCAAGTCGCTGCAGAACAATCTGCGGGCGGTCCTGGAGGACGAGCGGGTCCGCTTCCTCGGCGGGGTGGAGATCGGCCCCGCACTGCCGCCCGCCAAGCTCCTGGAGCTGTACGACGCGGTGGTGTACTGCGTGGGCGCGGCGGCCGACCGGCGGCTCGGCGTGCCGGGCGAGGACCTGCCGGGCAGCTGGTCGGCGACCGACTTCGTGGCCTGGTACAGCGCCCACCCGGACGCGGTCGAAAGCGGCTTCGTACAAGGCGTGCGCACGGCCGTCGCCATCGGCGTGGGCAATGTGTCGGTGGACGTGACGCGAATGCTGGCCCGCGGCGTCCCCGAGCTCCTGCCCACCGACATGCCGCGCGCCGCCCTCGACACGCTCGCCGCGAGCGAGGTCCGGGACGTGCACATGATGGGCCGGCGCGGCCCCTCGCAGGCCCGCTTCACCACGAAGGAGCTGCGCGAGCTGGGCGGCCTCCCGGGCACCGAAGTCCTCGTCGACGAGCACGAGTTGGCGCTCGACCCGCTGTACGCCGACCCGTCCGCGCTGCCCGCCGCGCAGCGGCGCAACGTGGAGGTGCTGCGCGGCTGGGCCGCCGAGCCTCCACGGGGCGCGCGCCGCCGGATCCATCTGCGGTTCTACCTGCGCCCCACCGAACTGCTGGCGGGCGACGACGGGCGGGTGGCCGGGGTCCGCTTCGAACGGACGCGGCCCGACGGGCACGGGGGCGTCACCGGCACGGGGGGCTTCGAAGAGGTCGGCGCGGAGCTGGTGCTGCGGTCGGTGGGCTATCGCGGAGTGCCCATGGAGGGCCTGCCGTTCGACGAGAGCAGCGGCACCGTGCCGCACGAGGCGGGGCGGGTGCTGCGGGATGCGCGGGTGGCGCCGGGCGAGTACGTCGCCGGGTGGATCAAGCGCGGCCCGACCGGCGTGATCGGCACCAACCGCCCCTGCGCCAAGGAGACCGTCAGCTCACTCCTGGACGATGTCGCCGCCCTCGTACGCAGCGGGGGTGCGGCGCGTGATCCGCTGAGTGGTCTGATCGCGGCCGGGGCGCGGCCCGTGCAGTGGGACGGGTGGCGGGCGATCGAGCGGGCCGAGGCGGAGTTGGGGCGGGGGCTCGGGCGGGGCTCGGTGAAGATCCCCGACTGGGAGGGTCTGTTGGGCGCGGCGCGGGGTTCGTAGACGACTCAGCGCGGTTCGGGGGCGAGGACACGTACCGGCAACACGACGGAAATCAACAAAACGTTCAAGCTCATTACGTTCTCGTGCATGACAACGCACCCCGTGGACCAGGTCCCGCCCGCGCGCCAGTTGGCGGCGTTCGGGCTGCAGCACGTTCTCGCCATGTACGCGGGAGCGGTCGCCGTGCCGCTGATCGTGGGCGGCGCGATGAAGCTGTCGCCCGCCGATCTCGCGTATCTGATCACCGCCGACCTCCTGGTGTGCGGCATCGCGACGCTCATCCAATGCATCGGCGTGTGGCGCTTCGGCATCCGGCTGCCGATCGTGCAGGGCTGTACGTTCGCGGCCGTCTCCCCGATGGTGCTGATCGGCACGACGGGCGGCGGGCTTCCGGCGATCTACGGGGCGGTGATCGTCGCGGGCCTCGCGATGATGCTGCTCGCGCCGGTCTTCGGGCGGCTGCTGCGCTTCTTCCCGCCGCTGGTCACCGGCACGGTGATCCTGATCATCGGCCTGTCACTGCTGCCCACCGCGGGCGGCTGGGCGGCCGGCGGCGAGGGCGCGAAGGACTTCGGCGACCCGAAGAACATCGGGCTCGCGGCGCTCGTCCTGGTGCTCGTGCTCGGCGTGCAGCGGTTCGCTCCGCCGGCGCTGAGCCGGGTCGCGGTGCTCGTCGGCATCGTGGTGGGCACGGCGGTGGCGATACCCACCGGCTTCACGGACTTCTCCGCGGTCGGGGAAGCGCACTGGTTCGGGATCAGCACGCCGTTCCACTTCGGCGCCCCGGAGTTCCACGGGGCGGCGATCGTGTCGATGCTGATCGTGGCCCTGGTGACGATGACCGAGACGACGGGCGACTTCATCGCGGTCGGCGAGATGACGGGCCGGCCCGTGGACCGGCGCGCGCTCGGCGACGGACTGCGCGCCGACGGCTTCTCGACCGTCCTCGGCGGCGTCTTCAACACCTTCCCGTACACGGCGTTCGCCCAGAACGTGGGCCTCGTCGGCATGACGAAGGTACGCAGCCGCTGGGTGGTCGCCGTCTCGGGCGGCATCCTGATCCTGCTCGGGCTGCTGCCGAAGCTGGGTGCGGTGGTCGCCGCCATCCCCTCTCCGGTGCTCGGCGGCGCGGGCCTGGTGATGTTCGGGACGGTCGCGGCGAGCGGCCTGCGGACCCTGGCGAAGGTGGACTTCGAGGGCAACAGCAATCTGACCGTGGTGGCCGTCTCGGTCGCCGTCGGTCTGCTCCCGGTGGGCGTGCCGACGATCTACGAGCACTTCCCCAACTGGTTCCAGACGGTGATGGACAGCGGCATCAGCGCGGGCTGCCTGACGGCGATCGCACTGAACCTGCTGTTCAACCACCTTCCGCAGAAGGCGGGTTCGGCGCCGTCAGCTCCCGCCGAGCCGGTTCTCCTGCCGGGCAGCCGCGTCGAGCACGGCGTCGAGAAGGCCGGGGAAGAGCGCGTCTAGGTCGGTCCTGCGCAGGCCGTTGAGCTTGGCGGTCCCCCGGTAGACCTGCTCGATCACGCCGGCCTCGCGCAGCACGCGGAAGTGGTGCGTGGTGGTCGACTTCGTGACGGGCAGGTCGAAGGCCGAACAGGACAGCTCCGCCTCCGCCGAGGCCGCCATCTCCCGGACGACGGCCAGGCGCATCGGGTCGGACAGCGCGTGCAGCACCGCTTCGAGCCGGATCTCCGTACGGGCGGGGTGCGCGAGCGTGCGGCCGCCGGTGGCGGTCTCGGTGTGCGGTGCTGCGGCCGTCATGGACGACTCCCCTTTGCGGTCCGTGTGGAGCGGCGTGGTGCGGATGGCTCGATGCCTGCGATGCGGGCGTCGCCTCACGGCCATTGTACGAGAACCATCGTAGTTTGACATCCGCCGTACTACGGTGGCTATCGTACTAGGGAGGTCCTCGCCGCCATCCGCGAGGCAATTCCGCGATCCACACCGAATGGAGTCCGCCGTGAGCGCACTGTTCGAGCCCTACACCCTGCGGTCCGTGACCATCCCCAACCGCGTGTGGATGCCGCCGATGTGCCAGTACAGCGCGGCTCCCGAGGGCCCGTTCACCGGCGCTCCGAACGACTGGCACTTCCAGCACTACGGGGCGCGCGCCGCGGGCGGCACCGGCCTGATCATCGTCGAGGCGACGGCCGTCTCCCCCGAGGGCCGCATCTCGCCGCAGGACCTCGGCATCTGGAACGACACCCAGGTCGAGGCCTTCCGCCGGATCACGTCGTTCCTGAAGTCGCAGAACACGGTGCCTGGAATCCAGCTTGGTCACGCCGGCCGCAAGGCGTCGACCGACCGGCCCTGGAAGGGCGGCGCGCCGGTGGGTCCGGACGCGTACGGCTGGGAGGCCGTCGCGCCCAGCCCGGTGCCCTTCGACGAGAAGCACCCGGTCCCGGCCGAGCTGTCGGTCGAGGGCATCAAGGAGATCGTCCAGCAGTTCGTCGACGCCACCCGCCGCGCCCTGGAGGCCGGTTTCGAGGTCATCGAGCTGCACGGCGCCCACGGCTACCTCATCGGCGAGTTCCTCTCCCCGCACTCCAACAAGCGCACCGACGAGTACGGCGGCTCCTACGAGAACCGCACCCGTTTCGCCCTTGAGGTCGTGGACGCGGTCCGCGAGGTGTGGCCGGAGGAGCTGCCGCTGCTGTTCCGCATCTCCGCGACCGACTGGCTGGAGGAGGGCGAGGGCTGGACCGCCGACGACACCGTCCGGTTCGCCGCCGAGCTGCAGGCCCACGGCGTGGACCTGATCGACGTGTCGACGGGCGGCAACGCCGCGGGCGTCCGCATCCCCCTCGGCCCCGGCTACCAGGTCCCCTTCGCGGCCCGTGTCCGCAACGAGGCCGGGGTGCCGGCCGCCGCGGTCGGCCTCATCACCGAGCCCGAGCAGGCCGAGAAGATCCTCGCCAACGGTGAGGCCGACGCGATCCTCGTCGGCCGCGAGCTCCTCCGCGACCCGTCCTTCGCCCGCCACGCGGCGCGCGAGCTGGGCTCCGAGAGCCACGTCCCCGACCAGTACCACCGGTCGGTCTGAGCGAGCGTCCGTACGCCCCCGCGGTCCGCCGACCGCGGGGGCGTACGCGTGTCAGTGCCCGGCCACCGTGCCGGACAGCTCATTGGTGCTCTTCGGCAGCTTCACGGACGTGACCTTCTTGCCGGTGTCCAGGTCGATGGCGTGCAGGGCCTTCTCGCCGGGGTCGGAGACGTACGCCGTGTGGTCGCGGACGAACAGTGTGGGCCGGGGCTGCTGCCAGTCCAGGGGTTCCCGCCACTCGCCGACGGCGTCGAGCTTCTTCTCGATCTTTCCGGTGGCGGGGTCGATGACGTGGATCTTTCCGTCGGTGCCCAGGACCAGCGCCTCGCCCTCCGGCCCGCGGGCCAGCGAGCGGAACGAGTAGCTGGTCCCCAGGTCGACCAGGCGGAGCTTCTTCTTCTCCGTGTCGACGAGGGAGATACGGGTGGGGCGTTCCAGCTCGGCCTCCTCGTCGGTCTTGTAGTCGCCGAGGAGGACCGGGGAGGCGTCGCTGCCGGCCTGGTTGCCGATGCGGCCGTAGTCGTCGGGGGCGTCGATCTTGGTGAAGTCGCCGTCCTTGTAGATGAGGATGCCGTCCTCGCAGCCGACGCCGATCGCCTCGCCCTTGGCGGCGGCCTCGCCGTGCACGCCGGGGCACTTCTCGTTGCGCGCGATCTCCTTGTTGTCCTTGTCGAGGACGAGCACGCCGGTGCGTGTCTCCTTGTTGCCCAGGGTGCTGAGGAGTTCACCGTTTTCCAGCTCGATGGCCACGCCGTGGTGGGCCTCGGCCGAGGCGTAGGTGCGGCCCTTGGGCTTCGTGCCGCTGCCCAGGTCGGCGGGGTCGAAGACGTTGACCTCGCCGGTGCCGTCGGTGAAGAGCGCTGTCCTGCCCGCGTGCCGGACGACGTGGCCCGGCTCCGACCCCTTGTACGCGATGTCGGTGAAGCGCTGACCGGCAGCGTCCAGGACGCGGAAGCCGCTGTCGGTGGAGACGACGACGTGGTCCTCGTCGCCCGCGGGGTTGAGGCGGTTGAAGCCGGGCAGGTCGATCGTCTTGCTGAGCTTGAGGCTCTTGCCGTCGAGTATGTAGAGGCCGCCGTCGAAACCGGCGACCAGTGGATCCTTGACCGCGGCGGCGGGTGTGGCGCCCTTGGCCTTGGACGAGGCGGTGGTGTCGTCCTCGCTCCCGCAGGCGGTCAGCACCGTGGCGAGGGCGAGGGCGCAGGCCGTTCCCCCGAGGGCTCTCCTGCGGGTTGTCGGGGTCGTGTTCACTTGTGTTCTTCCTTCCCTGTCGAACAGTCGTGGGTCAGCGGGCCGTCAGGCCCTTGGTCATCGCCGTCGTGTTGGCGCGCATCATCCGCAGGTACGTGTCCGCGCCCTCGCCCTTGGCGGTCAGCGACTCGGAGTACAGCTTCACGACCTGGACACCGCCGCCCATCTCCTTGCGCAACACCTCGGCGAGGCGGGTGGGTTGGGAGGAGTCGGCGAAGACGGTGCGGACGCCGGCCTCGTCCATGGCCTGCGTGAGGGAGCGCAGGTCGGAGGAGCTGGGCGAGGCGAGGGTGGTGCCGCTGGGGACGACGGCGCCGACGACGCGGAGGTCGAAGCGGTCGGCGAGGTAGCCGAAGACGTGGTGGTTGGTGACGATCGCGCGCCGCTTCTCTGGGACGCGCTCGAAGGACTTCTCCATCCAGGTGCTGAGCTTCGCCAACTCCTTGTCGTAGCGGTCGGCTTGGGCGCGCACCGCGCTGTCGTCGACGCCGTCGACGTGTTCGGTGATCTGGTCGGCGATGAGGTCTGCCGCCTTGCGCATGCGGTCGGGGTCGGTCCAGAAGTGCGGGTCGGCCTGGCCGTCCCCGGCGTCGTCGCCGGTGTGGAAGGTGAGCGGGTCGACGGCCTTGCCGACCTCGAAGGTGGCGACGCCGGATTCGCGGGCTGCGTCGACGTGGCGCAGCACGTTCTCCTCCAGGCCGAGGCCGTTGTGGACGACCAGGTCGGCCCGTTCGATGTCGGCGGCCTGCCGTGCGGAGAGGCCGAAGGAGTGCGGGTCGGCGTTGGGCTTCATGAGGACGGTGACCTCGGCCTGGTCGCCCGCTATCTGCCGGGTGACGTCGCCGAGGATGTTGGTGGTGACGACGATCCGGGGCCGTTCGCCCTCGGTGGTGCAGGCGGTCGCGGTGGCGGCGGCCGCCAGGGTCAACAGGCCGAGCAGCAGGCTGCGCAGCCGTGCCGTGCCCACGCGGACGCGCTTCTTCGCCTCGTCCGCGCTCATCGGCCGGTCTCCGCCATCAGAACCGGTTCGACGTCGAGGTCGAAGGTGCGGGCGATGCGCAGGTCGTCGTTGTAGTCGACCTCGAACACCCGCTTGCCGTCGGGGTCGTTGACGTAGGCGCGGCTGCGGTCGACCTCGACGACCGGGGCGTTTCGCGTGTGCGACTTCCCGGTCAGGAGCTTCTTGGTGCGGGTGGTCTCCTCGCCGGTCTTGATGTCGTAGCCGTGCAGCCTGCCGTCGGTCTCCAGGACCAGGAGCGGCGCGCCCTCCCCCGCGGTGTTGGCGGCGACGACGGGCCCGGTCTCCACCCGCGTCCAGGCGCGCTCGCCGACGTCCAGGACCCATACGGCGTCGTCCCCGGCCCGCGCGGTCAGGGTGTCGCTGCCGGGGCGCTGCCGGAACTCGGCCGCCCGCTCACCGTCCGGCACGCCCTTCTCGTAGGGGATGGACTCGGCGGTGAACTTCCCGCTCTCCTCCCGTACGAGGAGCGCCCCGCCGGCGCAGCCGAACACCACTCCGCGGCGGGTCACGGCGTCGCCCTTCGGTTCCTCGCACTCGGTGTCCGGCGCGGCGACGCGCTTGCCCTTGCGGTCGAACACGGTGAGCTTCGCGGCGTCGCCCTTGCCGGTGAGGGCCAACAGGTGCTCTTCGTAGGGGACTACGGGCCCGTTGGCCGTGCCGGGCAGCGTCCCGGTGCGCGCGATGCCGCCCTTCTCCAGCTTGCCGCGGTCGTACAGGACGGTCCGTCCGCCCTTGTCTGTCACCGCGGTCACGGCGGCGCCGCTGCGCACCAACGCGCCTTCTCCTACGGGCAGTTCCCCTACGTCGCGGATCGCCGCGCGGTAGTAGTGGACGTGGTCGCCGTGGTCCACGGTCCAGGAGCCGCCGTCGAGGACGTGGGTGGTGCCGGATGCGTGGAGGTAGCCGAAACGGCCGTCCGTGGCGAGGTCGGCGGCGCCCGTGACCTTGTCCGTCTTCGTCACCTTGCCGGTGATGAGGTCGAGGACGCGGGTGCTTCCGCTGTCGGGGTCGTTGAGGACCAGCCGGGACTGCTGCTCGGCGCCCTCCTTCGCGCCCTCCACGTAGCCGTGCGGGGCGGCGGACGGTGAACTCGCCGCGCTTTTCTGGTCGTTGTCCTCCTGCGCGGCGCAGCCCGCGGCGAGCAGGGCGGTGAGCGCCAGTGGGACCGGGACCCACTTCGCGGCGTTGGTTCGGGCGGTCAAGACATTGCCTCCGACTTCCTTCGGTCGACTTCG
Source organism: Streptomyces sp. UC4497 (assembly GCF_054871485.1). NCBI lineage: Bacteria > Bacillati > Actinomycetota > Actinomycetes > Kitasatosporales > Streptomycetaceae > Streptomyces > Streptomyces sp. UC4497. Next base: position 126,649 of record NZ_JBTYHB010000017.1, on the reverse strand, counting down.
AGTACGGGAGTGGGCGCGGCGCTGTCGGCGGCACGGCTCGTACGGCGGTGGCGGACGCCGGAGGCGAGGTGGGACAGGAAGAAGAGACTCACCGCGAGCGCCGAGACGGTGGCTCCGGCCGCGGTACCGAGGTGCCACGACAGGAGCAGCCCGCCGAAGGTGGCGGCGGCACCGAGGAGGGCGGCGCCCACCATGACCCCGCGCACACTGCGCGCCCAGGGCAGGGCGGCCGCAGGTGGCGCGATCAGCAGGCCGAGGACGAGCAGCGTGCCCACGATGTGGAACGAGGCGACGATCGCGAGCCCAAGGAGACCGAGCAGCACGGCGTGCGCGAGCCGCGGCCGCAGGCCCAGCGTCTGGGCCTTGCGGGCGTCGAAGGTCAGAGCGAGGAAGGCCCGGTGCCCGAGGACCGAGACGACGAGCGCCAAGAACAGGGCCACCCCCAGCACGGCGAGGTCCTGCCCGCGCACCGCGAGCACATCACCGAAGAGGAATCCGGTCAGATCCACCGCGAAGGACTGCGAGCGCGACACGATGATCACGCCGAGCGACAGCATGCCGACGAACAACAGCCCGATCCCGGTATCCCGGGACAGTCGCCGGGCCCTGCCGAGAGCGGTCACCCCCGCCGTCATCACCGCTGCGCTCGCGACCGCGCCCACCATCAGGTTGCCGCCGAACAGCGCGGCCAACGCGACACCGGGCAGCAGCCCGTGGGACATGGCGTCCCCGAGGAAGGCCATCCCCCTGAGCACCACCCAGGTCCCGGCCAGTGCGCAGATCGCCGACACCAGGATTCCGCCCCACAGGGCGCGCTGCACAAAGGCCACCTCGAACGGGGCCGTCAACCACTCCATGCGAGGACAGTACAATGAAAACCATGTTCAACAAACCGACCATCGTCCCGGCCCCACGGCAGAACCGGACCACCCGCGTCCACCTCGACGGGCTGTGCGCCGGCTACCCCGGCCGCAAGGTTCTCCATCAACTGACCACCGACATACCGGAGTTGGCGAACGTCGCGCTCGTCGGGCCGAACGGCAGCGGCAAGTCCACGCTGCTCGGAGTGGTGGCCGGTGTGATCCGCCCTACATCGGGAGAAGTGCGGCACGACGGGGAACGGCGGCCGGCGTTCGTGCCGCAGCGCGGGGCCGTCGGGGACACGCTGCCCCTGACCGTGCGCCAGACGGTGGAGATGGGGCGCTGGGGCGGGCTGGGATCCTGGCGCAGGCCGTCGCGGCGGGACGTGGCGGCGGTCGACGCGGCGCTCGACCGGCTCGGCATCGGTGACCTCGCCGGGCGTCAGTTGGGCGAGCTGTCGGGCGGGCAGCGGCAGCGCACGCTGGTCGCGCAGGGGCTGGCCCAGGAGTCCGACCTGCTGCTCCTCGACGAGCCGACCACGGGGCTCGATCCGGAGGCCCGCGACAGGATCGGGGCGCTGCTCACGGAGCTCGGGGGCGAGGGCGTGACCGTCGTACAGGCGACGCACGACCTCGAGGCCGCACGGGCGGCGGATGTCTGCCTGCTGCTGCGCGACGGACACCTCGTCGGGCAGGGATCGCCCGACGAGGTGCTCACGGAGTCGGCGCTGGCGCGGGTGTGGCAGCCGGCGTGATCTGGGGTGCGCGTCTCACCGTGCCCGATCGGCGCCACCCACGTGACCCACGTGTTCGGTGGGCCCGCCGAAAGGGAGGACCAGCGTCCGGCTCGCCATGAGCCAACGGCCGTCCACCTTGCGGAAGGTGTCCTCGTAGTGGCCGACGTTCGCGGGCAGCCGGGTCGGGACGATCGTGCCGCTCGTGTAGCCGTCGACCCGGTAGGTGGCGAAGTACGTGGTGGCCGTGGCGGTGGCCGGTGTGTCGACGGTGACCAGGATGTTCGTGCACATCCGCCGGGACAGACGGTCGGCCGGGCGGCCGCCGAAGTAGGCGCGCAGGGCCTCCCTGCCCTCGATCCTCCGACTGTCGTAGGGCCACTCCCAGACGCCGTCGGGGGTGAAGAGTTCGGAGACCGTGCCCGGGTCTCCCAAGTCGAGGCGGCGCACAAGTTCCAGGATCAGTCGCTCGCAGGCGCGTTCCGCCAAGAGGCGTTCCAGTGGGTCGAGTTCGCGCGTCGTGTCTCCCTTGGTCATCCACCAGTCCTACCAAGTGGGCCCGTCCGCCTACGAGTTCTTTTCGAAGCGGCGCCGGGTCGCGTCGTCCGCCGGCAGGAACGTCTCCAGGTGCAGCCCCTCCAGGGCGGCGTCGGCGGGCGTGGTGAGCTGCGCGGAGGTGCTGAAGAAGCGCAGCGGCGCGGCGTCCGGCACGGTGAGTTCCAGCGTGAGGACGGGGCTGCCGGTCGGGGCGGTACGGGGCACGGCGGCGAGGTGCCGGGCGGTCTCCTCGGCGAGGGCGAAGTGGCGCGGGTCGTGGGTGCGTTCGGCGCGGTGGACCAGCTGGTGGTGCAGGTGGGAGGCCCACTGCGTGAAGTTGCGGATCCGCGGGGCCAGGCCCTCCTCGTGCACGCACAGCCGGATGACGTTGATCGGGGGTTCGAGGAGCCGGGGCGCGCACCCTTCGAGGAGCGCGGCCACGCCCTCGTTGGCGTCGACGACGTCCCAGTAGGTGTCCAACAGCAGCGCCGGGTACGGCATATGGGCGTCGAGGAGCCCCCGAAGGCCGTCCATGACGACCGCGAGCGAGGCGTCCGCCAGGTCCCGGTCCCGGTAGTGCGGTGCGTAACCGCCCGCGAGGAGCAGCTGGTTGCGGGCCCGCAGCGGGACGTCGAGGTGGTCGGCCAGGTGCAGGATCATCTCGGGCGTCGGGTGCGCCCTGCCGGTCTCCACGCGGCTGAGGTGCCGGGTGGAGACCGCGGAGCGGTTGGACAGCTCCTGCTGGCTGAAGCGGCGCCGTTCGCGCCAGCCGCGCAGCAGCGGTCCGACGGCGCGGGCGTCCACGGGGTCCGCCGGGGCGATGGAGTCCACGAGGGTGCTCATGAGGGCAGCGTACGGGGGCGGGGCGCGCTCTCCATGACCTCTGAGGTCATGGAGCTTCCGTCGCCGCCCGGCCACTGTGATGGACGTCAACACACCGCATCCCACCGGAGGTTCGACCATGACCGCACAGCACGCCGCCGACGCCTACCTCGCCACCTGGAACGCGCAGGGTGAGCAGCTCACGAAGCTCATCGCCGAGCACTGGGCGCCCGACGCCACCTACACCGACCCGCTGGCCGAGGTGTCGGGCCACACCGCGCTCGCCGCGCTGATCGACGGGGTGCACCAGCAGTTCCCGGGCATGGCGTTCACGGCGGTCGGTGAAGTGGACGCGCACCACCGGCAGTTGAGGTTCCAGTGGGGCCTGGGGCCCGAGGGCGGCGAGCCGCTGGTGATCGACTTCGACGTCCTGGTGCTGGACGAGGAGGGCCGGATCCGGGACGTCCGCGGCTTCCTGGACAAGGTGCCGGCGGCCTGACACCGCGTGGACGCGGGGGCCCTTAGGGTGCTCGCGAACAGCACCGACGGGCCGCTGCCCCTCGCCGCGTTCGCGGCGGTCGCCCTTTCGGCCTTCGCGGTCACGTGGTGGGGCGCCCGCTACTGGTACGCGGCGCTGCGGGAGGCCCCGGAGCCCGGCTGGTGGCCGTGGGCTCTGCCCCCGGTCACCCTCTTCGTGATCCTCGTCGTCTCCGGCGTCCGCGCACTGCCGGCCGGGAACGACGGGGGCATCGGCCTGCTGGTGATGGCCGGGCTGCTTCTCCTCCCGGGCGTCGTAGGAGGTGTGGCGGGCCTTGTCGGGCTGCGCACGCACCGGTCGCGGGCACGCCGGTCCCCCGCCCCGGTCCCGCGCGCTCCCGAGCCGCCGCGGCGGTCCTGGGGATCGATCGACCGGGGCTGAGCGCCGGTGCACTACGCCTCCGGAGTGCCGCTCGCGTCCCCCGGGTTCACGACCCGTGCGAGGAACGAACGGGTGCGTTCCTCGCGGGGGTTGCCGAGGACCTCGTCCGGGGTTCCCTCCTCGACGACCACGCCGCCGTCCATGAACACGACGCGGTCCGCGACCTCGCGGGCGAAGCCCATCTCGTGGGTGACGACCATCATCGTCATGCCCTCGTCGGCGAGCGAACGCATCACGGCGAGCACATCGCCGACGAGTTCCGGGTCGAGCGCACTGGTCGGCTCGTCGAACAGCATCAGCTCGGGGCCCATCGACAGGGCGCGGGCGATCGCGACGCGCTGCTGCTGGCCGCCGGACAGCTGGGCGGGGTAGCTGGTCTCCTTGTCGGCGAGACCGACCCGGTCGAGGTTGGCGCGCCCCGTCCGCTCCGCCTCGGCGCGGTCCCGGCCGAGGACCCGGCGCTGCGCGATGGTGAGGTTCTCCAGGACGTTCAGGTGCGGGAAGAGGTTGAACTGCTGGAAGACCATGCCGATCCGGCGGCGTACGCGGTCGATGTCGAGGTCCGGGTCCGTGAGGTCGGCGCCCGCCACCACCACCCGCCCGGACGTGGGTTCCTCCAGCAGGTTGGTGCAGCGCAGCAGGGTGGACTTGCCGGATCCCGAGGGGCCGATGACACACACCACCTCGCCGTGCGCGACGGTGAAGTCGATGCCGCGCAGCACCTCCAGGTCGCCGAAGGACTTGTGCAGTCCCTGGATCTCGATGGCCGCGGTCATGCCGGTGTCCTCGTCCTCGGTGCCGTTCGGTGTGTCCTTGGTGCCGTTCGGTACGTCCTCGTTGCCGGTGTCGTGCGTCATGCCCGCGCTCACCTGGCCTTCGCGTGCCGCGCCTCTAGGCGGCGCACCAGATAGCCCAGGGGGACGGTGACGAGCAGATAGCACAGGCCCGCGACGAAGATGGGTGTGCTGTTGGCGGTCTCGCCCGCCAAGTCCCGGCCAAACTTGGTGAGTTCGCGGGTCTCCAGGGAGACGCCGAGGAAGAGGACCAGCGAGGAGTCCTTGAACAGCAGCACCAGCTCGTTGGTGAGCGGCGGCACGATGATGCGGAAGGCCTGCGGGATGACGATCGAGCGCATCGCCAGCGTCTGCGACATGCCGAGCGTGCGCGCGGCCTCCATCTGGCCGCGGGGGACGGCCTGGATTCCGGCCCTGATCGTCTCGGCCATGTACGCGGCGGCGACCAGGCCGAGCGCGATGGCCACTTGCCCGTACACGCCGCCGGGCAGCGCGGTGCCGGGGAAGGCGAGCGGCACGCCGACGCCGATGAAGATGAAGATCAGCAGGGCGGGCAGGCCACGGAAGAACTCGATGTAGATGGAGGCGAGCCACCGGTAGGGAGCCACCGACGACAGCCGCATCAGGGCGATGACCAGACCGAGCACGAGGCCGACACCGAACCCGGTGAGGGTGTAGATCACCGTGTTGACCAGCGCGGTCGTGATCAGGTCCGGGAACATCCGCCGGGCCACGGACGGATCGAGGAACTGGTGCTGGAGCTGCCCCCAGTCCGCGAGCGTCGCGGCGAGCACCACCGCGACACCGAGGATCACGTACTGGACGACGCGCGTCACCTTGCGTCTGCGGCGCGGCGACATGCGCTTGCGCGGTGTGGCATCACCCCCTGAACTCCCGTTCATCGGGGGCGTCTTGACGGTGCTCACTTGGCGGCACCGTCCTTCGGCATCGGCCCGATCCACTTCTCGTACAGCTTCTTGTACGTGCCGTCCTTCTTGGCCTGGCCGATCGCCTTGTTGATCGCGGCGAGCAGCTTCGGGTTGCCGCCCTTCTTCACGGCGAAGCCGTACTCCTCGCCGGTGGGCACGGTGCCGAGGAGGACGAACTTGTCCTTGACGGCGGAGTCCTTCAGCCAGTTCTGAACGACCGGGTAGTCCTGGACGATGACGTCGACCTGGCCGGTGCGCAGGCCGTTGAGCTCGGCGTCGGAGCTCTCGAAGGACTGCGGGTCGACGCCCTTGTCGTGCGCCAGGTCCTCGCCGGTGGTGGCGGCCTGGGAGCCCAGCTTCAGCTTGCCGTTCTTGATGTCGTCGAGGGTCTTCGCCTTGACGCCCTTGCGGGCGAGCAGCGCCTGGTCGGCGTCGAAGTAGGGGTCGGAGAAGTCGAGGTTCTGCTTGCGCTCGTCGGTGATCGTCATGCCCGCGGCGGCGACGTCACACAGGCCGGCGTTGAGGTCGGCGCCGGTCTTGATGGTCTCGAAGGACTTGTCGATGATGTCCTGCTTCACCCCGAGCTTCTTCGCGACGAGGTCCATCAGGGAGACGTCGAAGCCGACGACCTTGCCGTTCTTCTCCGACTGGAAGGGCGCGTACGGCAGGTGCGTGCAGGTCGTCAGCTTGCCCTTGTGGACCAGCTTCACCCCGCCCGCGGTCGTCGTGACGTCGTCGCTCTTGCTGCACGAGGTCGTCAGCGCCACGAGACAGGCCGCGACGGCGAGCGGGACACAGCGGCGGGCGAGGCGGGCGGTTGAAGTCACGGGGCTTCCCTGGGACTTGGAGGGGCGGGCGAGGCGCGGCACGGGCGGCCGAGAGCAGGTCGGTCCGGGGTGCGGGACCGGCACTGACCTCGGAAAACATGAGGTCCGGACACACTGACGCACGGGCGCGGCAAGGTCTACATCACATTTCTTTGCCCACCCCAAGAAACTCTTACCGATCTTGACTTGCGGGATGAACTCCATAGCTTGTACGCATGTTTGACTCGCGGCACATCCAGACGTTCGCCGAAGTCGTGCGGACGGGCTCCTACGCGGCGACCGCGCGGGACCTCGGGTACACGCAGCCCGCCATCAGCCAGCAGATGAAGGCGCTCGAACGCGCCGCGGGCACGCCGCTGTTCGTCAGGGCGGGGCGCGGTCTGCGGCTCACGGACGCCGGGCAGGTGCTGGCCCGGCACGCCACGGGGATCCTCAGCTCCATCGCGACGGCGCACGGCCAGTTGAAGGCGATCACGCGCCTGGAGTCGGGGCGGGTCCGCGTCTGCGCCTTCCCCGCCGCGAACGCCACGCTGCTCCCGGCGACCGTCGCCCGCGTCGCCGCGGCCCACCCGGGCGTCCGTGTCGAGCTGTTGGAGGAGGAGCCGCCCGACTCGCTGGGGGCGCTGCGCGAGGGGCGGTGCGATCTGGCGATCGCCTTCTCGGCGGGACACGGCGGCGAGGCCGCGGACGCGGACGGCGGCAGCAGGGAGGGTCTGGTCGAGTTGCCGCTGCTCGACGATCCGTTGATGGTGTTGCTCCCGGCCGGCCACGCCCTCGCGGGGAGCGGCCGCGTGGAGCTGGGCGAGCTGGAGCGGGAGCGCTGGATAGCGGGGTGCCGGCACTGCCGGGGCCACTTCGTCGCCGCCTGCGCGGAGGCGGGTTTCGCGCCGGACATCGCCTTCACCACCGACGACAACCTCGCGGTGCAGGGGCTTGTGGCCGCCGGGGCGGGGATCGCGCTGGTGCCCGGCATGACGCTGCCGCTCCTTCGGCACACCGAGGTCGTGGCCCGCCCGCTCGCTCCCGCGGGCGGGCGCCGCGTCTCGGCGTTCGTCCTCGAAGGTCACGAGACGGCGCCGGTCACCGCACTGATACTGCGGACGCTGAGCGAGGCGGCGGCGGACATGGAGCGAGCCACCACATAATTTGCCTTTCAGATGCAACATTTATAGCCTGCGCCCATGCGGTTGACGCGATTCACGGATCTCGCCCTGCGCGTACTGATGCGCCTCGCGGTCGAGGAGGGCGAACTGCCCACCACCCGCGAGGTCGCGGGCGCCATGGAGGTGCCATACACGCACACCGCGAAGGCCGTCGCCAAGCTCCAGCGGATGGGACTCGTGGAGGCGCGACGCGGCCGGGGCGGCGGACTCACGCTCACCGGGGCCGGACGGTCGACCTCCATCGGCGCACTCGTGCGGGAGCTCGAGGGGCCGGGGGACGTCGTGGACTGCGAGGGAACGACACCGTGTCCCCTGCGTTCGGCCTGCCGCCTGCGCGGGGCACTGCGCGAGGCGCAGGAGGCGTTCTTCGCGGCGCTCGACCCGCTCACCCTCACCGACCTCACCAAGGCCCCCACCGGCCCACTCCTGGTGACCCTCTCCCCCACCCCCGGAGCGGACCGACCGACCGACTGACCGACAGCGCCCGGCACCACACCACCAGGCATCAACCCACACCCTTAAATATGCATCTCAGATGCACATTAAGTCGAAGGAGTCCTGCCGTGCTCACCGACCAGTCGGCCGCCGTCGTCCGCGCCACCCTCCCCGCCGTGGGCGCCGCCACCGAGGACATCACCGGCCTCTTCTACGAGAAGCTGTTCGCGGCCCAACCCGCTTTGCTGCGCGACCTGTTCAACCGCGGCAACCAGGCCGCCGGCACCCAGCGCCAGGCGCTCGCCGGGTCGATCGCCGCGTTCGCCGGGTACCTCGTGAACCACCCGGACGACCGGCCCGACGTGATGCTGGCCCGCATCGCGCACAAGCACGCCTCCCTCGGTGTGCGCGCCGAGCAGTACCCGGTCGTGCACCGGCACCTCTTCGAGGCCATCGCCGAGGTGCTCGGCGACGCGGTCACCCCGGAGGTGGCCCAGGCCTGGGACGAGGTGTACTGGCTGATGGCGAACGCCCTCATCGCGATCGAGAAGCGGCTCTACGCGGAACAGGGCGCGGTCGACGGAGACGTCTGGCGGGAGTGGGAGGTGGTGTCGCGCGCCGAGGAGACACCCGACGTCGCGTCCTTCCTGCTGCGCCCGGCGGACGGCGCCCCCGCGCCCGCGTTCAAGGCGGGCCAGTACGTGTCCGTACAGGTCGAACTCCCGGACGGGGCACGGCAGATACGCCAGTACAGCCTGACCGGCGCGCCCGCCGCCTCGGGCCGTTCCATCGCGGTGAAGAGAGTGGACGGCGACGACAAGACGCCCGACGGCGAGGTCTCGAACCACCTGCACACGCACGTCCGCGAGGGCGACCGACTGCGAGTCTCGGCACCCTACGGCGACCTCGTCCTGACGGCCGACGAGACACCCCTGCTGCTCGCCTCCGCCGGCATCGGCTGCACCCCGATCCTCGCCATGCTGGAGGACCTGGTGGCCACACGGCACGCGGGCCCGGTCACCGTCGTGCACGCCGACCGCTCCCCCGACACCCACGCGCTGCGCACCGAACACGCGGCCCTCACGGCCAAGCTCTCCGAGGGTGCCGCCGAGTTCTGGTACGAGGAGGGGGCCCGCGCCGGCGCCCACTCGGGCCGCGCCGACCTCTCGAACGTGACCGTCCCGCCCGGCACACGCGCGTACCTGTGCGGCCCGCTGCCCTTCATGCGGGCGCTGCGCGAGCAGCTGCTGGCCAAGGGCGTGGCGGCGGCCGACATCCACTACGAGGTCTTCGGCCCGGACCTGTGGCTGGCCGCGGCGGCGTAGCGGGGTGGGGCTTGACCTGCCCATCCGCCTCGTGGACACCGCCTTCACCGGCGCGAACTCTTCTGACATGGTGTGTCGCTGGACGATCTGTTCACCCTGCAACCACCGTGCCGAGGAGTAGCCGCGATGAGCCGCCGCGCGTCCAGACAACGTGTCGTCACCCTGTCCGCCCTGGTCTGTCTGCTGGGTCTGACCGCCGCCGCGCCCGCGGCGCCGTCGGCCACCCAGCAGTCCGGCAAGAAGCAGCCGTCGAGCCTGCTCGACTCGGTGCCCAAGTCCGGTGTGCTGCGCGTGTGCACGACCGGGGACTACAAGCCGTTCACGTACAAGGGCCCGAAGGACGGGTCGTACAGCGGCATCGACATCGACATGGCGAAGGACCTGGCGAAGAGCCTCGACGCCAAGGCCCGGTTCGTGGACACCACGTGGGCGGACCTGACGACGGATCTGTCCGACGGGAAGTGCGACGTCGGTGTCGGCGGTGTCTCGATCACGCTGCCGCGCGCCCGTCAGGTGTACTTCAGCGAGCCGACCCGCGAGGACGGCAAGACGCCCATCGTGCGCTGCGCGGACAAGGACAAGTACCAGACGCTCAAGGACATCGACCAGGCGGGAACGACGGTCGTCGTCAACCCCGGTGGTACGAATGAGCAGTTCGCCCGGGCGCATCTCCAGAACGCCACCATCAAGGTCCACCCGGACAACCGCACGATCTTCGACGAGATCGTGGCGGGCCGGGCGGACGTGATGATGACGGACGCGAGCGAGACGCAGTACCAGGCGAAGGTCCATCCGGAGCTGTGCTCGGTCCACCCCGACAAGCCGTTCAGCTTCGCGGAGAAGGCGTACGCGACGCCGCGCGGCGACCGCGACTTCCACGAGTACGTCGACCATTTCGTGCACCTGGCGACGCACGACGGCACGTACAAGAAGTACGAGGCGGAGTGGCTGAGTTGAGCCCCGTACGACTCAGAGGATGACGGGTGTGAGGTCGGGGCCCGCCCCGGCCTCGTACGCGTCCTCGTCGAACGGGTACAGCGGTCGCTCCACCCGGTGGTGTCCCAGGCGCAGCAGGTCCTGGTCGACGCCGCCGGGGGTGAGCGCGAGCAGCCAGTCCGCGGCCATGTCGTGCAGCTCCGGCTCCAGGTAGCCGATCTTGACGACGACCACGTCGTACGTCCGCGGGTCGATGCCGAGGCCGCCCTCGGCCGGGCCCATGAAGTCGGCGAGCGTGTGGAACGGCTTGCGGCGCTCTACGAGGATGACGGTGAGGCCGCCGACGCGGACGGCCGCCATGTCGACACCGCGGTCGTACGCGCCGCCCTCCGCGCGGTCCTTCTGGTCGGCCGCGCGCTGCAACGCCTCGACGGTGCCGGTGAGTTCGTACGGTCCGCCGTGGTTGGCGTCGACCTTGCCGCCGACGGAAAGCGTCACCTCGGCGCCGATCCCTGCCTCGAAGCAGGCCGCCACGGCGACGGGGTCGGTGATGCCGGGGTGGACGGCCGTGACCTTCCCCGTACGGATCGCGTCGTTCTCCAGCAGCTTGCCCAGCATGTACGCGAGGTCACCCGCGCCGCCCGCGGTCGGGTTGTCGCCGGAGTCGCTGATGAGGAAGGGCCGCTTGTCGGAGGCGACCGCCTTCTCGATGCACTCCTCGGCGCCGCCGGTCGGGCCGACGAAGAGGAAGTCCTTGCGGGCGTCCCAGTAGCGGCGGGCCAGCAACTCGGCTTCCTGGGCAGCCAGTTCGGCGTTCTCGCCAGTGACGACGATGGCGGCCTTGCAGCGGGGCTCGTCGGCCCAGGCGTAGCCGACCCACATCGCCGCGTCGAGGATGCCGTCCTTCCGCTCGATGTCGGCGAGCGAGGCGTAGAGGGACTTGGCGGGCTCCAGGCGGGTGCTGGTCTTCTCGCCGGGCAGGAGGACCGGGACCTGGACCCAGGCGCGGTGCGGGCGAACGCCCTCGCGCAGGCAGTGCACGAGGTTGCGGGCGGCGCGCTCGCGGGTGTCCCAGGCGTCCTCGTGCGGGGCGAGACGGTGCGCGGTGAGCAGGTCGATGGGCTCGGCGAAGCGGCGGGAGACGTTGCCGTGCAGGTCCATGGCCGTAGAGATCATGGGGCGTGTGTCGTCGGGCGTGCCGTTGTGGTCCAGCGCGGCGCGGACCGCCTCCGTCAGGTCGCCCTCGGCGTCGGTGAGGCCGATGACGCTCATGGCGCCGTGGATGTCGTAGACGAGACCGTCGAGCGGGCCCGCCTCCCGTATGCGGGTGACGAGTTCGTTCTTGAGGATCAGGTACGACTCGGCCTCCACCGGGCCGCCGGGCAGCGAGGTCGCGTGCAGCAGCGGCACCCACTCGACCAACTCGGCGAGGTCGGAGTCGGCTTGCGTCCACGTGTAGCGGTCGAGGAGGTCCTGGCCGCGCGTCTGCCGGAAGTCGTCCGTGGTGGAGCGGTGCGGGCAGAACGTGGACGACTCGATACCGATGCCGCCGATGCCGATGCGCAGGCGGCGGCCGGTGATCGGGGTGGTGCTCGTCATGCGTGGACGCTCTCTTCCTTAAGGGCGGGGGCGGTGGACGACAGGTTGTTGTGCAGCGCCGTGAGGCCCGCGCCCAGCAGGCCCGCGTCGCGGCCCGCGGCCGTCGTGGTGATCTCCAGGTCTGCTGTGGCGAGCGGCAGACAGCGCTCGTAGAGCACGCCGCGGACGGCGGCGACGAGGGGTTCGGCGGTGGCGAGGACGCCGCCGATGGCGACGGCCCGCGGGTTGAAGAAGTTCACGACGACCGAGAGCACGGTGCCGATGTGCCGTCCCGCGGCCCGTACGAGCGTGGTGGCGACGGGATCGCCGTCGGCGACGAGCTGAAGCAGTTCGGTGGTGTTCGCCACGTCGACGCCCTGCGCCGCGAGTTCGCGGATGAGGGCGGCGCCGCTCGCGACGGTCTCCAGGCAGCCGATGTTCCCGCAGGAACAGGGCCGCTCGCCGGCCTCCTCCACGCGGACGTGGCTGATGTCTCCGGCGCTCCCGTTGGCACCGTCGTGCGGCCGGCCCGCGACGATGACGCCGCTGCCGATGCCGCGGCCGGCCTTCACGACGACCATGTGGTCGAGCTCGGGCCGGGAGGTGCGGTGCTCGCCGACCGCCATCATCGTGGCGTCGTTGGCGACGGTCACCGGCATGCCGAGCCGCTCGGCGAGGACGTCGCGCAGCGGGTAGCGGTGCCAGCCGGGCATCCGCGAGGGGCTCAGGACACGGCCGTCCGCCGGGTCGACGGGACCGGGGAAGGAGACGCCGAGCGCGCGCACGGTGCGCCCCGACTCCTTCTGCTTCGCGGCGAGTTGAGCCACTTGCCCGCACAGCCAGTCGACGGCGGACTCCGGTCCCGCGGTGATGTCGTGCGGCAGGTCGACGGCGTCGTGCACGGCCGCCCCGAGGTCGACGGCGCCGAGCCGCGCGTGCCGACTGCCGAGGTCGGCGGCGAGCGCGACGCCGCCCTGCGCCTTGACCCGCAGCAGCCGGGGCCTGCGTCCGCCGCGCGAGGCGCCCTCGCCGGACTCAGTGAGCACGCCCTGGGCCACCAGTTCCTGCACGCGCAGCGAGACGGTGGAGGGCGCGAGGCCCAGTTCCCTGACGAGGTCGGCGCGGGAGGAGGCGGCTCCGGACGAGACGAGCCGGAGTATGTGCCGAGCCGAACCCGGCTCGCCTTCGTTCGCGGTGTCCGTCATCCGGTCCCCCTGGGGTCGCACTGCGCTGCGTACTCAGCTGCGTACCCAGTTGCGTGCTTGGTTGCGTACTTACTTCGACCAGTTTGTTCGATGCCGGACCGAACACTAGCCGTACCCAAACCAAGTGCGCCAGACCCCGGGGTTTTTGGATTACTTTCCGAATGAACCTATTGACTTGTTTCGAACGGTCGACTTAGCGTTCGGGCGCCCCTCGTCGAATCTTCACACGGGGCCGCACCCCTTCCCCTTGGAGGCCCTTCGGCATGCGTTCCCTCAGGTCAAAGGCGTCCGCGGCGCTCGCCCTAGCGGCAGCGCTCGTGGCGCTCACCGGCTGCACGCACGAGGCCGGCAGCATCGCCATGGGCCGCACGGGCGGCACTCCCGTCGAGGGCGGCACGGCCACGATGGCCCTGCCGCCCGCGGCGACCCCGAACTGGATCTTCCCGATCGGCGCGCCCGGCTACGGCGGCTCCTACAACTACGCGATCCAGTCGCAGCTCTACATGCCCGTGTACGACGCCGTGCAGGAGAAGGGCGAGCTGGTCACCCACGGCCCCAGCACGCTGGGCCTCGAGCCGAAGTACAGCGACGGCAACAAGACGGTGACCATCCCGCTGCGCAAGGGCGTCAAGTGGTCCGACGGCACCGAGGTGACCGGCCGCGACCTCGAGTTCTGGTTCAATCTCGTCAAGGCGAACAAAGCCGACTGGGGCGGCTACTCGGTCGGCAACATCCCGGACAACGTCAAGAAGTTCGAGCTCGTCGGCGACCACACCGTACGGCTGCACCTCAAGCGCGCGTACAACCCGGACTGGTTCACGGCGAATCAGCTCTACTACATGCGCGCCCTGCCCCAGCACGCCTGGGACGCCAAGACCGACGGCGGCGAGGTCGGCGACTTCGACCGCACCACGAAGGGCGCCAAGGCGGTCTTCGCCCGGCTCACCCAGCACGCCAAGAGCCTCGGCTCGTACGGCACCGACCCGCTGTGGAAGACCGTCAACGGGCCGTGGAAGCTGGCCGGTTGGCGGGACAACGGGCAGGTGACGCTCGTCCCGAACGAGAAGTACACCGGCCCGAAGTCGGAGCGCCCGCACCTCGACAAGGTCGTCTTCAAGCCCTTCACCACCGCCGACTCCGAGTACAACGTGCTGCGCTCCGGCGGCGTCGACTACGGCTACATCCCGCCGTCGGTGATGGCGCAGAAGGAGAAGTTCGAGAGCAAGGGGTACCGCGTCGACCCGTGGGAGGGCTGGGCGGCCACGTACATCGTCTACAACTTCAACTCCACCCACGCGGGCCCGGAGATGAACCAGCTCTACATCCGGCAGGCGATGCAGCACCTCGTCGACCAGAAGGCGATGAGCAGGGTCATCTGGCAGGGCAGCGCGACCGAGACGCTCGGCCCGGTGCCGGTCACGCCGAAGAGCCAGTACCTGTCGAAGGAGATGGCGCACAACCAGTACCCGTTCTCCGTCTCGAAGGCCACGTCGCTGCTGTCCGCGCACGGTTGGAAGACCGTCGACGGCACGGCGCGCTGCGTCCGGCCCGGCACGGCTGACGACGAGTGCGGCAAGGGCATCGGGAAGAACGACCCGCTGGAGCTCACGCTTCTCTCGCAGTCCGGCTCGACCGAGACGACGAACATGATGCAGGAGCTCAAGTCCTCGCTCAGCAAGGCCGGCATCGACCTGACCGTACGTCAGCAGCCGCTCAACTCCGTGCTCGGCAACTCCGTTCCGTGCAAGGCGAAGGACTCCGGCTGCAACTGGGACATGTCCTTCTTCGGCACCGCCGGCAGCTGGTACTACCCGCTCAACCCGAGCGGCGAGCAGCTCTTCTCCACGGGCGCCTCCTCCAACTTCGGTAATTACAGCGACAAGAAGGCCGACCGCCTCATCGGTGCCGTGCAGTACGCGCCCGACATGAAGGCCATCCACGAGTACGGCGAGTACCTGGCCGAGCAGCTGCCGGTGATGTGGATGCCGAACCCCGCGTACCAGGTGTCGGTGATCCGCAACGACCTGCGCGGCATCGAGCAGAACCCGACGGTGACCTTCCAGCCCTCGCACTGGTACTTCGTCAAGAACGTCAAGAAGGGAGCCGAGAAGTGACCGGCTTTCTGGTCAAGCGTTTCCTTCAGGCGCTCGTCGTCCTGTTCCTCGTCTCGATCATCGTCTTCACCCTGCTGCACCTGCTGCCGGGCGGCCCCGCCCGCGCGATCCTCGGCCCCAAGGGGACGCCGCAGCAGATCGAGCACTTCAACCACGTGCAGGGCTACGACCGTTCGCTGCCGACGCAGTATCTGATGTACCTGAAGCGCCTGCTGACGGGTGACCTCGGCGAGTCGTACAAGCTCAACTCGCCGGTGATCGACCTGCTCACCCAGCGCCTGCCGAAGACGCTCCTGCTCACCCTCATGTCGACGGTCCTCGCGGTGATCATCGCGGTGCCGCTCGGCCTGCTCCAGGCGGTGCGGCGCGGCAAGGCGTCCGACTACGCGCTGACCGGGCTCGCGTTCCTGCTGTACGCGACGCCGGTGTTCTTCCTCGGCCTCGTCATGATCATCCTGTTCGCGCAGGTGCTGCCGATCTTCCCGGCGGAGGCACCGCAGGGCGAGACGATCGGTCAACTGCTCGGCGACATACCCGGGTTGATCCTGCCGGTGGTGACCATGGCGTTCGGCATCGTGGCCATGTTCAGCCGCTACATGCGCTCGGCGGTCCTCGACAACCTCACCGAGGAATACGTGCGCACGGCCATGGCGAAGGGCCAGTCGAGCCGCCGGATCATGGTGAAGCACGTGATGCGCAACGCCCTGATCCCGCTCGCCACCCTGCTCGGTCTGTATCTGCCGACGCTGTTCAGTGGCGCCCTCGTCGTCGAGTCGATGTTCAACTACCCCGGCATGGGGCTGCTGTTCTGGAACGCCGCGCAGGGCTCGGACTTCCCCGTCCTCCTCGGCGTGACCCTCGTCGTCGGCATCGCGACCGTCCTTGGCTCGCTGCTCACCGACATCCTGTACGCCGTCCTCGACCCGCGGATCCGGAGCGTGTCATGACCACTGCTGTGACGACCTCTGCCATACCGGGGCAGGAGGAGGCCGCGCAGGCCACACCCTCGCTGGCCCGCCGCACGCTGCGTGTGTTCACGGGCAACAAGCTGGCGCTGAGCGGCGTCATCCTGCTCGTCCTGCTGCTGGCCTTCTGCTACCTGGGGCCGCTGGTCCACCCGACCGAGCAGATCCACACCGACCTGTCGCAGGCGAACCTGGCACCCGGCACGTCGGGGCACCTCCTCGGCACCACCGACCTCGGTTACGACATGGTGGGCCGGCTCATGGTCGCGGGGCAGACGTCCCTCGAAATCGGCCTGGCGGCAGGCCTGTTGGCCACCCTGTTCGGCACGGTGTACGGCGCCGTCGCCGGGTACTTCGGCGGCTGGGTCGACGCGGCGATGATGCGCATCACCGACGCCGCGCTCGCCATCCCGGCGATGTTCCTGCTCGTCGTCGTGGCCGCGATCATCACGCCCAGCAAGGGCATCCTGATCCTCATCATCGCGGGCGTCGCCTGGCTCTCCCCCGCCCGCCTGGTGCGCGGCGAGGCGCTGTCGCTGCGCAACCGGGAGTACGTACAGGCGATGCGGATGATGGGCGGTGGCGGCGCGCGCGCCGTGTTCAAGCACATCGTCCCGAATGCCATCGGCACGGTCATCGTCAACTGCACGTTCCAGATCGCCGACGCCATCCTCTACGTCAGTTACCTGGCCTTCCTCGGCCTGTCGATCCCGCCGCCGTCCGCCGACTGGGGCTCGATGCTGTCCGCCGGCATCACCTACACGCAGAACGGCTACTGGTGGCTGATCTTCCCGCCGGGCATCGCGATCGTCCTGGTCGTCGCCGCGTTCAACTTCATCGGCGACGGACTGCGCGACGCGTTCGAAGTACGGCTGCGCAAGTGACGTACGAACCAGGTGACTTCAGGGACGTCAAGGGCGAGAAGGGCCTCACGAACATGACCACGACCGAGCCCCTGCTCCGGATCGAAGACCTGCGCGTCGACATCTCCACGCGCGACCGCACCGTGCACGCCCTCGACGGCGTCTCGCTCGAACTGGCGCCGGGCGACGCGCTCGGCATCGTCGGCGAGTCCGGCTGCGGAAAGACCATGACGGCGCTCAGCGTCCTCGGTCTGCTGCCGTCCGGCGGCGAGGTGACCGGCGGACGCATCATGTTCGACGGGCAGGACCTGGCGAAGGCGCCCGCGCCGGTCCTCCAGGACGTGCGCGGCAACACCATCGGCATGGTGTTCCAGGACCCGCTGACCTCCCTGAACCCGACGATGACGATCGGCGCGCAGGTGGCGGAGCCGCTGCTGCTGCACCGGGACGTGTCCAAGAAGGAGGCGTGGGCGCGCGCCGAGGAGACGCTGCGCCTTGTCGGCATGCCGCAGCCGGCCGAGCGGATGAAGGCGTATCCGCACCAGCTGTCCGGCGGCATGCGCCAGCGCGTGGCCATCGCCATGGCGCTGGTCTGCGAGCCGAAGCTGCTGATCGCGGACGAGCCGACGACGGCGCTCGACGTGACGACGCAGCACCAGATCCTGGAGCTCATCGACGATCTGCGCGAGCGGCTCGGCATGGCGATGATCCTGGTCACGCACGACCTCGGCGTCATCGCGAACCGGGTCGACCGGGTGGCCGTGATGTACGCGGGCCAGGTGGCCGAACAGTCCGATGTACGCGGCCTGTTCGCCCGCCCCCGGCACCGCTACACGGAGGCGCTGTTCGCGGCGCTGCCCGAGCGCGCGGCGGACAACGAGACGGAGCTGCGCACCATCCCCGGCCTGCCGCCGAGCCTGACGGTGCGGCCCACGGGGTGCCGGTTCGCGCCGCGCTGCGGATTCGCGACGGACGACTGCCGGACCCTTGAGCCGTTCCTCGAAGAGGACGAGGTGCAGGGCGCGGAGCACCGGTTCGCGTGCTTCCACCCGGTGCCGGCGGCGGATGCCGCCGCCCCGGACGAGGTGGTGGCCCCCGCGCCGATCCCTCCGCAGGACGCACCCGCCTCCGACGTACTGGTCGAACTCGACGCGCTGGTCAAGGAGTTCCCCCTCAAGGGCGGCCCGTTCTCGCGCAGTCGCGGCACGGTCAGCGCGGTCGGCGGGGTGTCGCTGAGCATCCGCAAGGGCGAGACGTTCGGCATGGTCGGCGAGTCGGGCTGCGGCAAGACGACGCTCGGCCGGATCGTGGCGGGCCTGGAGGAGCCGACGGCGGGTTCCGTACGGTTCGAGGGCCGGGACCGCGCCTCGTTGTCCCGCTCCGAGCGGCGCGCGCACCGCCGCGACGTCCAGCTGATGTTCCAGGACTCGACGGCGGCGATGGACCCACGCATGCGGGTCGGTGAGATCCTGCGTGAGCCGCTCGTCATCCAGGGCGTCGGCGACAAGGCCGAACAGGAGAAGCTGATCGGCGAACTCCTCGACGCGGTGGGCCTGCCGCGCGGCGCGGTGCACCGCTATCCGCACGAGTTCTCCGGCGGTCAGCGCCAACGCCTGGGCCTCGCACGGGCGTTGACTCTCTCCCCCGATCTGGTGGTGGCGGACGAACCGGTGTCGGCGCTCGACGTGTCGGTCCAGGCGCAGATCCTGAACCTGATGCGGGAGCTGCAACGCGAACGCGGTCTCACCTACCTCTTCATCTCGCACGACCTCGCGGTGGTCCGCTACCTCGCGGACACGGTCGGCGTGATGTACCTGGGCAAGCTGGTGGAGGTGGGCCCCGCCGAGCAGGTCTACAACCATCCGCTGCACCCGTACACGCGCGGCCTGCTCGACACGGTGAACGTGCCGGATCCGGAGGCGGCCGCCGCCTCCGGGTCCCCGCTGACGGGCGAGACCCCGTCGGCGGCGAAGCCCCCTTCGGGCTGCCGGTTCCGTACGCGCTGCCCGATCGCGCAGGACGTCTGCGCGACGACGGAGCCGCCGGAGTCGACGCCGAACTCGGCGGGCCACCGGGTGGCGTGCCACTTCCCGCTGGCGGTGCCTTCGCCGGCTTGACCGGCGGCACCGACACCGGCCTGACCTGCGACGATGTCCGGTACGGGGCCATTGTCAGTGGTGGGGTGCAGACTGACCGATACCTGGAGACAACGACGTTTCGGAGGTTCGGTATGACTGACGTACTGCTGGCAGTGGGCACCCGCAAGGGCCTCTTTCTGGGCCGCAAGCGCGACGGCGGCCCGTTCGAGTTCGACGAGAGCCCGTACTTCAACGCGCAGGCGATGTACTCGGTCGCCATCGACACCCGCGGGGACCGACCACGGCTCCTCGCGGGCGGCGACAGCACGCACTTCGGGCCGTCCGTCTTCCACTCGGACGACCTGGGCCACACCTGGACCGAGCCTTCCAAGCCGGCCATCAAGTTCCCCGATTTCACCGGGACTTCACTGGAGCGGGTGTGGCAGCTGCACCCGTCGGCCTCGGAGCCGGACGTGGTGTACGCGGGCACGGAACCGGCGGCCCTCTACCGCTCCGAGGACCGCGGCGAGACCTTCGAACTGTGCCGCCCGCTGTGGGAGCACCCCACGCGTTCGCAGTGGGTGCCGGGCGGCGGCGGGGAGGGCCTGCACACGATCCTGACGGACGAGCGGGACCCCGGCGCGGTGACGGTGGCGGTGTCCACGGCCGGCGTCTTCCGTACGACGGACGGCGGCGCGAGCTGGGACCCGGCGAACAACGGAGTGGCGGCGGTCTTCCTGCCCGACCCGAACCCCGAGTTCGGCCAGTGCGTGCACAAGGTGACGCGGGACGCCGTCGACCCCGACCGCCTCTACCTCCAGAACCACTGGGGCGTGTACCGCAGCGACGACGGCGGCGGAAAGTGGCTCGACATCGGCGAGGGACTCCCTTCGACCTTCGGCTTCGCCGCGGCCGCGCACCCGCACCGCGGCGACACGGCGTACATCTTCCCCATCACCGCGGACATCGACCGGGTCCCCGCCGACCACCGATGTCGCGTCTACCGCACCCAGGACGCCGGCACCACCTGGGAACCCCTCACCCACGGCCTCCCGTCGAGCGACCACTACGGCACGGTCCTGCGTGACGCCCTGTGCACGGACGACAACGACCCGGCGGGCGTCTACTTCGGCAACCGCAACGGCGAGGTGTACGCGTCCCCGGACGACGGCGACACCTGGAAGCAGGTGGCGTCGCATCTGCCGGATGTGCTGTGTGTGCGGGCGGCTGTGGTGGGGTGACGCACGGGGGCCGTGGGCTGGGACCGCTCAGCCCACGGATCCGCCCTCCTGGGTCGGCTCGGTGGTGTCGACGCGGTACCAGACCGTGGCGTCCGGAGGCAGGAGCCGGGCCGTCGCCGGGAGAGGCAGGCTGGTCAGGGACGGGGGTCCGGAGGGGACGTCGGGCAGGAGTGCCGGTTCGGGGGACGGGTTGGAGACGCAGCGCAGGGAGCCGACCGTGAAGTCGAGTACGGGGTCGGGTTCCGTGGAGTGCCAGGTGACGTGCTTGTCCGGGGTCAGGAGGGTGCGGCGCAGTGCGATGGCCTCGCGGTAGAGGGTCAAGGTGCTGGTGGGGTCGGCCTGTTGGGCTTCTACTGAGAGGTCGGCGAAGCTCGCGGGCTGGGGCAGCCAGGGGGCGGCCGGGCCGAAGCCGTGCGAGGGGCCGGTGCGTTCCCACGGGATCGGGACGCGGCAGCCGTCGCGGCCCTTGCGGGCGCCGGCGGAGCGGAGGCGTACCGGGTCGCGGAGGGCCTCGTCCGGGAGGTCGGCGACTTCGGGGAGGCCCAGTTCCTCACCTTGGTAGAGGTAGGCGGCGCCGGGGAGGGCGAGGAGGAGAAGTGCGGCGGCGCGGGCGCGGCGGGCGGCGAGGGCCGGGGGTACGTACGGGTCGGTACCTCCGGACCGCAGCCAGGCTTCGACGTCGGTGCCGGGTGGCAGGGCGAGGCGGGAGGTGTGGCGTACGACGTCGTGGTTGGAGAGGACCCACGTGGGCGTTGCGCCGACCTCGTCGGCGAGGGCGAGGGAGCGGTCGATGGTGGCGCGCAGCACCGCGCCGTCCCAGTCCGCGCCAAGGAAGTCGAAGTTGAAGGCCTGGTGGAGTTCGTCGGGGCGGACGTACTGGCCGCGTCGGTCGAGGGCCGCCCAGGATTCGGCGACGGTGACGCGGGGCGGCTCGTAGGAGTCGGTGACGGTGCGGAAACCGCGCAGCAGGTCGTGCACCTCGTCGCGGTCCCAGAACGGGTGCTTGCCGTGCCAGCCGTCGCCGACGATGCGGTGGTGCACCTGGTCGGGACCGAGGTCGCGGAGCGGTTCGGCGAGGTCCTTGGCCATGCCGTGGGCGACGTCGAAGCGGAAGCCGTCGACGCCGCGGTCGAGCCAGAAGCGGAGGATGTCGTGGAACTCGGCGACGACGTCGGGGTGGGTCCAGTCGAGGTCGGGCTGGGTGGCGTCGAAGAGGTGGAGGTACCACTGGCCGTCGGGGACGCGGGTCCAGGCTGGGCCGCCGAAGACGGACTGCCAGTCGGTGGGCGGCTCCGTGCCGCCGTCGCCCCGGCCGTCACGGAAGACATAGCGGGCGCGGGCGGGACTGCCGGGCGGCGCGGCGAGGGCCTCCTGGAACCAGGCGTGCTGGTCGGAGGTGTGGTTCGGGACGATGTCGATGATGACGCGCAGGCCCAAAGCGTGCGCGCGGGCGAGGAGTTCGTCGGCGTCGGCGAGCGTGCCGAAGCGGGGGTCGATGTCCCGGTAGTCGGCGACGTCGTAGCCGCCGTCGCGCATCGGTGACGGGTAGAAGGGGGTGAGCCACACGGCGTCCGCGCCGAGGTCGGCGACGTGGGGCAGGCGGGCGGTGATGCCGGGGAGGTCGCCGATGCCGTCGCCGTCGCTGTCGGCGAAGCTGCGGACGTAGATCTGGTAGATGACGGCGGAGCGCCACCAGGCGTCGTCCGGGTTCACGGGGTGTCTTCCTTCCGGCCCGGCAGGGCGGCGAGTTGGGCGGTGCCGGAGCGCGGCGACGTGAGGACGGGTACGCCGAGCGCGCCCTGCGGCAGTGCGGTGAGCGCGTTCGCCATCGAGGCCTGGGCGAGGACGAGGACGTCGTGGTCGGCGGCGAGCCGTCGGGCCTCGGCGGCGATGAGCGCGTCATGCCGGTCCGGGTGACCGCCGGTCCGCGCCTCGTACGCGCCGGGGCAGGCGGTGGTGGTGAGGGTGATGTCACGGTCCTGCGCGACGGCCGCGCGGCGCACGAGGTCGACGGTGGGTGTGAGGGTCGAGTCGAGCGTGGCGAGGACGGCGATGCGGCTGCCGGTGCGGACGGCCTCTGCGGCCATGGGCTCGTCGACACGCAGCACCGGGATCCCGGTGAGCGGCCGGGCCTGTTCGGCGAACGGGCCGACGGACGAGCAGGTGACGAGGACGGCGTCGGCGCCGGCCGCCTCGGCCTGCTGGACGTAGGCGGCGAGGCGGGCGGCGGTGCGGGGCAGCGGGCCGTGGGCGACGGTGTCGGCGAGGAGACTTTCATCGACGACGTGGTACGGGCTGGTGCGCGGGGCGAGTTCGCGCAGTAGCGGGTCGAAGGTGGCGGGCAGTGCGGCGACGGTGTGCAGGACGCAGACGCGGGGGGCGGCGGTGCTCATGCCGAGACCTCCGCGCGGGCCGCGGCGGTCTCCCACCACGGGCGGCCGTGGGTGTCGACGATGTCGGCGAGGAGGCGGAGGCGGTCCGTGCTGGGGCCGCGGAGGGCCGCGTCGCGGTCGCCGGTGAGGGCGTCGGTCCACAGGGCGCGGCCCGCGAGGAAGCCGGAGGCGCCGGCGCGGCAGGCGGCCTCGACGGCGGTCGGGAAGTCGGCGGCGGCGACGCCCTGCGAGAGGACGACCCAGGGGACGTCGACGACGGCGTCGATGCGGGTGGCCTGTTCGGTGAGGTGGGCGAGGGAGCCGACGCCGCCGTCGGGGACCTGGCATTTGTACAACGAGGGGCGGAGATGAGCGAGTTCGCGGGCGGCGTCGACGATGGCGTCGTTCAGTACAAAGGTGTCCTGTTCGCCCTCGGTGGGGCGGGCCACGGGTTCGAGGACGGCGGCGAGTCCGGCCTCGCGGCACAGTTCGACGAAACGGGCGGCGAGTTCGACGCGGGCGTCGCGCTGGTCGTCGCGGCGCCAGATGACGAGGAGCTTCAGGCCACGGGTGCCGTCGGCGACGACCGCGGCGGTGTCCACGGCCTCGTCGAGGGAGGTGCCCTCGACGGCCTGCCCGGGCTCCTGGTCGAGGACGTCCACGGCGAGGATCGGTGCGCAGGTGCTGGGCAGCACGTTGTCGTCGATCAGCTGCCGATAACCGTAGTCGCGGTCGATGAGCAACGCGGAGGCGTGCGGGCCGAGTTCGCGGGCGACGGCCATCTTGAAGTCGGTGAGGTGGTCGTGCGGAATCTCCTCGCCGGGGACGCCGGTGCGCTCGGCCATCATGGTGCGCAGCGAGTCGCGCTGGTCGGCGGCGACCATGGCGAACGTGCCGGTTTCTCGGGCCAGGTGGGCGGGGGCGAGGGAGCCTCCGGCGAGCAGGGGGGTGGTACGGGTACCGGTGCGGGTGCAGGTCATGGGGTGGGTTCCTCGGGGTCGTTGGCTGTAACGGGGTCGGAGTCGTCGTGAGGTGCGGCCTGCACCGGGGGCCGCCTTGCCCACCCTGCCGCCCCAGGCGGCAGATTGCCCAAGGCGCTGGACGCTGACCGCTCGGGGTGGGGAGCCGTGGTTGGCCGCAGGCTGCCCAAGGCGGGGTGGCGGCCGTCTACCTCCGGGTGGGGAGCCGTGCCAGGCGGGTGGGCCAAATCAAGCCCCTGCGGCGATTGAGCAGCGGGGTCCGGGGCGGAGCCCCGTGGCGTGGGGGCGGTCGGCCCTGAAGGGGCGGGTGGCGTGGCGGCAGCCAAGGGTAGGAAACGGTCCTGGTGATGGGCCCGGTGGGCCTGCGCCGTTGTCGCGTCGGGGACCACGGGGTGCGAGGGGGCGACCGGCGACACCCCGTCCACCCCCACCGCGCGGCCAGCGAGAAGCGCCGCACCGAGCCCCGCCGCCTCCGGCTCCGCGCACACCCGCGTGGGCCACGGCCCGACCGCCGCCTTGAGCGCGGTCCAGGCGGACAACCGGGTCGAACCGCCGAGCAGCGTCACCGAGTCCGGGGCCGCGCCCCCACACAGCCGCGCCTGCGTGTCGGTCATCCAGCGCGCCTGGTGCGCCGTGCCCTCCAGGATGGCGCGGGCGATGTGGGCGGGCCCGTGCTCGAGGCGAAGATCGTGCACCGCGAACCGGGCCTGCGGATCGGGCCGCGGAGCGCTGCGCCCGTGTGCGTACGGGGTGACCGTCGGACCGCACGGCGCCGCCGGCAACGTGGCGACGAGCCGTGCGAACTCCTCGTAGCGCCCGGCGCCCTGAACGCCGTCGAGGAACCGGTCGCAGAACCACTCCACCAACAGCCCGGAGCTCGCCGCCCCCGCGAGCACGATGAAGTGCTCGCCGTCGGCGTGCCGCCCCCACGACATGCCCTCGGCACCGGCCCGCGCGCGGTCGGGCGGTTCGCCGGTCACCGTGAGGACGGCCTCGGCCGTACCCATCGAGTCGGCGACCTGCCCGGGCCCACGCACCCCGGCGGCCCAGGCGCCGACGAGGTGATCGTGCCCAGCGACGACCACAGGCGTGCCCGCACGCAGTCCGACGTCGGCCGCGACCTGCGCCGTGACGTGCCCGACCGGTTCGCCGACCTCGCACACCCGCGGCATGTGGTGCACACCGAGGCCCGCCTCGTCCAGAAGCTCCGGGAGCCATTCCCGCGCGACCGGGTCCCACGCCATGGTCCGCTGCGCGAAGGTGGCATCCGTACCGACGGCCCCCGTCAGCGCGTGCGCGACGAGATCCGCGGCGCCCGCCCACGTCCGCATCCGCCCGGGCAGCCCCGCGTCGTCCGCCACCAACGCGCACCACTTGGCGAGCGGCACCTTCGGGCTGGACAACACACCGGTACAGGCGTGGAGTTGAGGGCGACCAAAAGCCTCGGCGAGGCGTGCCGCATGCGTGGCCGGTGCCGGATCGGACCAGGCGCGTACGGGGCCGATGGCGCGGCCGTCCGCGTCCAGCGGCACCCCGGCCTCCGCCATCCCGGTCACACCGACGGCCTCCGGCGCCCGCCCGACCTCGCGGACGCACTGCGCGAGCGCGCCGAGCGCTGCCGCGACGAGACCGTCGGCGGGGTGGGTGTGCGGCAAACTCCCATAAGGCGTTGGCGACTTGACGCGGCCCACGACCCGCCCCTCGCCGTCGCACAGCACCGCCTTCACATGGGTCGTGCCGATGTCGATCCCGCCCAGGAGCACGCCCCCGCTCATCGTGCGGCCCCGCCCTCGGACGCGGACAGCACACCGGAACGGGCCACCTCCGCGTACCAGCGGCCACTGTCCTTGACGGTGCGACGCTGCGTCTCCCGGTCGACGTGGACGAGGCCGAAGCGGGGCCAATACCCCATCGCCCACTCGAAGTTGTCGAGCAGCGACCAGTGGTAGTAGCCCTCGACGGGGGCGCCCGCGTCGATCGCCCGGTGCACGGCTGCGAGGTGGGAGCGGAGGAAGGCGATACGGCGGCTGTCGCGCACGCGGCCGTCGTCATCCGGCCCGTCGCCGTAGATGGCGCCGTTCTCGGTGATCAGGAGCGGCACGCCCGGGTGGTCGCGGTGCAGGCGCACCAGCAGGGCTTCCAGGTCGTCGGGGACGATCTCCCAGCCGAGGTCGGTGCGTTCGACGTCGGGGCGGCCCTCCTCGACCTTCCAGGGCCACGGACCGTCACCGGCGTGGGCGCTGACGATGCGGCGCGTGTAGTAGTTGACGCCGATGAAGTCGCTGCCCGCCGCGACGGTGTCGAGGTCGCCCTCGCGGATGAAGTCGAGCTCCCCCACCGCCTGTTCCCAGTGGGCGCGCATGTCGGCGGGGTAGCCGCGGCCGTGCACGGGGTCGAGGAACCAGCGGTTGACGTAGCCGTCGGACGCCTCGGACGCGGCCCGGTCAGCAGGGTTCGCCGGGTCGTCGGGGGTGTGCGGGAAGAGGGAGTACGCGATACCGGCGCGGGCGTCGTCGCGCCCGGTGGCCCGCAGCTCGCGGACGGCGAGTCCATGGGCGAGCAGCAGGTGGTGCATGACGGTGACGGATGCCTTGAGGTCCTTCTCGCCCGGTGCGTGCAGGCCGAGTTGGTGGCCGAGCAGGCCGACGATCCAGGGCTCGTTGATGGTGACCCAGTCGCGGACGCGGTCGCCGAACGCGTCGAAGCAGACGGCCGCGTAGTCGGCGAAGCGCTCCGCCGTCTCCCGGTTCCGCCAGCCGCCGCGCTCCTGCAAGGCCTGCGGCAGATCCCAGTGGTAGAGGGTGACGAGCGGTTCGATGCCGCGCTCCAACAGCCCGTCGATGAACCGGTCGTAATGGTCGAGGCCCCGCTGCTCGACCCGGCCCGCGCCCTCGGGCAGGATGCGCGGCCAGGCGAGCGAGAACCGGTGGGCGTTGGTGCCGAGTTCGGCCATCAGCGCGGTGTCGTTGGCGCGGCGGCGGTACTGGTCGACGGAGACATCACCGGTGTCGCCGCCGTCGATCGCGCCCGGTACACGGCAGAACCGGTCCCAGATCGACTCGCCGCGCCCGTCGGCGTCGACAGCGCCCTCGACCTGGTACGAGGAGGTGGAGGTGCCCCACCGAAAACCCGCGGGGAAGTGCAAGCCGGGCGTCGTCACAAAGCCTCCTGAAACTCGGGGAGTTCACGGGCGCGCTCGCAGGCGTACAGCAGCACGCCGGCCGACCAGGCGTGGGAGAGCGTGAGGAGCATGCCCTTCGCCTGAAAGCACTCGGTCTGGTAGAAGCGCTCGCTGACCATGCCGCGGTAGGCGTTGAAGTCACCGTCGGCGCGGGCCACGAACTGGCGGAAGCAGTCGAGGTTCTCGCGCGTCGAGCGCAGGTAGTAGGCGTCGTCGAGGTGCCGGGCGAGGCGCACGAACTCGGGCAGGCAGATCAGGCCGAAGGCGTGCAGGTGCTGGTTGGACGGGGAGGCCTGGTCGGCGCCGCGGGTGCGGAAGCCGTAGCGGGCGAGGAAGGTGTGCTCGTCGAAGTGGACGTCGTACGTATAACGGAAGGTGAGGGTCCAGTCGGCGGCG
Organism: Streptomyces sp. UC4497; assembly: GCF_054871485.1. Taxonomy (NCBI): domain Bacteria; kingdom Bacillati; phylum Actinomycetota; class Actinomycetes; order Kitasatosporales; family Streptomycetaceae; genus Streptomyces; species Streptomyces sp. UC4497. The sequence goes on along the minus strand of NZ_JBTYHB010000017.1, from coordinate 99,395 downwards.
CGGCGGGCCAGGTCGAGCCACCGCCCGGCGTCGCCCTCGGTGGATCCCGCCTCATGGAGCAGCGTGTACGCGATGACCGCGTTGTAGCCGTCCTCGGAGGTCGGGGCGAGGGAGACGTCCTCGGGGGCGCCGCACAGGAACTCGGAGCGCACGTCGTCGGCGAACGCGGCCCCCGCACGCCGGGCCGCCTCCAGGTACGCGGGTTCCGCGAACACCTCGGCGGCCTCGACGAGCGCGCCGACGAACGCGAGGCCCGCCGCGCCCTCGTGGTCCAGCGCCTTACCGGTGTGCACGTCGTGCGCGGCGGCGAGACGCCCGGTGGCGGGGTCCTGCCCGGCGAGCGCGGCAGCCAGATTGCCCCGCACGGCCGCTTCCCAGGAGGGGTGTTCGTGGCCCCGCGCCCGCTCGGCGACCAGGGCCCGCAGCGTGAACAGTGTCGCGTCGCCGAGGGTGCGCGCGTGCAGCCGCTCGGCGTCGCCCGTCCATCCGGCCGACCATCCGCGCGTACGCGACCACTGGCCCCAGAAGGTGCCGCCGGGCGTGAGGTTGGCACAGATGTGGTCGATGACGGCGCAGGCCGCGTCCGCCTGTTCGCCGTTTCCCGTACGACGGGCGTGCAGCAGCAGGGCGTGGGCGTACGGCACGCCGCTGATCCAGGAGACGTGCATCGCCTGCCGGTCACCGCTCTCACCCAGCGCCTCGCGGTCGAAGGCGGCGGTCTCCAGGAGGACGGGCGGGTCGCTGCGGTAGTGCCAGCGGTACAGCCCTTCGGCGGACAGCGCGGCGGCCTCGTCGATACCCATCCACGCGGCGGGTTCCCCCTCCGGCACCGCTTGATGCAGGGCGCGCAGCACGCCCGCGTAGGCGTGCGGGTCGGTGTCGAGGAGGTGCACGGTGAAGCGCAGAGTGTGTTCCTCGCCGGGCCGCCAGGTGTGCAGGGGTGTGTCGGCGGGCCTGGGGTCACCGGACCCGTAGTAGGTGACGGGCTCCTCGCGGTACGGGGCGTGCAGCCGCAGCGCCGGCCGGTCGCCGTCCAACAAGGCGAATCCGACGCCCTGTTCACCGAGCGGCCCGGTCTCCGCCAGGGTGAGCGCGGCGCCGCCACGCCGGTCGCGGGCGAAGACGGCGGGGGTGGCGCAACGGTCGGCGCGGAAGGACCAGGCGGACGCGGTGAGATCGTCCTGAGGGCCCTCGGTCGCATAGCGCGGGTAGGGGCGGGCGCAGTCGGGGCGGCGGTTCTCGCCGTAGAAGGCGCCGGGGATCAGCCAGCCGGGATCGTCGCTCGCGCCGAGCCGCAGCTCCACGCGGAGCCCGGCGTCGACGGGCTCCGTCCCGTCGTGGCGCACGTCGAGCTCGGCGTCGTACGAGTGCCCGTCGACGCGGCTCAGCCGGAGGGTGGCGGTGAAGCCGTGGGCGTTGCCACTAAAAAGCGAGGGTACGGCGGTGGGCATGACCGGCACCGGCAGACATTGCCCGGCCGCATCCAACACCCCTACTACGTAGGGCAGTTCAACGAGCCCCTCGGCCTCGGCGCGCAGCACCCGCGCCGGAGGAGCCTGCGGCTCAGTCAAGGACTCGGGCATCGACATTCCAGCCTTCCAGCAGTACGGCGCGGCCCTCTTCGGGAGCGTCGCGCCAGGTGACGGGCACCTCGACGGACTCTCCGGGCAGCAGATCGAGCATGTTGTCGCCGAACACGGCCCATCCGGGGGTGTCGATGGACCGGGCGTCGGTGAGGTGGAGGCCGAGGGCGGCGGGGCCCTCGACGTGGGTGAGGCGTACGTGGCGACGGTCCGGGGACCAGTCGTGCGAGACGTGGGCCGGGGGCAGGTCGAGGTAGGCGGAGAGGTCGGCGCCGACACTGTGCACGTATCGGTTGACTGCCTTCAACTCGCCTTCTTTCGCAAGCAGTTGTAGATCCAGCGCGAAGAGCGGTCCCGGTAGTTCATCCGCCGACAGGACCACCTCCGCGCCCCGGCTCTCCGTCACCACCCTCCCGTCGAGTGCCACGATCCGCGCGACCGTCACTCCGTTCCGCCACCCGTGCACCCGCGCCTCGAACCGCTCACGCCCGGCCCACGCCTGCGTGGCGAACGACGCGCACACATGGTCGGGCCGGTACGCGCGGCGCACACCGTGGTAGGCGGGCTTGGGGTCGCCGCGATGGTCGACGGCGGCCGTGCACCAGGCGTTCGGGAACGGCTCGTTGAACTGCCAGGGGATGGCTCCGGACGAGCGTGGCGCACGCCGCAGGTTGGCCTCCACCGCGTAACGCAGCCCGTCGTACTGGAGTTGCTGACTGGCACGGCGCATCAGGTCCACGCTGTCGAGCCGGCCGCCGAACGTCTGCTGCACGAGCGGCGCGTTGTTCCACCAGGCGCCGAGGTGCTCCATGACGGGGTTGGTCCGGTCGGTGGGCCACTGGGCATCCGGCGGCACCACGGCATTCCAGGTGCGCCGGTTGGCCATGCCCTCCACGCCGAACTCGGAGTGCAGCAGGCTGGTCCCGGCGTCGTACAACTCCTGATGCGAGCCCAGGCCCTGGTGTTCCCACGGCCCGTGCACATCGTGCTGTCCGCCGGGCGCGCGCTCGATGTTCTCCCTCGTGTTCAGGAAGTCGCGGCCCGAGGGTGAGCCGGGCAACCAGGAGCGCTCCGGGTCGAGTTCCGACACGACGTGGGCCAGCCGCGCGACGACCGGTGAGGTCTTCTCGTCGAGCGGCGTGGCGGTGGCCGTGTCGTGGAGTTCGTTGCCGGGGCCCCACAGGGCGAGCGCAGGATGGTGGCGCAGGGCGGGGACGATCGCTCGCGCCTCGTGTTCCATCAGATCGAGGTAGGCGTCGTCGGTGGCCGGTACGGAGTCGATGCCGGAGCTGGAAAGGCTGAACTCCTGCCACACCAACAGGCCGAGCCGGTCGCAGAGTTGATAGAACTCCTCGGTCTCGATCAGCCCGCCGCCCCACACCCGCAACAACGTGACGTGCGCGTCGGCGGCGAGGTGCAGCAGATGCGCGAGCCGGTCCGGTTGCGGAACCCCGTAGAGCGCGTCCTGCGGTACCCAGTTCCAGCCCTTGGCGTGGATCCGGCGCCCGTTGACCTCCAGGGTGTACGGGAGGGCATCCTCAGGTGCGCCGGGGTTCGGTACGAGCCGCACGGTGCGGAATCCGACCGTACGCACCACGGGCTCACCGCCCGACACCCGTACGGTCACCGTGTAGAGCGGCTGCGCGCCGTGATCGTTCGGCCACCACAACTCCGATTCCGGTACGTCGAGTTCGGCCAGGACCGGGCCGCTCTCCGCCTCGAAGGGAGCCGTCAGCTTCGCGACGAGTGCCCCGTCCGGCGCATGCACAGCGGCGTGCAGCACCCCGGCCTCGCCCGCCTCCACGGCCGCCTCGACCCGCACGCTCCCCCGGCCTTCGGCCTCGACGTACGCGCCGACCACCGCGTCCCGCAGCCGCACGGGGCCTGCGATCTCCAGGCGTACCGGCTTCCAGACGCCCTGGTGGACGAGGCGCGGGCAGAAGTCCCAGCCGTAGTTCATGCGTGTCTTGTGGGTGCGCACCCGGTCCGTCCGGCCCACCTGGGGTTCGCCGGGCGGGGCGGGGTGGACGACGACGGCGAGGAGGTGCGGGGCGCCGTCCGCGTACGCGCTCACGTCGACCTCGAAGGGCACGAACATGCCCTCGTGGTGAGCGACTTCGTGCCCGTCGACGAGGACGGTCGCCTCGTGGTCGACGCCGTCGAAACGCAGCAGGGCGCGTTCGCCGGCCGCCAGGACAGGCAGGCCCAAGGAGCGCCGGTAGAGCCAGGCCCGCTGCGGCACCCATTCGGTGAGCAGGCTGTTCGTGCCCACGTACGGGTCGGGAATCTGCCCGGCCGCACGCAGGTCGTCGAGGACCGAGCCGGGGACCCGGGCGGGGAACCAGCCGGGTTCCCCGTCCGGGCGGCCGGGGCCGCACAGCCAGCGCCAGGTGTCCCCCAGGCAGCCGCGCAGCTCCCAGCCGCTGTCGAGCGTGTGCACGTGGGTCAGGCCTCCGGCGTGCTGTTCGCGGGCACGGGGAGTTCGAGCAGGTCCGTCTCGGTGACAGGGGCCGCCTGGTCGGCGGGCACGCGGAACGTCTTGATCTCGTGCGGCCCGAACTCGGCCTCGATCACCCGCTGTTCGCCCAGCATCGGCAGCGCGATCCGCGCCGACGCGGCCGTGCCCCGCGACTCGTAGGCCCGCACGATCGCGTCGCCGGAGGCGTCCTCGTCGCCCTTCACGACGGTGACCAGGACGCTGCCCGCGCCGTCGTCGGCGTGCGCCTGCGACTGGGCGAGCGGTCCCTCGTGGAAGGTCTCCAGGAGCGCGAACGACGGCTGGTTCAGCTCGGCGGCCCGGCGTGCCGGGTCGGCCGCGCGCCAGTCCGCGCCGTGCGGCAGCAGTACGTAGCGGAATTCCTGGCGGCCCTGGTCCAGGTACTCGTAGACGCCGTCCTCGTCGAGGATCTTCGGCTCGTGCCAGGCGTAGACGGGGCTGCGCAGCGCCGTCATGCCGATCTCGGCGCCGGTGACGTCGTGGCCGTGCTTGCTGTCGTTGACGACGGTGAGTCCCGCACGCTTGCCGCCGGGCAGGGTGCCGGTGACGTCGACCCACGCCTGGGTGGGCTCCTCGGTGCCGTCGGGGGTGCGCTCGATGAATCCGTACGGGATCTCGTGCGTGGCCGTGACGTCGGTGAGCGCCGTCGGGAAGCGCAGCTTGAGCGTCTTGAGCCGCTCGTGCCAGTCGACGACGGTGCGCACCTCGACGGAGCGGGCGCCCGCCGACAGCACCAGTTCCTCCGCCATGCGCGAGGTGCCGTACGCGGACTCGATGCGCAGCACCGCGCGCACCGGGCCCGACTCGACGAGGCGCACGCGGCGGCCGGTGAAGGAACCGATGGCCTGGTCGTAGGCGCGCACCCGGTGGCCCCAGGTGTCGCTCTTGTCGTCGATGACGACGGCGTGCGGGGCGGGCTTCGCGGGGATCAGTTCGGCGCCGGTCGACTTGTCGACGAAGGAGGTGAGCCAGCCGCTCGCCGGGTCGACCTCCAGGCGCAGGTGTTCGTTCTCCAGGGTCGTGTCGGTCGCCCTGACCGGGCCGTCCGCGTCCACGGCGCCCGGCAGCAGGTGGTACACCCGGTGTCCGAGCGGCGGCACCGTGGCCCGGAACGCCAGCCGGCCCCGGCTGCCCATCATGCTGGCCTCGGACCGGGTCAGCTGCACAGGGACCGGGTGGCCGTCCTGGTCGGTGAGGCGCACGGTGGCGGCCTGCGCGAACTCGACCTCGACGTCCTGCTCCAGCTCCCACGGATGCGGGTTGAAGACGACGACGGGCACGGTGCCGTCGGCGAGCGGGATGTCGATGCGGCGGGCGATCGCCTGGGTGGCCCGGTTGAAGACGTCGGCGGCGATCGAGCGGGCGCGGCCGTAGTCGTCGCGGGCGTCGTCGTAGGCGGAGCGGATCGACGTCCCCGCGAGGATGTCGTGGAACTGGTTGAACAGGACGAGCTTCCAGGCCTCCGTCAGCTTCTCGACGGGGTACGTCTCCCCCGCCACGGCCGCCGCGACCGACGCCCACTTCTCCGCGCGCTGGAGGTCGTTCTCGGCGCGGCGGTTCCACGCCTTGACGCCGGAGTGGGCGGAGTAGCAGCCGGGGCCGTGGTGTTGCAGTTCGCCCGCGTGCACGGGGACGTCCTCGCGGTCGCGGACGCGCTCGAAGAACCGCTCCGGGTGGGAGAGTTCGAGCTTGGGCAGGCCGCCGATGGCGTCGAGGCGGGCGATGGAGTCGAGGTTGGCCTTGGTGGGTCCGCCGCCGTGGTTCCCGACGCCGTAGAACACCATCAGCTCGGGCTCGTCCGGCGGCATCATCGCGAGGGATTTGTCGAGGTGGTTGCCGATGTCCTTGCCGGGCGTGCAGTACTCGTTGGGCAGCCGGTAGGCCATCACGCGGGAGCCGTCGGGCGCCTCCCAGTGGAAGAACTGGCCGGGCAGCACCTGCTCGTGCGGGCCCGGGCGAAGGAAGATGTAGCCGTCCATCCCGGACTTGCGGAGGATCTGCGGGATGGTCGCGTTGTGCCCGAACGGGTCGAGGTTGCAGCCGATCGTGGCGGCCTCGCCGAACTTCTCGATCAAGTACCGCTGCCCGTACAGGGCTTGGCGGACGAAGGACTCGCCGGACGGGATGTTGCAGTCGGGCTCGATCCACCAGCCGCCGACGATCTGCCAGCGGCCGTCGGCGACCCGCTTGCGGATCGCGGCGAACAGATCGGGGTCGTGCTGCTCGATCCACTCCAGGTACATGACGGAGTCGCAGGTGAACACGAAGTCGGGGTACTCCTCCATGCGGTCGATCGCGGACTGGAAGGTGGCCCGGATCTCCTGAAGACCCTCGGGCCAGCGCCACAGCCACACCGGGTCGATGTGGGCGTTGCCGACGAGGTGCAGGGTGCGCTCGCGGGAGTTGGGCTTCGCGGTGGTCATACGGCGGCCTCCGGGCGGTGGTCGTGCTGGTGGTGGTCGTTCGGGAGGTGGTCGGCGTCCGCGCCCGCGGCCCAGGCGTCGACGTGCTCGCTCAGCAGGTGCAGGAGTGTCAGATGCATCTCCTGGATACGGGCGGTGGTGTGCGCGGGGGCGACGAGGACGTCGTCGGCGTGCACGGCGGCGGGCATGCCGTCGTTGTCACCGCCCGCGAACAGGACGGTGCGCGCGCCGCGCTTCCGCGCCTCCTCCAGGCCCCGGATGACATTCGCGGAGCGCCCGGACGTGGTGAAGCCGACCACCATGTCGTCGCCGGTGACGAGGGCCTCGACCTGGCGGGCGAAGACCTCCTCGTACGCGTAGTCGTTGCCGATGCAGGAGACGACGGAGGGGTCCGTGACGAGCGAGACCGCGGGGAGCGCCTTGCGTTCACGCAGGTAGCGGCCGATGAACTCGCCCGCCAGGTGCTGTGCGTCGGCGGCGCTGCCTCCGTTGCCGAAGGTGTAGAGGCGGCCGCCGCGGCGGAACACCTCGATCAGCGCGTCGCCGACGGTGCGCAGGGTGGGCAGCAACTCCTCCAGGCGCTGTGCGGCGGCGACGTGTTCGGCGATCTGGGTCGTCGGACTGAGGCGGGCGGTGGGCGGGGCGGACATGGTGCTCCAGAGGCGAGACGTCGGGGCGTTCGGCGAAGTCGGCGAGGTAGGGAAGGGGTCAGACTCGGGCGAGTCCCGCGGCGGACCCGTCGTGTTCCGTGAGGCGTTCGAAGGCGATGGCCGCGGCGCCCAGCACCCCGGCCCTGTCGCCGCCGGTGGCGGTCACGATGCGGGCGGCTCCGGCGGCAGGACCCATGGCGAGGCGGGCCACCTTCTCCCGTACGGGGGCGAGGAGTTGTTCGCCGGAGCGGGTGACTCCGCCGCCGAGGACGACGAGCTCCGGCTCGTAGAGGTTGACGATGGAGGCGAGGCCCTGGGCGAGGAGTTCGCAGGTCTCCTGCCACAGTTCGGCGGCGAGTTCGTCGCCCTCCCGGGCGGCACGCGCCACGTCCGCGGCGGTGATCCCGTCGGTCGGCAGCCCCGCGAGCACGGTCTGCCGGTCGAACACGAGGGCCTCACGGGCCCGTTCGGCGATCGAGGTGCCGGACACGTACGCCTCAAGGCAGCCGGCCCGCCCGCAGCTCTTGCAGGTCCTGCCCTCGGAGCGGACGGTGATGTGTCCCGGCTCCCCGCCGTTGCCCGCCGCGCCCCGGTAGGTGCGGCCGTCGACGACGAAGCCGCCGCCGACGCCGGTGGACACGGTGAGGTACACGAGGTGGCGGGTGCCGCGTCCGGCGCCGAATCGCCACTCCCCCGCCGCGCCGGCCGTACCGTCGTTGTCGAGGACGGACGTCAACCCGTAGGCATCGTATGCGAGTTGGGTGATGGGGATGTCGAGCCAGCCCGGAAGGTGCGGCGGCGCCACGAGCACGCCCGACGTGGAGTCGAGCGGCCCGCCGCAGCCGATGCCGCAGCCGAGCAGGGCGCGCGGCGCGTCGTCCGGGTCGATGCCGGCGGCCCGCAGCGCATCGCGTCCGAGAGTGAAGAGGCGGTCGAGGGCGGCTGCGGGGCCCTGCTCGACGCGGGTGGGCACAGTCAGGAACGACAGCGCCTCGCCGTCCTCCCGCACCACGCCGGCCGCGAGCTTGGTGCCACCGATGTCGAGCGCGAGCACGCTTGAGTTGGTCATGTGACTGTTCAGCCCTTGCTTCCTGTGGTGGCGATGCCCTGCGTGAAGTGCCGCTGGCAGACGAAGAAGGCGATGATCATCGGTACGGTGACCACGACGCTGGCCGCGCAGACGATCTCCCAGCGCATCTCGCCGCCGTCGCCGAACTGGTCGAGGACGGCCTTGAGGCCGCGGGGCACCGTGTACAGCTGCGGGTCGCGCAGATAGATGAGGGGACGCACGAGGTCCGTCCAGGAGGCCTGGACCTCGAAGATGAAGGTGACGATGAGGGCGGGGCGGCACAGTGGCGCCGCGATCCGCCAGAACAGCGTCCAGTAGCCCGCGCCGTCGACGCGGGCCGCCTCGAAGAGTTCGCGCGGCAGGCCGAGGAAGAACTGGCGGAGCAGGAAGATGTAGAAGGCGCTGCCGAACAAGTTCGGCGCCCACAAGGGGACTTGGGAGCTGGCGAGGTGCAGCCAGTTCCACACCATGTACTGCGGCACCATCGTGACGGCGGCCGGCAGCATCATCGTGCCGATGACGAGCGCGAACAGGGCGTCGCGGCCGGGGAAGCGGAAGTACGCGAACCCGAAGGCGACGACGGCGCTGCTGACCGTGACGGTGACGGCGGCTGCCAGGGTCACCAGGACGCTGTTGCCGATCCAGGTGAACAGCGGCAGCGCCTTCCAGAGCTCCTGGTAGTTCGACCACTGCACCACGTGCGGGATCAGCGCGTTGTCGAAGACGTCGGTGGACGGCTTGAGCGAGGCACTGATCAGCCACACGAACGGATAGAGGAAGACGACGGAGGCGAGCAGCACACCGACGACGCGCAGCGCCCGCTTGGCGGTGCCTTCCTTCGTGTCGGGACGCATCGTGAGCTGGGTCATCGCTGGTCACCCTCGTAGTAGACGAACCGCTTGCTGACCTTGGCCTGGATGATGGTGATGACGAGGATCACCAGGAACAGCAGCCATGCAAGGGCGGAGGCGTAGCCCATGTGCATGTACTGGAAGGCCTGTTGGAAGAGGTAGACGACGTAGAACAGGGCCGCGTCGCTGCTGTACGACTGTGTGGTGGCGGTGCCGAAGAACGCGGTGTACGCCTCCGTGAACGTCTGCAGCGAGGCGATCGTGTTGACGATCAGCGTGAAGAACAGCGTTCCGGAGATCTGCGGCAGCGTGACGTGCCGGAAGGACGTCCAGCGGCTCGCGCCGTCCAACTCGGCTGCTTCGTAAAGGTCCTTGGGGACATTGCGCAGCGCCGCGAAGTAGATGACGACGGTGGAGCCGACCGACCACAGGCTGGTGAGCACGAGGCCCGGTTTCACCCAGAAGCTGTCGGTGGTCCAGGACGGTCCTTCGATGCCGAAGAAGCCGAGGACGTGGTTGATCAGGCCGACGTTGCCGTTGAACAGGAGCAGGAAGAGGATGCCGACGGCGACCGGCGGTGTCATCACGGGCAGATAGAACACGGTGCGGAAGAACCCGGCGGTGCGGCCGACCTTCAGCAGCAGCATGGCGAGCACGAGCGCGAACGCCATGGCGAGCGGCACCCGCAGCACGGCGAAGATCAGCGTGTTCATCAGCGACTTTGCGACCTGCGGGTCCTCGAAGAGCTGCTGGTAGTTGGCGAACCCGACGTTGTGGGTCGAGCCGATGGCGTCGTAGTCGGTGAAGGACAGGACGAGGCTGGCGAGCATCGGTCCCGCGGTGAAGACGACGAAGCCGATGATCCACGGCGAGATGAACCCGTACGCGGCCCAGATCTCGCGGCGCCGAGCACTACCTGCGGCCTTCGGCTTTCCGGTGGCCGGGTCCTGGGTGCGCGCCGCCCTGCCGGACTTCGGGGATTTCGGGGGCTTCGGGGTGAGGACGGACTGCACGCTACTCACGTCCTTCGTTGGCGAGGTCGAGCGCGCTCTGTGCCTTGCGCTGCGCCTGGTCGAGGGCCTGCTGAGGGGTCTGCTCTCCGGAGAGGACCCGGTTCACCGCGGACTGCCAGGCGTCCTTGAACTCGCTGCCCGCCGCGTTGGACGGGACCGCGAAGCCCTTGCGGGAGAGGTCGAAGACGATCCGGGTCGCCTTGTCGAAGGCCTTGTTGCCGGTGGGCTTCCAGACGTCGCGCTCGATGATGCGGTCCGCGGCGAGGTTGCCGGTGACGTCGCCGGTATAGGGCGAGCCGCTCGCGCGCGTCTCCTTCGCCTTGGCCCGCGCGGCGTGCACCCACGTCTTCGTCGACGTCATCGTCTTGATGAACTCGCAGGCGGCGTCCGGGTGTTTGGCGTTCTTGGGGATCGCCCAGCCGAGTCCTGACGACCAGTTGAGCGGCTTGCCCTTGCGGTCGCGGAACACGTCGGGCGCGAGGTCGATCTTGGGCGAGGAACCGGCGAGGACGTTGACGTACCAGTCCTCCATCGGGAAGGAGCCGAGCTGTTCGCGCACGAACTCGTTCTTCGCGCCGAACATGTCGAAGGAGTCGCGCAGCGCCTTCAGCTTCCCCCAGCCGCCCTGCGCGTCGACCAGCTTCACCGCGTACGTGAGGGCCTGCACGGCCTTCGGGTCGTTCAGCTCGGCGGTGCGTCCGTCGGCGCTGATCAGGTCGGCGCCGTTGGCCTTGGCCCACATCGGGAAGAACTCGGGGATCTTCGGGTCGAAGCCGATCCGGGTGAGCTTGCCGCCGCTGCGCTTCTGCAGCGTGCGCGTCGTCGCCTCCAGCTTCTTCCAGTTGCCCGTGGAGAACTGGGCGGCGCTGGTGCCGTTGTCCTTGAGCACCTTGTCGTTGGTGAGCAGCAGCCGGCTGTCGTACGAGTCCGGGAGCGCGTACACCGTGCCGTCGAGGGAGCCCTCGTCGATGGCCGTCCGCACGTAGCCGCCGGTGTCGATGTGTTCACGCTTGAGGCAGTCGGTCAGCGGCATGAGCGCTCCGCGGGCCGCGTAGCCGCCGACGAGGGTGCGGTCCATGACGACCGCGTCGGGGGCGTCGCCCGCGGCGACGGCGGAGAGGAACTGCTGCGAGTCGAAGGCGCCTTCGTTGACCTGGATGTGCAGGCCGTCGGGTGCGAGCGCCTTGCGCGCCGCGTCCATGCGGTCGCTCGCGAGGGCGTCGGACTGCATGAACCCCATGGTGGTGAAGGTGGAGTTGCCGCTGTCGGCCACGCTCACGCCGCCGCAGCCGGACAGCGCCGGCAGCAGGGCGAACGCCGCGGCGAGTCCCGCCGCCTTACGGCGTATGCGCTGGGGTGGTGCCGCCATCATCTCTCCTTTGAGTGGCTGGCTACACGAGGGGAAGGGGATCCGGCTCTGGTCCACCGGCGTCCTGCTGACTGGCGACGTCCCCGGTGTGGCATCGATCCCATGTGAGAACGTAGCCACATGCGGTCCGAGCGTCAACGGTTTTCGGCCGGGCAGTTGCTGGAATTGAGCGGTGGGTCCGGGTGGTGCCGGTTCCAGGGGCCTGGTGGGTCAGTTCTTGAGGGTCCCTGGCGGGCCTGGTGGGTCAGTCTTGAGGGTCCCTGACGGGCCTGGTGGGTCAGTTCTTGGGCGGCGCGGTCGAGCCGCGCAGCACCAACTCCGGCTGCAGGACGACCGATTCGGCCCTTCCTGCCCCGTCCCGCCCGACCCGGTCGAGCAGCAGCTCGGCGGCCCGCCCACCGAGGTCGAACACGGGCTGGCGTACGGCGCTCAGGCCGGGCTCGACCATCTTCATCCACGCCAGGTCGTCGAACGAGACCACGGAGCAGTCCTCCGGCACGGCGCAGCCGCGCCGCTTGAGCTCCTGCCAGACGAGCTCGGCCATGACGTTGTTCGCGGCGAACACGGCGGTCAGGGACGGGCTTCCGTCGAGGAAGGCGGCGAGCTGGGCGGCCTGGTCGTCCTCGCCCTGGCTCAGGTCGAGGACATGCCGGCGCGGCACGGGCAGACCCGCGTCCCGCAGCGCCGCCCGATAGCCCTTGAGTCGGTTGCGCCCGGTGTCCCACTGGACCTCGTCGACGACGATGCCGATGTCACGGTGGCCGAGCCCGATCAGGTGCTCCACGGCGAGCCGCGCGCCCCGCTCGTTGTCGATGGCGACGGCGTCGCAGCCGCGCACCCCCGACCTGCGGTCCAGCTCCGTGACCGGGACGCCGTGCCCGACGAGGGTCTCGGTGGCCCCGCGCGCGACGGGCGTGAGCAGCACCCCGTCCGCCCGCATCGCCAGGAAGGCGCGCGCCCCCGCTGCGGCCCGCTCCTCGTCGGCGTGGTCGTCGACGAGCACCATCTGGTACCCGGCGGCGGACAACGTGTGCTCGACCCCCGCGGCCAGCTCGGCGTAGAACTGGTTGCGCAGGTCGGAGACGAGGACGCCCACCAGACCGCTGCTGCGTCCCTTCAGGGTGCGCGCCGACACGTCCGGTACGTAGCCGAGCCGCTCGGCGGCGGCCTCGACCCGCTCCTTGATGTGGTCGGCGACATAACCGTGCCCGCCGAGCGCCCGGGAGGCCGTGGAGCGCGAGGTTCCCGCGGCTTCGGCGACATCGCGCAGGGTCGCCCGCGCACGCCTGCCGCCCGAACCGCCGCCACGCACAGCCGCCGCCCCGTTCGCCATCAGGCCGTCCTTCCCGTCGCCCCCGCCGGCCTTTTCGGCCCCGCCGTGCCACCCCCGGGCCCGTCACGTCCGCGCCATCGGGCCCACATCGTCCGCAACGCAGCGTAGTCGATGTCCTCCAGCGGCTCGCCGGTCCGGTCCACATGGGTGCTCAGGTAGAGCGCCGGGACACCGAGTTCGTCCTTCATCCCGGTGTACGCGCGCCACTGTTCGCGGTCGGGCGGGCACCAGTCGTCGGTGTCGACGGGTGTCTCGGGGCAGGCGGCAGAGGCGACGGCCGCGCGCAGCCGCATCTGCGGCACCACGCGCGCATACGGGTCCGGGTCGTCGAGGCGGAGCATGTCGTTGAGCCGGATCATGTCGGTGACGTCGGCGAAGGCCGGGTGCGGGGTGTGGGTGACGACGAGCGCGTCCGGTTTCGCGGCCTTGGCGGCCTCGTACACGACCTCCAGGTACGCGTGCAGGAGCGCGATCCCCCATACGTCGCCGTCGTGGCTGCGCAGGCCTTCGCCCGTCGGGGTGTCGGCGGTGAAGTCGATCTTCAGCCCATCGGCGTCGAGGCCTTCGGGCGACAGCATGGTCCGGATGTTCTCGGCCAGGAGTTCGCGGGCCTCGGGGTGGGTCGGGTCGAGGGTGACGGGGTGCCCGTCCGCGGTGCGCACGCACAGTGCGTCGGGGACACCCTCGGTGGCCCAGGCCCGCCACCACAGGAGGACCTTCTGGCCGCGGGCGTGACGGGCGGCGATCCACTCCTTGAGCGAGGGCCAGCGGGTCTCGTCGGGTAGCCAATTGCCGTACTGCTGCTGCCATTTGTCGTCGATGACGACGGTTCCCGGTACGAGGTCGTGGTGTTCGAGGTGGTCCAGGTGTGCGTCGTACTCGGCCCGCGTGCTCAGTGCGGGGGCGGGTGTGCCGGTGGCGCGGGAACGGGCCATCTGGGCGCCCCAGCCGCAGAACATCGGCTCCGTCCACCACGCGGGGCGGTCCTCGGGGGCGGTGCGCGGGTGCGCGGTCCAGCCCTCGCGCTCCAGCCAGTCGCGGTGGGCGCGCAGGCCCGTGTACGGGTCCGGGTGGCCGGGCGAGACGAGCACGGAGGGCGAGCGGTGCACGCCGTCGACGCGGGTGTGTCCCTCGTAGGAGAGGGCCAGGTGGAAGCCGCCGCCGGAGGGCACGTACGTCAGCTCGGTGAAGGTCAGGGCGTCGCGGGGCGCTCCGGCCGATACGGTCCACCAGCCGTGCGGCGCCTCGGTCGCAGCCGGGTCGGCGGCGTCGTCGATGCGGTCCTCGGTCAGGGCGAGGGCGAGCGGGGCGGGCGTGAAGAACCAGTGGCCGCGGCCGGGGCGGGCGTCGCCGCACACTCCGATGACGGCGCTCTCGCCCGCGCCCCGGGTGAGGCGGCGGGGCGGTCCCGGGTTCGGCGTGAAGAGCGTCCGCCAGGCGTGACCGCTCGGGCGCAGCCCGCCGCCACGGCCGCCGAGCGCGGCACGCCCGGCGAGCAACAGGCTCTGCCGCAAGGTGCCTTCGCCCTCGACCTCCCAGCTGAGGACGGGGCCTCGCGGCGTGCAGGTGATCGTGGTGCGGGCCGCGCGCCAGGCGCTGCTGCGGCGGCCGATTGTGATCACCGGATGCGGTCCTGTGACGTCGAGCACCGGCGCCTCGACGGACAGCGTCTCGTCGGTGCGGTCGGTCCGGTCGAGGGCTCCGGCGAGTTCGAGGTGGACGGGATGGTGCGCCACGGAGACGTCGGTCGTGCGCAGTTCGGCGGACTGACCGTCAGAGGCAACGGTCAGACGCCAGCCTGCGGCCCGCACCTCCACGGCTCCTTCGACGTACGTGCCGTGTACGGATGTTGTTGTCGTCATCGCACGCTCACCAATGCCTCCGCCTGCTGTCCGAACGTCATCTGTCCCACCGCCAGGTCCACCGCCACCCGCATCCGCTCCGCCGCCGGGGCATCGGCGGGCACCCGCAGGGTGAACCGCGCCTCGGCCACCTCCCGCCCGCCCAGCTTGAGTTGGCGTACCGGTGGATCGGCGCTCCAGCCGGATGGGACGACCAGTTCGAGCCGTGCCGTCTCCGCCCGGGGGAACGGGTTGCGCACCTCGACCGTGAGCGGCACCGTGCCGCCCGGCGCGGGCGCACTGCGGTACGGGAAGATCCGTGCGCCGAATCCCTCCGCCTCGAAGTCGACGTCGCGCGGCAGCAGTTCACGGTGCAGGCGGGCCAGGCGTGCGCCTTCCGTGGACAGCATGTCGAGGTAGGCGTCGTTCACCTCGAACGGCTGCCAGTGTCCGCTGATCATCACTTCCGGGCGCAGCCGCTGGTACAGCTCGGCACTGCGCACGAAGTCGTCGATGCGGAAGCGGTTGCGGTACTGGTAGTTGAGCAGCTCCGGCTGCCCGCCGCCGGGGGCCCACGCGGTGTTCTGCTGGTCGCCCGTGGCGATGACCCGGCGACCGTCGACGGTGAAGGAGTACGCGGCCGCGTAGAGGGTGTGGCCGGGCAGTTCGTGGACGCCGATCTCGTACTCGCGCCAGCGCACGGTGCCGTTGTCCGGCAGCGAACGGTCGACCGGGATCGGGTCGTACCAGAGGCAGGGCAGGTCCCAGCGGGTGGGCGCGGCGAGCACGGGGGCGATGTGGGCGGGGGCCCAGACCTGGGTGCCGTGCACCTCGCGGAGCAGGTTGAAACCGGCGACGTGGTCGTCGTGGTAGTGCGTCGGCAGGGCGACGTCGACGCGCTCGATGCCGTGGTCGCGGCGCAGCGCCTCGATCGAGGCGAGCAGCGGCCGGCGGGAGGAGCGGTCGTGGCCGCCCGGCAGGCCGGTCGTCAGGTCGAAGCCGAAGTCGATGAGGAGGGCGGTGCCGCTGTCGGAGAGCAGGGCGTAGGAGTTGGCCATGCTCGTGACGTTGCGCAGGAGATGCAGGGTGACCGGCTTCCAGGGACTCGCGAGCATCGGCTCGGGTTCCCAGGGGGTGGGGCGCCGCATGTCGATGAGCTCTTGGAGGTGGGTGCGCAGGCGGGTCACCGCGGCGGGTGGGTCCGTGACCGTGTCACCGTGGGACGGGAGCAGCAACTCCGGAGCGTGGTCCATGAGTTGGATGCAGGAGAGGATCGTGGCCGCCGCGCCCTCCACGCCTGCGTTCGGGTGCCAGCCGGTGTACGCCCACTGGGTCGCGGCGAGGGACCAGACCCGCCCCTCGCCGTGGATCAGATCGCCGGTGAAGGCGAGGCGGCGGCCGTTGACGTCCACGACGTAGCCGACCGAGCCGACCGTGTGGCCCGGCAGCGGCAGCGTATGGATGTCGAACGCGCCGTGGCGGGCCGTGCGGTACTCGGCGACCGTGCCGGTGACCGGGACCTGGTTCAGGAGCGAGAAGCGGTCCTGGCGCACGTCGTAGTCGTTGTCCAGGGGGCGGGTGCGCCAGTGCTCGTCGACCGCGTCGATCAGGTCGCGTTCCACCGGGGGGACCCAGATCCGGATGCCCTCGCGGGCGGCGCGGGCCAGGCCCTGGACCTGGTCGCGGTGGTGGTGGGTGACGAGGACGTCCGTCACCTGGTCGATTCCCAGGGCGGCGAGTTCGTCGAGGACTTGGCCCGTGCCGAAGTCGATGAGGACGGCTTCGCGGTCGTTGCGGAGTACGTAGACGTGGCAGGTGTCTTCGAAGCGGAAGACGTCCTCGGTTATCCGCCGGTGTGGCATCGATCCCATGTGGGAACGATGCCACTTGGTTTTGTGCGGGTCAATGGTTTCGCTGCGGCGGGGTTGAGGTCGCGGGGCTCCGCCCCGGGCCCCGCTCCTCAATCGCCGGAGGGGCTTTATTGGGCGGAGTGGCTTGGTGAGGCCTGTTCCAGCAAGCGCTGCAAGTGCAGGCCCCGCCGTGCGTCCAGGTCGCCGGAGCGCCGACGCCGTACCGACTCCGCGAACTCGCGTCGCAGGATCGGCCAGCATTCCTCGTGGTTGATGTCTGCCGTGTCGTAGGTCAACTCCGGTCCCGGGCCGAAGAGTTCGACTCGGGTGAGGGCGCGGTCGCGGGCCACGGAGCCGGACAGGGACGCCTGGCTCACCGCGCCGTTCTCGTGTTCGCAGGTCAGTTCCAGCCAGCGGCGGGAGTCGCCCGTGGCGCGGATGGAGGCGATCGGGCCGACCGCCGCGTCGAGGAGGTCGAGGAGGTGGGGGCCCAGGTCGTAGAGGGCGCCGTGTTCCAGGCGCCAGGACGTGGCGAAGTCGCCGCCCAGGAAGGCTCCGTGGAGGTAGCAGGAGCGGGCGCCCGTCACCGACATCCCCTGCGCCTGCTCGATGAAAGTGCGCGTCGTCGGGTGGTAGCGCTTCGTCAGGACGAGTTGGGAGACGACGCCCGCCTCGTCGATCGCGTCCACCATGCGTTCGGCCGACGCGAGGTCCAGGGCGAGGGGCTTCTCCAGGAGCAGTGCCTTGCCTGCCTTCGCCGCTCTCGGTGCCAACTCCGCCTGCACCGAAGGTGGTACGGCGAAGGCGACCGCCTCGCAGGTGTCGAGGAGTTCGTCGAAGCTGTCGGCCACCGCCGCGCCATAGGGTTCGGCCGTCGCGCGGGCCGCGTCCGCCCGGCGGGCCCAGACGGCGGTCAGCCGGGTCTCCGGGCCCGCGGCGAGCATGCGGGCGTGCATGGTGCGGGCCCAGGGCCCCGCGCCGACGAGTGCGACCCGGACGGGGTCGTGGGGCCATGCGGCGTTGTCTGTCACTGCGTTCCTTGCGGTTCTTGTGCGTCGTCGGATGCGTCGAGCGCGCGCAGGCGGGCGTCCGCGCGTTCGGGGGCGTAGAGGACGTCGACGACCATCGCCGCCGCGCCGATCAGGCCCGCGTGGTCGCCGAGCCGGGAGGTGACGACGTCGAGGTGGGCGGTGGTGCGGGGCATGGCGCGCTGGTAGAGGAGTTCGCGTACGCCGGTGAGGAAGGGGATGCCCGCCAGGTCGCCGGCGAGCATGAGGACGCCGGGGTTGAGGAGGGTGACGACCGTGACCAGGACTTCGCCTGCGCGCTGTCCCGCCGCGCGGGCGAGGCGGACCGCGTCAGGGTTGCCCTGTTCCAGGAGGGCTTTGACGTCCGCTCCCGAGGCCACGTCCATGCCCAGGTTGGAGAGGTCCTTGGCGAGCGCGCGGCCGCTGGCCACCGCCGCCAGGCAGCCGTAGGACCCGCACATGCACAGGGCGTCGGGCTTGTCGTGGAGACGGATGTGGCCGATGTCGCCCGCGCCGCCGTCGATGCCGCGGAAGATCTCGTGGTTGACGACGACGCCCGCGCCGATGCCGGTGGAGACCTTGATGAGGACGAAGGCCGAGCAGTCGGGGTGGCCTGCTTGCTGTTCGGCCAGGGCCATCAAGTTGGCGTCGTTGTCGACGAAGACCGGGATCGGCCGGCCGCCCGTCGTGTCCTCCATCGAGGCGCCGACACGCTCGGCGTAGGCCTCCTGCATGCGTTCCCTGACCGGGAAGCGGTCCCAGCCCGGCATGATCGGCGGCTGGACGATCTGTCCCGTCTCCCAGTCCACCGGGCCCGGCACCGACAGGCCGATGCCGCAGACCCGCTCGGCCGGGGTGCCGGAGGTGGCCAGCAGCTCCGGGAAGCAGCGGGCCAGCCCGTCGAGGACCCGGTCGGGGCCGTCGCCGATGTCGAGGTCGACGGTCCGCTCCGCGAGGACCGTGCCCCCGAGGTCGAGCACGGCCACGCGCGCGTACCGGGTCTCCAGGTCCACCGCCAGGACGGCGGCGTGGCCGGGGTCGAAGACGATGCGGTGCGAGGGCCGCCCGCCGGTGGACGTGCCGGTGTCCTGGCGGAGCCAGCCCGCCCGGTCGAGTTCGTCGAGGCGGAGCCCCACCGTGGAGCGGGACAGGCCGGTCGCGCGTTGCAGTTCGGCGCGGGTGTTGGCCTGGCCGCCGCGGATCAGCTGCAGCAGCCGGCCCGCGCTCGCCGGGCTTGGCGTGCTCATCGTCTTCTTCCCCCTGTTCACCTGGGTCGTTCCCCTGGTCAGCTCTTGTCCGCGCCGGCGGTCAGACCCTCGGTCAGCAGGCGTTCCGCGGCGAAGAACAGGATTACCACGGGGATCGTCAGGACCACGGACCCGGCCATGAGCACCGTCTTCGACACCTCGATGCCGTTCGACAGCTGGGCGAGGCCGAGCGACACCGTCCACTTGCCGGGGTCGGCGGCCAGGAAGAGGAGCGCGAAGAGGAATTCGTTCCACGCGATCATCAACACGTAGAGGCCGGTCGCCATGAGGGACGGCAGGGCCAGCGGGAGGATGACCTTCCGGACCGTCTGCAGGCGGCTGCAGCCGTCGAGCGCCGCCGCCTCCTCGATCGAGTACGGGATGGTGACCAGGTAGTTCTTGAGCATGTAGATCGCGACCGGGACCGTCTGCGCCACGTAGACGATCGCCAGGCCCACGAGGCTCGACGACAGGCCGATCTTCGCGAACATCACGAACAGCGGCACCGCGAGCAGCGTCGACGGGAACATGTAGACCGCGAGGAACAGCGCGCTGACCTGGCGGTTGCCGAAGAACTTGAGGCGGCTGATGGCGTACGCGCCGGGGACGGCCGCGAGCAGGGTCAGGGCGACCGTGCCGAGGGACACCAGGGCGGAGTTCTTCAGGAGCTGGAGGAAGCCCTGGCCGCCGTCGTCCGTGGAGCGCAGCACCTCGGTGTACGTGTCGAGGGTGAACTGCTTGGCCGACACCCACAGGGAGCCGGGGTCGAGGAGCAGCGCGTCGATCGGCTTCACCGACAGCAGCAGCATGTAGTAGAAGGGCACGATCGTGATCAGCGCGAGGAACGCGATCACGACCCAGCGTGCGACGCCGAAGAACCGCTCCTCGAACTGGGCGCGCGTCATGGCCGGCCTACCGGTACGCGTACTGGTACTGGTCACGACTCCTCCTGGACCTTGTTGCCGAAGAACTTGAAGTACAGGCCCAGCAGGACCATGAGCGCGACGGCCAGGACGAGGGCCTGGGCGGCCGCGGCGCCGACGTCGTAGCGCGACGTGAGGAAGTCGTAGACGCGCACGGCCGCGACGTCGGTGCCGGCCCCGCCGCCGGTCAGCAGGTACACGTCGTCGAACTTGTTGAACGTCATGATGAAGCGCAGCACGCAGAGCAGCGCGATCACCGGCATGAGCTGCGGCAGCATGACGTGCCGGAAGCGCTGGGTGGGGGTGGCGCCGTCGACCTTCGCGGCTTCCTCCAGGCCGTCCGGGACCGCCTGGAGGCGGGCGAGGATGAAGAGGAAGGCGAACGGGAAGTAGCGCCAGCACTCGAAGGCGATCACTGTGAGCAGGGCGAGCGGGATGTCGAAGTGCAGGCCCAGCAGGTGGACTTCGTACTCGCGCGTGGACAGGAACGCGATGGGGTCGTCCCAGCCGAAGAGCTTCTGGCCCCATTCGTTGACGATGCCGTACTGCGGGCTGAGCGCGACCTCCCACACGAACGCGACGGCCACGACCGGCGCCACGTACGGCAGCAGCATCGCGGCGCGCAGCAGGCCGCGCCCCCGGAAGGGCTTGCGCAGGGCGAGCGCGGCGATCAGGCCGAGGGCGACGGAGCCGAAGGTGGCGCCGACGGTGTAGAGGAGCGTGGTGCCGAGGCTGGACCAGAAGCCCGCGGAGTCAAAGACCTGCGAGAAGTTGCGCAGGCTCCAGTTGCCGAACAGGCCCATGCCCTGGATGTCGACGAGCTTGGCGCGCTGGAAGGCGAGCAGCACCGTCCACAGGATCGGCAGCACCACGACGACGAGGACGACGAGGAAGGTGGGGCTGACGAAGGCGAGGCCCGCCCTGTTGGTGCGGCGGCTCGCGGTCATCGGCTTGCGGGGGCGGCGACCGCCGGAGGGTGCCGGGGATCCGTCCGGCGGGTTGGTGCGCTGCTTCGCGCTGGAGGTGGCTGTAGTCATGGGGAGGCTTTCGACGAGAAGGTCACGAGGGAGGGCGAGGAAGGGCCGGGACGGGCCGCTGCTGCAGGGCTATTGCAGGGACTTCTTCAGGGCGGCCACCTCTTCCTCGGCCTCGCGCGAGGCCTCGCGGGGTGAGGTCTGGCCCGCGGTCATGGATCCGATGGCCTTCGGTACCGGCAGTTCGCCGTTGGTGGCGCCGACCAGGGCGCCCTCGCCCTGCTCTATGCCCCAGCGGCGCAAGTCACCGATACCGGCGGCCAGTTGGTCGAGGACCTTCGGCGAGTAGACCTCGTCGAGGGGCTTGCGCTCGCCGACGCCGATCTTGCTGTGCCGCCAGGCGGCCATGTACTTCTCGGGCTCGGCGGCGGTGCCGCGGCGGACCGGGATCTTGCCCTCGGGGGCCTGTCCGAACCAGGACTCGTAGCCGCTGCCCATCATGTACTCGATGAACTCGCGGGAGGCGTCCGTCTCGGCGGTCTTGGTGGTGACCCAGGAGGTGATCTCGCCGAACTGCGCGGCCTTGCTCTCCTTCGCGCCCTTGAGCGCGGTGACGATGCCGGTGTTGTCGGCGAGGAACTGCTTGTCCTTGCCGTCGCACTGCGGGCAGCTCGGCAGGGCGTCCTTGCGCAGGCCCGCCAGCTCGTCGAGGAGGAACGAGGACCAGATCATCATGGACGAGCGGCCCGCGAAGTAGGTGGCGCGCGTCGAGTCGACGGTCTGGGTGCCGGGGGCTCCGTACTCGCGCGCCAGTTGGTCGTAGGTGTGGAACGCCTTGACGCACTGCGGGGAGTCGAGGGTGACCTTGCCGTGGCCGTCGACGAGCTGGCAGTCGTTCGCGAGCGCGAGGCTCTCGAAGCTCTGCGAGGTGAAGACGTCCGAGGGGTCGGTGGCGGCGGAGACGCCGTCGTGCCCCTTGGTGGTGAGCTTCTTGGCGGCCGTGACGAGCTTGTTGTACGTGTCCGGCTTCTTGAGGCCCGCCTTGGCGAAGTCGTCCTTGCGGTAGACGAGGAGCTGAAGCCAGGCGTCGGAGGGGACGCCGAGGCTGACCTTGCCGTCGCTGGTGAGCTTGAGGGCGTTCTTGTCGAACGTTCCCCGGCCCAGCTTCTTGACGATCTGCTGGGGTATGTCCGTGTTGAGCAGGCCGTTGCTGTACATCTGCCAGGTCTGACCCATGGGGGCGGCGCCGATCACGTCGGGCAGATGACCCGAGGCCGCGGCGGACATGATCAGTTGGGGCATCTGCCCCTCGTCGACGCCGACGAGATGGACCTTGACGCCGGTCTTCTTCTCGAAGCCGTCGATGATCTTCTGCGTCGCCGCGACGCGGTCCGGGAGATTCTCCTGGGACCACACGGTGATCTCACGGTCCGGTGTGCCGGGCCCTGTGCTGCTCGAGCAGCCGGTGAGCATTCCTATGCCCAAGGCTGTCGTGGCGCCGACCGCGATCGCCCTCGACCGCCGCGTCCTGGTGCGCATTACCGTCCCCATCGCCGACTTACGTCTATCAAGCACGCATCTCAGCACTACTTTTGCCTGTTGACAAGACATAAGTTGCGGATATTGTCGACTCAACCAACAGGCACACCACCCTTTTTCGGAGCCGTCCGTGGAACGCGTCGTTCAATTCACAGGTCCCCGCCAGGTGGAGGTGGCCGAGCACGAAAGCCTGGAGCTGCCGCCGGGCCACTTGCGCGTCCACACCCGCTATTCGGGCATATCGGCCGGCACGGAGCTGACCGCCTACCGCGGCACGAACCCCTATCTGACCCGGACCTGGGACGCCGAGGCCCGCCTCTTCCGCGACGACGAGGCCGGCATCTCGTACCCGGTCGTCGGCTGGGGCTACTCCGAGGTCGGCGAAGTCACCGAGGTCTCCCCCGAGTTGGTCGGCACGCCCGGCATGCCCGAGGTCGGCGACCTCGTGTGGGGCATCTGGGGCCACCGCAGCGAGGGCATCGTCCCCGCCGAGCGCATGATCGGCCACACGCTCCCCGCGGGCCTCGAACCGCTGGCCGGAGCCTTCGCCCGCGTCGGCGCCATCGCGTACAACGCGGTCCTGGCCGGTGGGATCAACCTCGGCGAGGACGTCGCCGTGTTCGGCCAGGGCGTCATCGGCCTGATCGCCACCCGCCTCGCCCAGCTCAGCGGCGCCCGTGTCACCGCGGTCGACGCGATGGACACCCGCCTGGAATCGGCGAAGAAGTACGGCGCCCACGCCACGCTCAACGCCCGCACCGACGCGGTCGCCGAGCGCATCCGCGAGGCCACCGGCGGCCGCGGCACCGACCTCGCCATCGAGATCAGCGGCGTCTACCCGGCGCTGCACCAGGCCGTGCGCTCGGTGACCGTCGGCGGCCGCGTCGTCGCCTCCGGCTTCTACCAGGGCGACGGCATGGGCCTGCGGCTCGGCGACGAGTTCCACCACAACCGCGTGGAGATCGTCTGCTCCCAGATCGGCGGCGTCCCGGCACAGCTGTCCGGCCGCTGGACCGTGGAGCGCCTCCAGCAGACGTTCCTGCGGCTCGTCGCCGAGGGCCAGGTGGACGTGGAGTCGCTGGTCAGCCATGTCGTCCCGGTCGCGGACGCGGCCGACGCGTACGTCCTGCTCGACGAGCGGCCCGCGGACGCCCTCCAGGTCGTCCTGGAATTCTGAGACGTTTCGAGACGCCGGCCCGATCCACATGACAGGCCCCAGGGCCGAGACGCCCCATGGGCCTGAGACGGCCCGCAGGGCCTGAGAGGTACCGAGAAAAGACATGCTGAAGATCGCTGCCCAGGAACAGCTGCTGCCCGGCGAGAGCCTCCAGGAGAAGTGGGAGTTCGCGCAGGGCGCCGGGTACGGGGCCATCGAGCTGCGCGCCAAGGGCGACCTGCACTTCGCCTCCCGGCTCCCGGAGTTGAAGCAGGCGCTCAAGGACGGCGTGGTCATGCCGACCGTGTGCGTCGAGATGCTGCACTTCTTCGGCGCCTTCGACGACGAGCTGCGCCGCGACGCGATCGTCCAGATGAAGTCGCAGCTCTCCGTCATCGCCGAGATCGGCGGGCTCGGCGCGCAGACCCCGGCCTCGTACGGGATGTTCTCGCGCCGGCTGCCCCCGTTCGAGCCGCCGCGTTCGGAGGAGCGGGACCGCGAGGTCCTGCTCGAAGGGCTCACCGAGCTGGGCGAGCACGCGTCCGCCGAGGGCGTCACGCTCTACCTCGAACCGCTCAACCGGTACGAGGACCACATGGTCAACCGCCTTGAGCAGGCAGCCGAGTTGATCAAGGAGGTCGGTCTGGACTCGGTCCGGATCGGCATCGACAGCTACCACATGAACATCGAGGAGACCGACCCCGCGCAGGCGATCCTCACCCACGCCCCCTACATCGGGCACGCCCAGGTGTCGGACTCCAACCGCTTCCAGCCGGGCGCGGGACACCTCGACTGGCAGGCATGGCTGGGCGCCCTGCACACCGCCGGCTACGAGGGGTACCTCGCGGCCGAGTGCCGGCTGACCGGCGACCCCGTCGAGGCGGTCCGGTCCGTGCCCGCGTTCCTCAAGGGGTCCGGCGCGTGACCGCTCTTCTCGACGGGCCCGCCCGCACCGCCGCCGCGGACCTGACCCTGCGGCGCGGTGCGGGCCGGGTCCTCCTCGACAACTGGGTGGGCACGAGCACCGTGCCGTCCCGGACCCTGTATCCGCACCAGTGGAGTTGGGACTCCGCGTTCATCGCGATCGGCCTGCGGCACCTGTCCGTGCGCCGGGCGCAGCGCGAGCTGGAGTCGCTGCTCGGGGCGCAGTGGGGCGACGGCCGTGTCCCGCACATCGTGTTCAACTCGGCGGTGCCGAACGGGGCATACTTCCCGAGCCCCGACTTCTGGCGCTCGTCCACGGCGGGCGCCGGGGTGGGCGCGCCCCTCTCGCCCGAGACGTCGGGCATCGTCCAGCCGCCCGTGCACGCGCTGGCCGCCTGGCTCGTGCACCGCGCCGACCCGGCCGAGTCGCGCCGCCGCGGCTTCCTGAACCGGATGTATCCGCGCCTCGTGGCCTGGCACCGCTACCTGCTCGACCGGCGCGACCTGGGCGGCGGCGGCCTCGCGGCGATCGTGCACCCGTGGGAGCCCGGCATGGACAACAGCCCTTGCTGGGACGCACCGTTGGCCCGCATCATTCCCGCGGACCCCGGCAGCTACCGGCGCGCCGACCTCGACCACGGCCACCCGGCGGACCGCCCCACGGACCTCGACTACGGCCGCTATGTGCGGCTCGCCGTCGACTACCGCGACGCGGGGTACGACGACCGTGCGGCCGAGCACCCCTTCCGGCTCGAAGACCCGTGCATGAACGCCCTGTTGATCGCGAGCGAGCTGGCGCTCGCCGAGATCGCGGGCTGCGTGGGCGGCGACGCGGCCGCCCACGAGGCGCAGGCCGCGAAGCTCACCGACGCGCTCGTGACACGTCTGTGGGACGACGAGGCCGGCCTGTTCCGGGCCCGCGACCTGGTCGACGACACCTTCGTGCCGGCGCGCAGTGTGGCGGGGCTCGTCCCGCTGCTCGCGCCCGCTCTGCCCGAGGAGGTCGTGGACCGTCTGGTGGCGACGCTGGACGGCCCGGCGTTCCACGCCGACTCCACGGCCCTCGTGCCGAGTTACGACCTGACGGGCCCGGCCTTCGACCCGACCCGGTACTGGCGGGGCCCCGCCTGGTTCAACACCGCGTGGCTCATCGAGCGCGGCCTGCGCACCCACGGCCGGCACCTGCACGCCGACCGGATCCGCGCCGCGCTCCTCGACACGGCGGGCGCGTCCGGCTTCGCGGAGTACGTCGACCCGACGACGGGCGCGGCGCGCGGGGCGCGCTCGTTCTCCTGGACGGCCGCGCTCGCCCTTGACCTGCTGAACTCCGAGGAGGCAGCCCGATGAGCGGCGCCGCCCAACGCGCTCAACTCGTGCGCGACGCCACGTTCGCGCACGTCGATTCGGACGGCGGTGTCACCGGTACGCGCGGGGCCACGCCGGACGGGATGTTCGTGCGCGACGCCCGGCATCTGAGCCGCTGGCAGCTCGCCGTCGACGGCACCGCGCCCGTCGTGCTCTCCCCCGTCGGGTCGGCCGGGGAGTGCGTACTCACCCCGGAAGGGACCCGGGACGCACCGCCCACGTACACCGTGTTCCGCCAACAGACGGTCAATGCAGGCGAGTTCACGGACACCCTGCAGCTGGTCAGCAACAGTCCCGACCCGCTCGTCGCCGAGGTCGTCATCACCGCGGACGCCGACTTCGCCGACACCTTCGAGCTGCGCGCGGACGAGCGCAGCTACCCCAAGCCCGGTGCGGAGCGCACGGCTCACCGCACGGACACGGGCGTCGAGTTCGACTACCGCAGGGCCGACTGGCACTCCCGCACCGTCGTGTCCGCGACCCCCGCGCCGGACTCCGTGCGCGGCGACGGACCGTACGAGCTGGTGTGGCGGCTCGCCCTGGCGCCGCACGGCCGGGCCGAGCTGCGGCTGAACGTCGCGGCGCATCCGCACGGCGGGCCGCAGCTCGCGGCGGAGCGGGTGCGCGGCGGCGAGGCCGAACTCATCGATGTATCCGACGACTTGGACAGGGCGTGCGCCCAAGGGCTCGCGGATCTCGACCTGTTGACGATCTCCGCCCCCGGCGTGGACGGCGATCCCGTCAGCATCCCGGCGGCCGGTGTGCCGTGGTTCCTCACTCTGTTCGGCCGGGACTCGCTGCTCACCTCGTACTTCATGCTCCCCTACCGGCCCGCCCTCGCGGCCGGCACGCTCAGCGCGCTCGCCGCCACACAGGGACGGGAGTACGACGCGTTCCGCGGCGAGCAGCCCGGCCGGATCGTGCACGAGACGCGGCGCGGCGAGCTCGCCCACTTCGGGCAGGTGCCGTACGGGCGTTACTACGGCACGATCGACGCGACGCCGCTGTTCCTGGTGCTCCTGCACGCCCACTTCGAGGCGACGAAGGACGCGGCGCTCTCTGCCCGTCTGGAGACGCACGCGCGCTCCGCCGTCGACTGGATGCTCGGCGACGGCGGCCTGCGCGAGCACGGCTGGCTCGTGTACGAGCCGGACCCGAACGGTCTCGTCAACCAGAACTGGAAGGACTCCGCAGGCGCCATCTGCTTCAAGGACGGCACCCAAGCGGCAGGCCCCATCGCCGTGTCCGAGGCACAGGGCTACGCGTACGACGCACTGCGCCGCACGGCCCGCCTCGCGGCGCAGGTGTGGCAGGACGCCGCGTACGCACGGGAGTTGGACCGGCTGGCCGACGAGCTGCGGGCGCGCTTCGCCCATGACTTCTGGCTGGCCGATGACGATTTTCCGGCGCTCGCCCTCGACGGGGAGGGCCGCCAGGTCGACGCGCTCGCCTCGGACGCCGGGCATCTGCTGTGGTCCGGCATCCTCGACGAGGACCGCGCACGACGCGTCGGCGAGCGGCTGCTCGCACCGGACTTCTTCTCCGGCTGGGCGATCCGCACGCTCGCCGCGGACCAGCGTCCCTACCACCCGCTGTCGTACCACCGCGGCAGCGCCTGGCCGCACGACAACGCCGTCATCGCGCTCGGTCTCGCCCGCTACGGGCTCGGCGACGAGCTGCG
Organism: Streptomyces sp. UC4497; assembly: GCF_054871485.1. Classification (NCBI taxonomy): domain Bacteria; kingdom Bacillati; phylum Actinomycetota; class Actinomycetes; order Kitasatosporales; family Streptomycetaceae; genus Streptomyces; species Streptomyces sp. UC4497. The sequence continues at coordinate 72,079 of NZ_JBTYHB010000017.1, read as the reverse complement.
CCGGATGGCGTCCGGGCTTGTCGACGCGGCGGCCGGGCACGGGCACCGGCTGCCCGAGGTGCTCGGCGGCTACGCGCGCACCGACGCCGCCCGCCCGGTCCCCTACCCGCACTCCTGCTCCCCGCAGGCGTGGGCGGCGGCGACGCCGTGGGCGCTGCGCACCGCCCTTGCCGAGGTGGGTCGTTGACGCCCTACCACGACGAGTGGTCGGCGGCGGCCGGTTGAGATGAGGTGCCGGGGCGGCAGTAGGGTGACGCCCGTGGCACCACGACCTCTGCATGAAATCGTCGAAGCGGGCTGGGCGAAGGCCCTCGAGCCCGTGGCCGGGCAGATCTCCGCGATGGGGGAATTCCTCCGCGCGGAGATCGGCGCCGGGCGCACCTACCTCCCGGCGGGAGCCAACGTGCTGCGCGCCTTCCAGCAGCCGTTCGACGACGTGCGGGTGCTGATCGTCGGGCAGGACCCCTACCCGACGCCGGGGCACGCTGTTGGTTTGTCCTTCTCGGTGGCTCCTGACGTACGCCCCCTGCCGCCCAGCCTCATCAACATCTACCGCGAGATGAACGCGGACCTCGGGCTGCCCGAGCCGTCGAACGGGGACCTGACCCCGTGGACGCGGCAGGGCGTGCTGCTCCTCAACAGGGCGCTCACGGTGGCCCCGCGCCGTCCGGCCTCGCACCGCGACAAGGGCTGGGAGCAGGTCACCGAGCAGGCCATCCGCGCCCTCGCCGCGCGCGGGACGCCGCTCGTGTCGATCCTGTGGGGCCGTGACGCCCGCAATCTGCGGCCGCTGCTCAGCGACTATCCGGCGGTCGAATCCCCGCACCCGTCCCCCATGTCGGCGGACCGCGGCTTCTTCGGATCGCGCCCGTTCAGCCGGGCCAACGACCTCCTCGAACGCCAGGGCGCGCAGCCCGTCGACTGGCGGCTGCCGTGACCGAGCGCCCGGCCGAGTGGGTGCTCGGGGTCGACTCGGGCGGCTCGGGACTCCGGGCCGCGCTCGCGCCCGTCGCCGACATCGGGCGCGCACTGACGAACGCTTCGTCCGTACCTGTACGTACGTCGGGGTCCGGCATCGACCCCGGGCACATGGTGGAACAACTCGTGCCGATAGCGCGGGAGTTGCTGGGTCGCGCCGGTGAAGTCGCGGTGTCCGCCGTCGCGTTGGGGGCGGCCGGTATGGCGACGCTCGGCGACGGGCTCCGGGCCGAGTTGCCTGGCGCGCTCGCGCGTGAACTGGGCGTCGAGCGGCTCGCGTTGGCCGCGGACGGTGTCACCGCGTACGCGGGTGCGCTCGGGCAGCGGCGCGGGGCGGTCGTCGCCGCGGGCACCGGGATGATCGCGCTCGGCACCGACCTCGCGGGCTGGCGGCGGGCCGACGGGTGGGGGCATCTGCTCGGAGACTGCGGCGGCGGCGCGTGGATCGGGCAGGCCGGGCTCGACGCCGCGATGCGCGCCTTCGACGGGCGCCGCGGTGGCAGCAAGGCGCTGCTCGCACTCGCCGAGGAACGCTTCGGACCCGCCATGGAACTGCCGGGCCGCATCTACCCGCGCACCGACCGCCCGGCGGCGCTCGCCACCTTCGCGCCCGACGTGGCACGCTGCGCCGTCGACGACCCGGCGGCCGCGGACATCCTGCGCCGGGCCGCCGCCCACATCGCCGAGTCGGCCGCGGCGGTCTGCCCGGCCGACGGCGGTGAGATCGCCCTGACCGGTGGCCTCTTCAAGCTGGGCGAGCCGCTGCTCGGCCCGCTGCGGGAGGAGCTGGCCGAGCAGCTTCCGCAGGCCACGGTCGTGCCCGCCACCGGCGACCCTCTGCACGGGTCGCTCGTGATCGCCGCCGCGCTCGCGGCGGACGGGCTCCGGCTGCCGCCGGACCGGCGGCTGCTTCATGTGCCGTAATTCACTTCGAATCTCCCGCACACCCCTCCGGACCAGGACACTTACAGGATTCGTAACTGAAAGGACAATCTCGGACGGAAACCGCTCATGTGCACCCTGACCGAACAACGAAGCCGGTCGAGCCAGTAGCATGCGGCGCCATGAGCACCCCCACTGGGCCCGCATCCGGCCTGCCCGTACGAATGCCGCGACCCCGACAGCCCGGACGCCACCGTCGTCCGGAACCCGTGGCCGCCCCCGAGGGCGCGCCGTCTCTTGTGCTCGCGGTGCCCGGCACGCCCAGCGCCGCCACGCGCATGCTCGCCGACGAGGTGGTGAGCATCGCCCGGTCCGAGCTGCCCGGTCTCGACGCGCGGGTCGGCTTCGTGGAGGGTGAGCTCACCGACTTCCCGATCTCCGCCGAGTTCCCCTCGCTGGCGTCCGTGCTCGCGCACGCCGCGAAGGAGCGCACCGCCCGCTACGAGCAGGCGCTCGCGGCCGGTGTCGAGGCGCAGGAGCCGGCCGGGCCCGTCGGCGTCGTCGTGCCGCTGCTCGCAGGACCGGACAACGCCCAGCTGCGGCAGATCCGGCAGGCCATCGCCGACAGCCGGGTCGCCGCGGAGCTGACCGATGTGCTCGGCCCGCACCCGCTGCTCGCGGAGGCGCTGCACGTGCGGCTCTCGGAGGCCGGTCTGGCCCGCGCCGACCGCGCCCGCCTCTTCGCCGTGACCACGGCGGCCGACGGGATCATCCTCGCCTCCATAGGCGGCGAGGAGGCGGTCCAGGCCGCGGGGATCACCGGCATGCTGCTCGCCGCGCGGCTCGCCGTGCCGGTGATGGCGGCGGCGCTCGACGAGGAGGGGGCGGTCGCCGCCACCGCCGAGCAGCTGCGCGGCTCCGGTTCGCAGCAGCTGGCGCTCGCGCCGTACCTCGTCGGTCCGGAGCTCGACCCGTCGGTGCTTGAGGCTGCCGCCAAGGATGCGGGGTGTGCTGTCGCGGAGCCGCTGGGGGCGTATCCGGCGATGGGCAAGCTCGCGCTCGCGAAGTACGCGACGGCGCTCGGGATCACGCCTCAGCCGGTTGCCTCTGGCAGCTGAGCGGTTGGGGGTTCGGGGTCCGGGACGGTGTCCCGGGCCCCGTTTTTTTGTCCTCGATCGCCGGACGGGCTGGATTGAACGACCGGACGGGCTTGACGGTTGAATGCCTGACGAGGGTGATCTTTGGCCGTTACGGTCGGGGGATGACCCTCGATGACGCCTTGTTGACGGAACAGTTGGCCTACTACCGGGCGCGGGCGCCCGAGTACGACCGGCCCTATGCGCAGCGGGCGGACTTGCAGGAGTTGTTGCGGGGCAGCGCGGAGTGGCCCGTCCGCGGGGACGTGCTGGAGCTGGCCTGTGGGACCGGGCAGTGGACCGCGCAATTCGCGCCGCGGGTCACGTCCGTGACGGCCGTCGACGCGTCGGAGGAAGTGCTCGCGATCGCACGGGAGCGGGTGTCCGCGCCCAACGTCCGGTTCGAGCAGGCCGATCTGTTCGACTGGCGGCCGTCGCGGCGCTACGACACCGTGTTCTTCGGATTCTGGCTGTCGCATGTGCCGCCCGCCCGGATGCCGGGGTTCTGGAGCTCGGTCGCCGCCTCCCTCGCTCCGGGCGGCAAGGTGGTCTTCGTCGACGACGGCCCGTCCATGGCCGCGGACGAGGAGCTGCTGACGGACGAGTCCGCCCCGGCCGCTGTGCGCGAGCTTGACGACGGCAGCCGGTACCGCATCGTGAAGGTCTTCCACGAGGCCGAGGCACTGACCGGTGACCTGGCCTCCCTCGGCTGGGCGGCGGACGTACGCCCTGCGGCGCGGAACTATCTCATGGGTGTCGCGGAGCCCGCGGTCTAGGGTCTGATCCAAACAACAGGCCCTAGCCGAACACCACGCAGGACGCCGCCGGCACCGGCGCGCTGCCGCCCCGCACCGGGACCCCGGACTGCCGGTCGACCGTGAACCACGTGACGTCGCCGGACCGCTCGTTCGCGGCGTAGAGGAAGCGGCCGGACGGGTCGAGGGCCAGGTCGCGGGGCCAGTTGCCGCCGCAGGGCACGGTGCCGTGCAAGGTCGGCCGCTCGCCGGTCGGGTCGAGGGCGAAGAGGGAGAGCAGGTCGGCGCCGCGCGTCGCCGTCCACAGGAAGCGGCCGTCGGGGGCGACGACGAGCGCCGAGGGGTACGCGTCGCCTGCCGGTGTGCCCGTCAGGACCGGGATCTCCGTGAGCGGCTTGAGGGCGCCGTCCGCGGCGTTCCACGCGCAGACCGTCAGAGTGGGGGCGAGTTCGTTGAGGACGTACACGTAGTCGCCCGACGGGTGGAAGGCCAGGTGGCGGGGGCCGGAGCCGGGGCGCAGGGCCGTCTCCTGGTGCGGCACGAGGCCGCTCCCTTCGGGGGTCTTCGCGTACGTGCGGACCGAGTCCGTACCCAGGTCGACCGCGAGGGCCCAGGTGCCGGTGGGGTCCGGCAGGATCTGGTGGGCGTGCGGGGACTGCTGGCGCTGCGGGTGCGGGCCCGAACCGGTGTGGCGGTGCACCTCGGCCGTGCCTGCGGCCGGGATGCCGTCGGCGCGCAGCGGGACCGAACTGACGCTGCCGGAACCGTAGTTGGCGGTCAGGACCTGCCCGCCCCAGACGGAGAGATGGGTGGGGCTCCCGCCGCCCACCGGCACCGGCGGCGCGGCGGGCGTCAGCGGCGCCGAGTCCGTGCGGAACGCGGCCACCGCCCCGTCGGCCGTCTCGCTCACCGCGTACAGCAGGCCGCCGGAGACGGTCAGGTACGAGGGGTCGGGCAGCTCGTCCGTGGCGTCGAGGAGCGTGAGCGTGCCGTCCTTCTGGTCGAGCGCCGCGGTCACGATGCCACGCCCGCCGGCCGCCGTGAACGATCCGATGTACGCCCGCCCTGTCTGACTCCCGGTCACTGCGTCCCCTTTCGGCGTGCGGACCCCGCGCCCGCGCCGCCGACGGTAGCAGCGGGCCAGGGCCTGCCGTTTGGACCGGGCCGGATCAGGGAGCGGGGGCCGGTGCGTGCGGGCGCAAGGCGGAGGAGGGAGTCGACGCGGAGCGTCGCCGACCGACGACAACGCCGCGAGCGTGCGTGCCAGGCGTCGCCGGGCAGACGGGAGTTTGACGGCAGGCCCTAGGTCAGAGCAGGTCCCGCCAGGGCCTCGTGGGGCGTTCCGTGGTCGGCTCTTCGCCGCGGGCGCGGGTGTGGGCGTCGGGGTGGTGGACGTAAGCGGGGGTGGCCGGTTCGTCGTCGTACGTGCGGTGGAAGACCGGGGTCGTCGAGCCGGAGAGCGGCGGGACGATCCAGGACCAGTCGGCGCCGACCGCGCGGCCGCGGGACTCCTCGCGGGCGACGTGGGTGAGGAAGCGCCGGGACTCGGTGTGGTGGTCGGCCATGGTGACGCCCGCGCTGTCGAAGGAGTGCAGGACGGAGCGGTTCAGCTCGACGAGGGCGCGGTCCTTCCAGAGGGACCGGTCGCTGGAGGTGTCGAGGCCGAGGCATTCGGCGAGGTGGGGCAGCAGGTTGTAGCGGTCGGTGTCGGCGAGGTTGCGGGCGCCTATCTCCGTACCCATGTACCAGCCGTTGAAGGGCGCCGCGCCGTAGCAGACGCCGCCGATCTCCAGGCACATGTTGGCGAGCGCGGGGACCGCGTGCCAGCGCAGGCCGAGCTCTGACCACCAGTCGAACTCCGGGTGAATCAGGGGGACTTCGAGGATCGCGTCGGAGGGGAGGTCGAAGCAGCGTGGCGGCCGGCGCGGGTCCGCCTGGACGAGCAGCGGCAGTACGTCGAAGGGGCTGCCTTCGCCGCCGCGCCAGCCCAGGCGGCGGGCGTACGCCGTGAGTCCGGTGCCGCGCGGGTCCCCGACCACGTGGCCGTCGCGCTGGACGTAGCCGGCGTAGCGGATGAGCTGTTCGTTCCAGATGCGGGGTCCGGAGTGGTCCGGTCGGTCGGGGGCGAAGACCGTGATGAGCGGGCGGATGCGGCCGCCGGGAGCCGCCTCGCGGAGGTGGTCGGCGCAGGCCGCGGCGATGTCCTCGGCGGCGGTGAGGTGCCGCAGGTCGCGTACGCGCAGGGACTGCCAGTAGAGGCGGCCTATGCAGCGGTTGGCGTTGCGCCAGGCGACGCGGGCGCCGAAGACGAGTTCCTGCGGGGTGTGCGTGTACGTGCCCGTGGCCGCGAGCTCCGCGTCGACCTCGGCGAGGCGGGCGGCCGGGTCGCCGAGCTCCTGCTCCGCGTGGTGCTGGCGGACGAACGCGGCGGCGGCGTGCGCGACTTCGCCGGTGCCGCGCGGGGTGGGGGTGGCGGGCCTCGGGCGGGCGCCATCGGCGGTGACCGGGCAGCGGTCGTGGCGGGACGGTTCGGGGGCGCGGGGGCCGGGGTGCCGGTTCGGGGCGAGGGCCAGCCAGCCGGCGGCGTCCGCCGGGTCGGTCGCGTTCGTCACGTCCTCCACGGCTCGTGTTCCGTTCCGGCGCAGGTTGCTACGCATGGTGCACCCCCAGCGACTGGTCATCGGCGCGCGGCCCGCTCCCGCACGGACGTGCGCCCTGGATTCGATGGCGCGGGGCCTACCCGTCGGGCGAACTGATCCACCCTGTCCGTGCCCCGGACACGTGCCTCAAACAGCCCGGCGGTGTCCACGCCGCTGCGAGACAACCACAAGCCGGGGCCGGTCGGCGCCCGGTTACGGACGCGCGGGGAGCGCATGGAATTGTGCGGCAGGCGCGCGCGGCCGGCTGCGCGCTTTGCACAATCAGCCGCCCACATTCAGCCTCGCCGTCGGACGAGAGGCAGCGGAGCCCCGTGGGTGCGCCCCGAGCTACGCCTCCCGAGCCCCGCGCAGCGGCACCGCCAGCTCCACCAGCGCACGCTCGAGCGCGTGCAGATGAGCCAGGACCGGATGCTCCGCCTCCGCGACCTGCGGCACCGCAACCGCCGCGCGAGCGTACGGCGCGGGCGCCGTGAGCGCCTCGACCGCCGCCTCCACCCGCTGGCACGCCGCGGCGAGCCGCGCGTCGTGCGAAGCCTCCGGGTCCGAGGCGACGGACGCCAGCCCACGCACCTCACGCGCACACTCGTCGAGCAGCGTGAGCACCTGCCGGGCCCGCCCCTTCCGGGCCTTCACGGGGCTCAGCGGATGCACGAGCGGCGACAACGACAGACGTACCCGCCCGAGGATGTGCTCCAGTTCCGCGACCCGCGGCGCCGGATCGGCGCTCTCGGCGCCACCCAGCCGCGCCGCCGCCTCGGCCGTGCACGCGTGCACGCACCGCAGCGCCCGCTCGACCCATGCCTCGGTCACGGAGTGCGTGGTCACGGGCAGCAGGAGCAGCACCGCGAGCGCGGCGCCGAGCGAACCGACCGCCGTCTCCCCCACCCGGAGGGCCAGCAGCGCCGGGTCGAGCACGCCGAGGAGCCCGTACAGCATGCTCGCCATCACGGTGACCGCCACCATCATCCAGGTGTACGAGACGTGCGCGGTGTAGAAGATCCCGAAGACGCTGACCGCGACGATCACGGCGGCGGCCACCGCGTGGTCGTGCAGCGGGACGGCGACCAGGAACCCGAGCACGATGCCGAGCACCGTCCCCAGGAACCGCCTGAAGCCCCGCACCACCGTCTCCCCGCGCGACGTCGTCGCCACGAACACCCACCACGTCGCGCCCACGGCCCAGTACCACCGCTGGTCCGAGAGCAGCTGCCCGATGCCGAGCGCGAATCCCGCCCCCACGGTCGCCTGCACGGCCTGCCGCGTCGTGATCCGCGCGAGCCCCGTGCCCCCGGTCGGCGCGGGCACGCCGACGGGCGCCGGGAGCCGCCGCTCGTAGCACCACACCCCGAACCGGACGACCGCCGCCGCGCCGAGCGACAGCAGCACGGCGACGTACAGCTCGGGCAGCTGCCGCGGCACGGTGTGCAGGAACTGGGCGGCGAAGAAGGTCATGAAAGCTGCCTATTAGGCGCGGCCGCAGGTCAGCGCCATACTGACGCCCCCGGGGTCAGCAAAAGGTCAGCACAAGCACGGAGTCAGTACATGGCCACCAAGACCCTCGCACGCGGCATGGGCACGTTCTTCAAGGACTGCACCTGTAAGGCACCGACCCGGTGCCCCCACCCGTACAAGATCCGCTACAGGGACGCAGCCGGCAAGCAGCGTGAGGAAGCGGGTTATGCCACACAGGACAAGGCCACAACGAGGCTCACGGAGCTGTATCAGGCAAAGAAGGGCTCACGGAAAGCCGGTCCCTCCGACGGAGAGAAGATCGCCGTCCAGACACTGGAGGACTTTGCCTCCAACTGGATGAGCCATCGAGCACGCGGACTCAAGGACAGCAGCATTGAGAGCTACGAGCGAGCGCTGTCCGTGCACATAGTGCCCCGGCTGGGATCACGCAAGATGGCTACGTTCACCGCGACCACCGTCGACGACTTCGTCAGCGACATGATGCTGGACGACGTCGGAAGCGCCGCGCAGATGACCGCCTACAAGGTCCTGCGCTTGGTCATCAACTCTGCACGGCACCGCGGTGCAGTGGCTCTCGACCCATTCCTGGACGCAACGCCACCGGACTACCAGCGCAAGGACATCTTGATTCCGACGCTGGAGGAACTCAACCTCATCCGCCAGCACGCATATGACGACGACCTGCGCCTTGTGGTCGAGATGATGTCCGGCTCCGGCCTACGGAACGGTGAGGCGCACGCAACTAACATTCACGGACTCGTCGCCGATGATGTCTACCGGGTCCGGGACCAGATCCACGGGCGGCAACGCGTCCCAGCTCCGCTCAAGCATCGTGATTGGGGCGAGTTCCGGGAGACCCCGATGCCGGCGAAGACACGTGCTCACGTGCTGGAGTTCGCCGAGACTCATCCTGCGGACGAGCTGGGCTATCTCTTGAACAACGGAGGTCGGGGCGGCGCAGGCGTCGGAGGGAGTCCGTACTACAGCGGAAACGCCTTTCGCCGGAAGTGGCAAAAGACGTTGGCCGCTGCCGGAATTCAGGCGCGCTACACCATGTACAGCCTTCGCCATTACTTCGCTTCCAACTGCCTTGCGAAAGGCATCCCCATCACAGATGTCGCCGAATGGATGGGACACAAATCCATCGAGGTGACGTATCGCACTTACCGCCATCTCATGCCGTCCTCTATCGGGAGGGCTGCGCGGCTACTCAACTCAGGTATCTGACCTGACGTGTTGAGCAGCCGCTCGGCTCAGGCTCGGGAGGGGACCCGGTGCGAACTCCGCAACGGAACAGCAAGCTCCTGGAGGGCACGTTCCAGGGCGTGGAGGTGGGCGAGCGCAGGTTCAGGGCTTGTCGCTTCGGGCACCAGCGAGCGAGCAAGGCGCTCCCCTTCACCACCAACGGGCGAGGCAGTGAGCGCCTCGACAGCCGCCTCCACTCGCTGGCAGGACGCCGCGAGCCGCGCGTCGTGCGACGCCTCGGGGTCGGCAGCAACGGACGCGAACCCACGCACTTCGCGTGCGCAGTCGTCGAGGAGCGCGAGCACCCGCCGGGCCCGCCCCTTGCGAGCCTTCATCGGGCTGAGCGGGTGCACGAGCGGCGCCAGCGAAAGGCGCACACGACCAAGGGCATGCTCCAACTCGGACACCCTCTTCGCCGGGTCAGCATCCACACTGCCCGCAAGTCGTGCCGTGGTTTCCGCGGTGCAGGTATGCACACAGCGAAGCGCTCGCGCAACCCACGCGTCGGTAACCGAGTGGGTGGTCACCGGCAGCACGAGCAACACGGCGAGCACGGCCCCAAGGGCCCCCACTGCGGTCTCGGCGATCCGCAGCGCGAGCAGCGCCGGATCGAGCACGCCCAGCAGTCCGTACAGCACACTCGCCATCACGGTGACGGCCAGCATCATCCACGTGTAGGAGACATGAGCGGTGTAGAAGATCCCGAAAATACTCACCGCCACGATCAGCGCGGCAGCGACTGGCACGTCGTGGAACGGCACAGCCAGAACAAAACCCAGGATGACTCCAAGCATCGTGCCCAAGAACCGCCGGAAGCTCCGCACCACAGTCTCGCCGCGCGACGTCGTAGCCACGAACACCCACCAGGTGGCACCCACGGCCCAGTACCACCGCTGACCAGAAAGCATCTGCCCGATGAGCAGGGCAAACGTGGCGCCGGCGGTTGCCTGGACGGCCTGCCGCGTTGTAATCCTCGCGAGCCCTGTCCCCCCGGTCGGCGCGGCAACGGCGACAGGGCCGGGAAGCCGCCGCTCGTAGCACCACGCACCAAAGCGCACGACCGACGCGGAGACGATCGACAGCAGTACTGCCTCGTAGAGGTCAGGCAGCTGCCCAGGAGTGGTGTGCAGAAACTGCGCCGCGAAAAATGTCATAAAGGCAAATACACCGAGCGAGTGCCCGCGCGGCCCCCACCGTCGCGCATACACGCCCACGCCTACGACGGCAACGAACGCCAAGTCCCGGGCTACGGGCGCATCGTGCAGCACCGCCGCCAGCCCGAGCACCGGCAACCCCACGACCGGCAGCAGCGCCGTCGTCACCGCCTGTGCGCGTACGGTCGCGTCGGTGACGGTGAACAGTGCCAGCAGCGCGGCGAGGCCACCTGTAATCGCCGCCTGCAGAGAATGCCCAACGGCACCGCACACCGCGACGGCCAACCCAATCCCCAGCACGGCCCGGCCCGCGAACCGCAGCCGCATGCGCCCCGGATCCGCCGCCACGAATGCCCTCTTCAGCAAAGCGCCCCGCCCCTTCCATGCGCAGACATGAGAAAGGCGCCGCGGAGATCCCATCGGATCCGCAGCGCCATCGACATGCCTATCTCAGCACCAAGGAGGCACCTGGTTCAAGACATACTCGAATGGCTGGGCCAATGGCTCACTCACCGAGCAAGACGAGCAGCCACGCCAGGACCAACGGACCACCACGGGCACCGCGCCACCCGAACGAGGCGTTCACGCCTGCCCCGTCACGACAGCCTCTGTTGACGCGCCCAGGCCTTCACCTCGGTAACCCTGAACTGGATCTTGGCGTTGCGGCCACGACCGAACTTGTATGGAGCCAGACCAAGAGCTGGCGCATCACGGTAGATCCATGCGACCGACATGTTCAGGTATTCGGCAGTCTGCTTGACGTCGATGAATTCCGGATCCATGTACACCAACCCACTTACAACTCTGTGCAACGGCGATCTTGGGATCGCGCCTACGACAGCTAGCATGATCCAACCGACCCTCGACTTGGCGAGACCGCAGATATCAGATAGGCCTCTCGTCTCCGGCAGGCGCCGTATGCGGAATCGCGTCCCGCAGGGCCCACCGACGAGTGACGTGCGGTCTCCGTCGGGCCCCCGCCTTGTCGTTCGAGCAGGCTCGTCCGCCTCCAGCTGCGTGCAGTCGCAGCATTGCGAGAAAAGTGCGCTGCAGCCGGCCCAGCACGTGCCGCCAACCCTTGGCCCGCCAGGGGTCTTTGAGAGGCCCTGGAACTTCTCGACTCACCCCACGCGACTTGTGGCGGCCGGTGCTTCGGGATGGGCTACTCGGGTGGGCTCGTCGTGCGGGAGCATGCTCATCTGGTCGATCAGCGGCACTACGGCGGAGTAGAGGTCTTCTCCTGCCGGGTTCGCCACACCGGCATGGCGCTCCCCCACCGCATATCCCGCGCCAGAGAGCAGGTCGGCGAGCTGCAAAGACGAGTGCTCCACGGACTTCCCTCGCCGGAGGTGGCCCAGATGCACGCCGCGGGACAGATAGCGGAACTCCGGGTGCCCGCGGTCGCGTACGTCGGCCTCGATTTCGTCGAAGTTCGCATCGGTCAGCGCCCTCTGGTCGTCGACCAGCATGTTCACCCGGCCCAGCCTTTGCGACCAGATGTCGGTGACCATACGGACGGACGGGATGAGTGCCTCGAGGGCCTGTGGGAGCACGCCGTCAGGCTCAAAGGCGTCTTGGACGTACTCCGTTGCTTCCTGCCGGGTGGAGCGCAGCAGGGCCAGCGTTTCGGTGACATTGCGCCGGTAAGAGCGAGCCCACGCCTCGTCGACAACCTCGAAGAAGTCGTCGGGCGTGACCAGTTGATCTTTGTTCTTCTGGGAGGTGAAGGCCACGGTGGACGCCAGCAGGCGGTCGAAGAGCTCCGGCCCCAAAGCGCGCGGACCCTCGGCGAACAGTCTTCGAGCCATTTTCCGGGCCTGCCCCGTATTGCGGATGTCGCGGCCTTGCTTGTGGAGCATTTCCTCGACGAACAGGTCGATCAGTTTGGCGACAACGAAGTAGTGCTTGTCGACGAGGTAGACCGATGCTCGGCCGTGCAGAGCACCGCCCGGCTCCAAGAGGCCGGAGAGGACCAGGCGGCGTTGACCGTTCTTTTGGCCGGCGAAGGTTCCGGAGAACTTCAGCTCTGGAGCCTGCAGTCGGGTTGCTTTGCGGATCTCCTCCACGATGGGCTCGGCCTCAGTGTCACTGATGGCTACCGAACCGATCGAGAGGTAGCGACTGCGCTGCGCGCCGTGTAGCTGATCGCCGTCGTAGCCCGATTCGTCTACGGCCACCCACCGTCCATCTCCTCCCACGTCCGCAGTGAGGTCGATCTGATTGCGACGGGCGTACTTCGGCCCCTTCAGGCCGGTGCCGGGATTGGGCTGGCGGTCGCAATGGTCCATACGGTGCATAGTTCTGAACTCCTCGGCCGCACGGGCAACGTGCGTGCAGTGATCATCATTGGCCGCCCCAACGCCCGCCGGCGAGCCTGCGTTCCGGAGCGCGCAGGCTCTCGGCAGTGCTCGCCGGTGATGGCCGGCGCCCTGGTCGTGTCGGCGCCATGGGGAGGCGCCAGCCAGCACGGGCTGTGGCGGTCGAAGCCCACGTCAGACTCAATCTCATGCCGACCAGACCGCGACCGGTTCCTGCGCAGCGCGAGGGCCGGCTCGTGGCCGGCTACGGCATCACGAACGCCACGCTGTACCGAGCTCGCGTCACCGCGACGTACAGCTTGGAGCGGTCCCCGGCCTGCTCGGGATCGCGGCTTCGGTAATAGTTGATCATCGGCTGGGTAGGGAAGATCAGCACTCGATCGAACGTACAGCCCTTCGACTGGCCGAAGTTCATAGCCGCGAGCCCTTGGGTGTCGGCCTTCTTGTTCCACCTCAGTACGACCGGTGCGTGTCTCTCGATGTACGCAGGTACCTCGGCCGGTGTGATGGTGGTGACGCCGTCATGGCCGGTGAGTTCGGCGTTCTTGGAGATGGTTCGTGGCAGTTCCGGGAACAGTTCGTCGGCGAAGTCGCAGATCTCCTGGTTGCATCGGTAGCTTTCGGTTCGGGAATCGATCTCGCAGAGGCTCTTACGCTCGTCCAGCCACTGAGCGATACCGCCACCCTTGTACTTTTTGTACTTGGTTGCATTGTTCGTCGCGAAGGTGGCCTGTCGCGGATCTCCGACGACCGTGACCTCGCAGGCCGACTTGAACAAGAGATCAAGCAGTACGAGGTCGTAGCCAGCGAGGTCCTGGACCTCGTCGATGTAGATGTGGTCGTAGATCTCGGTCAGCCGGTTGACGACCTTGCCGCCGCTGCGCCGGTCTGCCTCGCATGCGAAAGCAGCCGTCTCGTCCCGGAACATGTCGCCGTGCACGTCAAGGTAGTACTTCCTGACGTCCGTCTTGCGGATGAACCTCCTGCGCTCCCCGCGGAAGTTCAGCCCTCGCACCACACCCACGTCATCGAGCACAACACTCTGGTACGGGCGCGCGCACTGATTTAGGAGGAAGGCGAACCAGGTCATCACTGTGACGTGCTCGGGCAGCAACCCGGTGCCGCCGCTGAGCCGGTCGACCAGTTGGTTCATGTTCTCGGTCGTGTACGTGGTGACCAAAACCCGCTGGCCCGGGTCGCCGAGAACGCAGTCCACGATGTGCTGCGTTTTGCGTGAACCTGCAGCGGCAAGAACGGCGAGGTTGTTATGCGACTGCATCAGCGATGTACCCCGGCATGGAGATGCTCTCGGCAGATTCGAAGATGGCCAACGCACAGGTGGTCTTGCGTGCCTTCATGTAGGCGAGCAAGTCGTCGTCCGTGGTGAAGTTCTTGCCGAAGACGGTGTTGAGCACACCGCGGCCATTCGCCTTGAGTAGCTGCGGCTCCAGGGTCGGGAAGTCCGTGTCCTCGCCCACGTGCACCGAGATGTTGGTGAGCCCGCCGAAGGCGGCGTACCGCTCCTTCACCTGCTCCGGGTCCTTGCCGTCGTTGTCGGTGACGACGGCGACCCGGTTGTGCTCCAGCAGCGCGGCGATGTGGAGAAACCGTTTGAAGGAGAGCCCACGGATGTTGATGACGTCGACGCCATCCTCGGCCGGCAGACAGCCGTGGGCATCACGGTAGGCGCGCTGGACGACGAGCTCATCGGAGGGGCCTTCGACGAGGATCGAGCGGCGGGCCAGGACGACGCGCAGCGTGTCGTAGCCCGAGAGCTTGCGGAAGTAGTCCTGGGTGTCGGCCGGCAGGCTACTCAGGCGGAAGCCCCGCTGCTCTGACAGGAGTACGAGGTTCTCCAGGCCCAGCTTGTTCAGGACGTACGAGCTGTGGGTGGTAATGAAGACCTGCTTGTCCTCGCACATGGTGCTGATCTTGCGGATCAGCTTGCCCAGGTTCGCGAACGACAGGTGGTTCTCAGGCTCTTCGACCAGGACGACGTGGGCCGCCTCCGCCTTCTTGTTCAGGGCCAGCAAAATCTTGAGGGTGCTCTGTTCACCCTTGCCCACGAACTGGAACGGCAGATTGTCGAGGTGGGGGACGATGCTGTTTTCCCAGTTGGACTTCTGGGAGACGTCGATGCTCAAGGTGAGCTCGCGCTCACTGACGTCCCTCCGGGCCCCGCGGAGCGCGTCGTTGATCTTGACGATGGCCGCGTCGGCGGCGAAATTTTCCCGCAGGCTACGGTAGGCGCGGGTCAGCTCGACGCGCTCGCGGGGCATCAGGTGCGAGGTGATGATGTCGTTGAGGTAGTAGTCGGCACCGCTTTGAAGGTGGATGTTGGCGGCGTCGATCAGAGAGGCCGTGGCAGGGATCCGCGGGAAGGTGATGCCGTTGCCACCGAAATCGAGCCAGTCGACCTTGTAGTACTCGGTCGGCACGAGGCGGACCTCGTCCGGGTTTTTGACGAACTCCCCGTACTCCTTCTCGTAATCGGGGTTGAGGGACGCCCGGATGCGAATGCCCGGCTCGTCGCTCCTGAGGAGGTTGTTCGTCCCCTTCAGGGTTGATGGCGCGGTGTCGCCATCAAGGAAGAGATCGATGATGATCTCGGGCGGTCTGACCTCCCGGCCACCCCGGAGGGCGGCTATGTACTCGTCAACGATCTCTCTGTTGAACAAGTACGGCGACAGCTCATACCCCATGAGTCGCCCCCTGATCCGCCCCGTCAGGGCCAGGCCGATGGCTTCGAGGAGAGTGGATTTCCCGCGGTCGTTGTCGCCGACCAGAATGTTCATTTGGGGATCGAAGTCGAGCTCAAAGTCCCGAAACGTCCGGTAATTTCTAATGATGACCTTGGTGAGCACATCTCCCCCGCGCGTCAGCGGCCGCCCCTCACGGACGCAGGCGGCACGAGCACCTCAGACCCCCACTGGTCGGCACCCTGACGCATCATAGACACATTTCCTTCACGCTTTGCGCACGCTTCCTCTGTGGGTACACCGTCGGTACGACCCCTGCAGCGTCCGCCGACCCCTCCCGCTTGAAGGCCGTCTGTTTTGGCGCAGACATCCCCACGACGTGCATCAAGTGGCGCTGGAGAGCTCCACGGTTGTGCGGGAACGGGGGCGTGCGCAACCACGGGACGTTTTGTCTGCTGCGAGCTCCATCCGGCCTGGGAGCAGTGAACGTCCGCACCCTCGCGGTCGCTTCCTTCGTCGGAGGAATAGGGGCTTCCTCATCTCGATTGATCACTTACAAAGGACCCGAGATGTCGAGGGCGCGGGATGAGCAATCTGAAGGTCTTCAAGGTCAGAGGTCGGGGCGTCACCGAAGTCCCCGGAGAGACCGTCAGCGTAGAGGTCGAGCTGCAGCGGCTTGTCGAAGCCAACATGGAGACGATGCTCGGCATCCGGTTCCTGGCCACCGAGTACCGCACCGGGCGTCATGGCGGCCGGATCGATTCGCTGGGCCTCGATGAGAACGGCACGCCGGTCATCGTGGAGTACAAGCGAACCCGGGACGAAGCGGTCGTCGTCCAAGCGCTCTCGTATCTGTGCTGGCTCCAGGACCACCACTACGAGTTCGAGAACCTGGTTCGAGACAAGCTCGGCATCGAGGCCGCCGGCACGGTCGACTGGAGTGCTCCGCGGATCGTGTGCGTAGCCGGCGCCTTCACGAGTCACGAGACGATGGCCGTCGAGATGATCCCGCACCGGATCGACCTTGTGTCGTACCGAATCTTCGGCGATGCAGTAGCCCTGCACCTCGTCACGGCGGCTGGAGGCACCCGGCTCCCGACGCGCGGCAAGTCCGTCTTGTCGGCACGTGCAGCTCCAACGGCACCGAAGTCGGTCCAGCAGCTTCTCGATGAGTCGCCCACAGAGCTGCGCGAACTGTACGCCGACCTCGATGAGCTCTTCCTGTCGCATCGCGATGTGCAGATGGAGCCGCAGATGCACTACTTCGCATACCGGCGCTTCCAGAACATCGCCACAGTACGTGTCCAACCTCGGCGAGGCGCGCTCGTAGTCAGCCTGCGCCTCGATCCCAGCACCGTGGCCCTACAGGAGGGCTTCACCCGGGACTTGAAGGGGCGTGGAAACCTCGGACTGCAGGGGAAGCATGTCGTCGAGGCTCGGATCACCACTCGGCAGGACCTCGACCGAGCCGCTGACCTGATTCACTGCAGCGTCGAGGCCGCATAACTCAACTACACGGACGGGCTGTTGCTCCAACCACTCGGTAGAGCAACAGCCCGTCTCCTGCTTCACCCCATGTAGGGCTCGCCTCGTTCTCACTTCTCAGGTCCAGCGAGTTCGAAGGCGTCCCGGGTGAGTGCGCTGCGCAGTCGCTGCTCGGCGATGTCGGCGTAGTGGTCCGACAGTTCGACGCCGATGAAGTGTCGCCCCTCGAGCAGGGCGGCGACACCAGTGGTTCCTGAGCCTGCAAACGGGTCAAGAACCGTGCCGCCGGGCGGGCAGATCTTCACCAGTTCCTGCATGACCTCGACTGGCTTCTGAGTGATGTGAACGCGGTCCTTGCGGGGCTGGCTCGCGGTGTAGAGGCCAGGCAGGTAGACGGGGTTCCGGTTGGCGTCGACCGGGCCCTTGGTGCCCCAGATGATGTACTCGCAGGACTGTTTGAGGCGCCCCTTCTGCGGGCGGGACACGGGCTTGTGCCACGCGGCGACGCCGCGCCATGTCCAGCCTGCGGCCTGCAACGCGTCGGTGGTGGTGGGCAGTTGCCTCCAGTCGGTGAAGACGAGGGCGGATCCGGATTCGGCGGTGGCCCGGTAGGACTCGGTGAGCAGGAGGGTCAGCCAGAAGCCGTACGAGCGCTGGTCGCGGTTCTCGCCGGGGAAGTTGGCGAGGTCGTGTTCGGCATCGCCGGAGGTGTACTTGGCGCGCGCGCTTCGCCCGGTGCGTTCCCCGCTGGTGCGGCCGCCGCTGTTGTAGGGCGGGTCGGTGATGACGGCGTCGACGCTGTTGTCGGGGATGTCTGCTAGGGCGGTGAGGGCGTCGCCTCGGTGGAGGGTGTATGGCATTGCGCGGTTCTCTTTCGCTGGGCCGTGCGCAGCCGACTATTCGCCGAGTGCAGCGCGGACTGATTCATCTCGCACCAGTAAGTACGAATACGGGTGCCCGGTGGGGAATGAGCGGAAGGTTAACCGTCCGTTCCGGCCGGCCCTAACTGCCTCCTGACAGCAGCTGCGGAACTCGGCTAATGCGGCTGAGGGTCGTTTGGTGTGGCCGGGTTGCGTTCATACAGTCTCGCCATGTTCGACGGAAGGGGCTCCGTTGCTCCCCGGTTGAACTGTGCTGATGCGCGTGCTGCCCAACTGAGAAGGCGCCGCTGCAGCACCAACGGGATCAGTCTTTGAATCGGTCGGGAGTTGACTTCCGTGTGGCGTCTGAGATTACGAGGGCGGCTGGCTGCCGCTTTTCATGAATAGCAGTGGGGCCGGCCGGGAGGCATCCGACCCCGGCCGCCCTCATTGGCCCTTCCGAATCTCTGGATTGCGTATTTTTGACCGGCTCGGTCCGGGTGGCCTTTTCGACGAGAACGCCCGCGCTGCGCCGCCTACTTGTAAGGAGCTGCTCATGCGGCATGCCCTGGTTCAGGGGCCTTCCACGTCCTCTGCTTCGGCCCGCTGTCCGGCGGCGGGGCACTGGGCATGAAGGTGGCCCCGGCTGTCATCGGCACCGTGGCGCTCGCACCATTCCTCCTGATCGCCCCGCTGGGGATCGCGCTGTCCGGCGCTGACTCAGCTCAGGCGGGTTCTTGTGCACCCGGTGGCACGCAGGCGGTGGACTCTGCGGCCGTGGCCAAGCAGGTGGCTTCATCCCTCAACGGACACGGCGAAGGCTCAGTTTCGGTCTCGGGGCTCGAGGCCCCTGCCGAGCAGATCCCGAATGCCAAGGACATCGTGGCCGCAGGGCGTGTGATGAAGGTTCCGGCTCGTGGCCAGGTGGTCGCCCTGGCAACTTCCCTCCAGGAGTCGGGACTTCGCAATCTCGACTACGGCGACCGGGATTCGCTCGGGCTGTTCCAACAGCGGCCCAGCCAGGGCTGGGGGACGACGGCGCAGGTGCGTGATCCGGTGCACGCATCGACGAAGTTCTACGAGGCGCTGCTCAGGGTTCCCGGGTGGCAGTCCATGACGGTCGCACAGGCTGCGCAGGCGGTGCAGAAGAGCGGCTTCCCTGATGCGTACGCCAAGTGGGAGCCGCTCGCGGCGGCCTTGCAGAAGGGCATCGACTCGTCTCTGCCGACGCAGTCGGACTCCGGTTCCGGAGGGAACACCGACGCGGATGCTGCGAGCGACGCCGCAGACGCCGCGTTCGCCGAGTGTGGCAACGCGGAGGACGGCACCGGCTTCGGCACCATCCCAGCTGGCGCCCTCCCCAAGGGCTACAAGATCCCGGCAGGCTCCCCGAAGCCGGTACGTGCCGCGATCCGTTGGGGTCTTGGCCAGCTCGGTACCCCGTATCAGTGGGGCGGCGAGTGCAGCGATCCGCGCGGCCAGGATCCGATGGGCCGCTGCGACTGCTCGTCCTTGATGCAGGCGTCGTACCGGGCGGGTGGCATCTCCCTCTCCCGGACCACGTACACGCAGGTCAAGGAGGGCAAGGCGGTCAGTGTCGGTGCCCTGATGCCGGGTGATCTCCTCTTCACCGAGGGCACGGCCGAAGTCCCGGAGCACGTCGGGATGTTCATCGGTCACGGTCTGATCCTGCAGGCCCCGCACACCGGCGACGTGGTCAGGATTTCGCCCCTCGCCGACTGGCGAACGGACGTGCTGGCCGCTCGCCGGATCGTCTGATCGGTCCCCCGCCTCTTCCTCTTCTCTCTACTTTCCGGGCCGTTTCGCGCCCACAATCCAACCTGGAGTCCCAGTGAAGCTCATGCAGCACGCCCAGATCCTGGCGTACAACCCCGGCGTCACGCCGAGCGAGGGCGGTCTTCCCGGTCTCGACGTCCTGAAGAAGGTCATCGGCAGCATCAACCTGTTCGGCATCATCGCCGTGGTCGGCGCCCTGGCGATCTCCGCGATCGTGTGGGCCTGGGGACACCACAGCGGTGGCCATCAGGCCGAGGCCACCGGCAAGAAGGGCACGGTCGTGGCCGCCGGGTGCGCCCTGCTGCTGGGTGCCGCGAACGGCATCGTGGCGTTCTTCTCGGCGATGGGGACGCAGGTCCACTGATGCCGAAGAAGCTTCGCCCGTCCTCCGCTGAGCGCCTTCGTCGAGGCCCGTCGTCGGTGGCTCGCCGTGCGGCCATCGGTGGAGTCGTGCTCGCGGTGCTGCTGGCCTTCGCCGGCCTGACCGCCTACCTGACGCGCACGGAATCACCATCCACGTCGAGGCCCACGCCGCAGCCGACGTCCTCACCCGCACCGGACACCTCCCCGTCCACCGCGCCGAAGGATGGCGCGGCGGTGGCCGTGCCACCGAAAACGCGCGATCCGGTCACCTTCGCCAAGGCCGCCACCAACGCCCTATGGACCTACGACACCCGATCCTCCTCGCAGCCCGAGCAACTCGCCGGGCTGAAGCGGTGGATGACCGACGAGTCGAAGGTCGCCGACTGGAAGTCGGTCACCAAGCAGGTACCCAGCCCGGTGCTGTGGTCGCGAATGCACGACAACCATCAACACGCCAGCGCCACGGTCGGCGAGGGCCATTTCCCGCAGGCGTTCAAGACCGCCCTGTCCAACGACCCCGGTGCGATCACCGAGACGTACGTCTACGCCGTCACGGTCTCCGGCAAGCAGTCCATCGACTGGAAGGGCTCCGGCGCCGGAGCCGAGTCCCGTTCCACGACCCTCGCCGTCCAGTGCCGCCCGCACCACGACTGTGCGCTGGTCGGTGTGCTGCCGAATGTCTCGCCGTGAGCACGGCCCTCAACTCCCGTAAGGAGGTGCCCGCATGGGGGCTTGTGACCTTCCTCTGATGAACACGGTGTGCGATGCCGTCGGCGGTGTCGCCGGCGCGACCGGTGAGGCCGTCACTGACGGCATTGGTGCCTGGATCGCCAAGTCGATGGGCGAAATGGCCCAGGCCGCGGCGGACCTGGCGACCAAGGCCGTCGACAAGACCACGGCCATCGATCTGAACGCCGACTGGTTTCGGCATAACTACGAGCTGCTGCTACCCATCGGGCTCGTGCTGACCGTGGGCACGTTCTGCCTGCAGCTCACCCGGGCCGCCTGGCGCCGCGACGAGCGTGCCCTCGCCCAGGCCGTCTACGGCACCGTGGCCGGCGTCCTGTTCGCGTTCGCCGCCATCGCCTGCTCCACAGTGGCGATCACTGTCGTCGACGCGCTCAGCGCAGGCCTGTTCCAAGCTGCCAACACCTCGGCGGACGATGCGGTGCGCCGCATCATCAAGGTCAACGAATTGGGGGCGATGTATGGGCTGGGCTGGGGAACCCCCGCGCTCATCGCGCTCGGCTGCGCCATCGGGGCGTTCTTGTACTGGGCGGTGATGGTCGCCCGCAAGGTCGGCATCCTGATCCTCGTCTCGCTCGCGGTGTTCGCCGGTGCAGGCGGCGGCTGGGAGGTCGCGCGGCGCTGGCGGCGCGGCTGGATCGAGGCAACCGGCACCCTGATCGTCTCCAAGCTGCTGATGACCATCGTGTTCCTGCTCGGTGTGTCCGCCATGGGCAAGACGGATGCCAACGGCGGGCTCGGTGCGCTGTCCGACGCGCTCGCCGGCATGGTCGTCATGGTGCTCGTGCTGCTGTGCCCGTACGCGACGTACAGGTTCGTGCACTGGGCGGCCGACGGTGGCGGCCACGACGACCTGCACCGCACCGGCGTCGCGGGCATCGGAGTCGCAGCGGGTGCGGCAAAGACCGCGGGCCAACTCGCCATGCAGGCCGGCGCTGGCACGCCTGCACCCCAGGGACCGTCCAAGGTGCCCGGCCAGGGCTCGGCCGGGGTGGCCTCGGGGATCGACCCGACCGGCGGCTCGAGTGGCGACAGCACGCCGAAGCAGACCCACTTCCGCTTCGGCGAGGACCCGAACAGCAACGGGGACAAGGGCCGTGCCCTGATCCGTCGGCCTCCCACCCACGGCGACCGCGGCGTCCCGCCCATCCGGCGCCCCGGCCAGGGCGGAGAGGACGCGGCTCCGGTGGCCACCGGCCCGACACCGCAGGGCGCGTCCGTCGCCTCGCCACAGGTCCTGCACGAGGATCCGCCGGCGCCTCGGCGCAGCGGGCCTCCGCCGCAGGGTGGTGGCACCTCGTAGCGCTGAGCCCGTCCCCCGCCCCCATCTGGGCGGATCGGGCTCGTAGCCCGCCTAGGGCGGGGCGGCCAACCCGCCCCGGCCGCCCCATCTCCCCCTTTCCCTCTTCTCCTGTTCGTGTTCCAAGAACGGCTTCGCCATGCTCTCTGACGCTTCCCACCCCGACGGTCCGGCCACCGTGAAGTTCCCACACCGCTCCCGCCGTGGCGTGCTCCTCGGCCTCACCGCGTCGCAGTTGTCCGTGGTGGCGGCCAGCGGCCTGCTGCTGCTCGCAGTGCTGCTCACCTCCGGTGTGCCCGGAGCGCTGAAGCTGTTCCCGCTGTGGGCTCTGGCGCTGGCTGGCGTCTTCGTCCGGCACCGCGGACGCGTCCTCGCCGACTGGGCGCCCATCGTGATCCGTTACGTACTTCGCCGCTTGCGGGGCCAACTCGTCTGGCTTGCCCGCCCCTCCACCCGGCCCCAGCGCGAGGGCCTGCTGCACCTGCCGGGCACCGCCGCCTCCTTGCGCGTGGTCACCACCCCGAGCGGACGCTTCGGCGCCGTGCACGATCCGCACGCCGGCACGCTGACCGCCGTGGTCAAGGTCTCCTCCCGCGCGTACGCCCTCCTCGACCCGGCCACCCAGTCCAGCAACGTCTCCGGCTGGGGCCGCACCCTGGCCGCACTCGCCCGCACCGGACACATCGCCCGCGTCCAGGTCCTGGAGCGCACCGTCCCCGACTCCGGCGACGCACTCCACCGTTACTGGAGCGAGCACGGCGACGCGGCGACCCCGCTGGCCGGGCCGATCTACTCCGAGCTGCTGGCCGCCGCGGGACCCGCCACCGCCCCGCACGAGGCCTACGTCGCCCTCGCCCTGGACCTCAAGGCGGCCCGCCGCCTGATCAACCAGGCCGGCGGCGGACTGACCGGCGCCTTCGCCGTCCTCGCCCAGCTCACCGCCACCTTCGACCAGACCGCCCGCAACTCCGGTCTCGCACCGTCGGGTTGGCTTCCCGCGACCGAGATCGCCGCCGTGATCCGCACCGCGTACGACCCGAAGGCATCGGCCGCCCTCGACCGCTGGTCCTCCTCGGGCCTCCCGCAGGCCGACCCCGCCGCTGCGGGCCCGGTCGTCCTTGTCGAGAAGGCCGACCGCATCCACACCGACTCGGCCCACCACGCCACCTTCTGGATCGAGAACTGGCCACGCATCGATACCAACCCCGGCTTCCTGCACCAGCTCCTGTTCACCACCGGCGTCCGACGCAGCCTCTCCCTCACCTACGCGCCCAAGGCCCTCGATGCCGCGCTGAAGGACGTGCAGCGCAAGAAGGCCACCGTCCTCGCGGACGCGGCCGAACGGGCCCGCAAGGGCCAGGTCGACTCCGAGGAGGACTCGGTCGAGTACGCCGACATCAAGCAGCGCGAACGCCAGCTGATCGCCGGCCACGCCGACGTCGCCCTGACCGGCCTGCTCACCGTCAGCGCGGACAGCGACGAGCAGCTCAACGCTGCCTGCGCCGCCATCGAAACCGCCGCCGTCTCCGCCCTAGTCGACCTGCGCCCGCTGACCTGGCAGCAGGCCGAAGCCTTCACCAGTGCCGCTCTGCCACTCGCCCGCCCGTAGCGCACCCACACCACCGTTTCCCGCGCTCTACCGAAGGGCACCCCGCCATGCCGACCGAGCCCCTGCCCGAACTGGCTCCGGACTTCGTCCCGTTCTCCACCACCGCACTCGACTTCCACCGGGCCATCAACATGCCCGTTGCCCAAGTCGCCGCCGGGCGCACCGAACTGGACGCCCTGCACGCCCACTTGATCGCTCTCTACGGCCTCCTCGATGCACACACTGCGCGCACCACTCCGGTCGCCGCAATCGAGGGCGACCACCTCAGGGCATGCCGGATCCGACTGTGGCAGGCAGCCGACCACCTCCACGCCGCCTTCCACTCGGCACCGGACCCGAAGACCGGGCGCACTCCCACCCGAGAGGCTTGTCGGCCCCGGCTGCCTGAAGGCGCCCCCGAACTGACCGTCTGCCAGCGCCACCTGGCCACCGCCGCGCAAGTCCGCCGCGACCACACCCCGGCCGACCTGCGCGACCCGTTCACCGGCCTCACCCGCCACTGACCACCGGAGCCCACCGCCATGCCTTCCCACACCACCAGCCGTGCCAGCGCCAGCGCCAGCGCCAGCCCACTATTCGTTCCACGCAAGTCCGACAGGCGCACTGCCCGCGCCGCCCGTGAGCAGTTCACCGCAGCCCTCGACCAGGCTCGACACGCCACCCGACCCACCTCCCGTGCCACCGACACCGGCGTCGACCCCGACCAACGCGCCACCTACCCACCCGCCGGACGCCCCGGCCCCGCCTCCGCCCGCGGCAGCAAACTCAAACTCCCCGCCCACCGGATGACCACTGCGGTAGCCGCCGGCGCCTACCCCTTCCTCGCCGAAGGCGGTCTGGGCGCCCAGGGCGTCTACGTCGGCCGCGACGTACACGCCGAGGCCGCCTTCACCTACGACCCGTTCGCCCTCTACGGGCGGCTCGACGGCTTCACCAACCCCAACATCCTGCTCGCCGGAGTCATCGGCATGGGCAAGTCCGCCCTCGCCAAGTCCCTTGCCCTGCGTGCCGTCGCCTTCGGCTACCGCATCTACGTTCCCTGCGACCCCAAGGGCGAATGGACCATCGTGGCCCGCGGGTTGGGCGGGCAGAGCATCGCTCTCGGGCCCGGTCTGCCAGGCCGCCTCAACCCGCTGGACGCCCCGGCCAAACCGTCCGGCGTCAGTGCGGAGGACTGGGCGAGCGAGGTCCGCAAGCGCCGTCTCCTCCTGCTCGGCTCGCTCGCGAAGACCGTCCTGCGCCGCGAGCTGCACCCAATGGAACACACCGCCCTCGACGTCGCGCTCGATCAGGTCGTGGCCGACGCCGAATCCACCAGTACCACGCCCCTACTCGGCCAGATCGCGCACGTACTCGGCTCCCCCGAGCGCCTCGACGGCGCGCTCGGCGAACTCTCCGGACGCCTCGGCCAGGCCGCCGAAGACCTAGCCCACGCACTGCGCCGCCTGGTCCACGGTGACCTGGCCGACATGTTCGACGCCCCCTCCACCGTGGCCTTCGATCCAAGCGCGCCGATGCTGTCCATCGACCTCTCCCGGCTCGGCGGTGCAGGCGACGACACCGCACTCGTCCTGGCGATGACCTGCGCCTCCGCGTGGATGGAATCAGCACTCGCCGACCCCACCGCAGGACGCCGCTGGGTCATCTACGACGAGGCATGGCGAGTCATGCGACACGTCGCGCTCCTGGAGCGCATGCAGAGCCAGTGGAAGCTCTCCCGGGGCCTGGGCATCGCCAACATGATGATCATCCACCGGCTGTCAGACCTGCTGACCGCGGGCGATGCCGGCTCGCGAGGCCGCGCGCTCGCTGAGGGCCTGCTCACCGACTGCTCCACTCGCATTATCTACCGCCAGGAAGCGGACCAACTCACTGCTTCCGCGGCCCTTCTGGGCCTGACTGGCGTCGAGAAGCAGGCCATTTCCGCCCTGACCAAGGGACGCGGCCTTTGGAAAGTAGCCGGCCGTTCCTTCATCACGCAGCACCTGCTCCACCCACAAGAGCGCGAACTCTTCGACACCGACTTCCGCATGGCCGCCAAGCCCAGTGGGGTCACCGAGATTGCGCCCCACGCCCTGGGGCGCTGCCAGCCAGATCAGGGGCGTACGCGTGTGGGGTCCCAGGCAGGTGGAGGTTCTCCCTCGCGGTAGGCCTCTTCGCACTCTTCGATGCGAGCTTTGATGTGCGGGTGGGCAAGCAATCCCTCCGGGATGGTGCTGGAGCGGTAGATCCGGGCTTGGCAAAGCTGTTCCGCACGTAGGTTGTCTGTTCCGGAGAGGTCGGCGTCGTAGAGGTTGGCGTCCGTGAAGACGGTGTTGATGAGGTTCGCGCCTTGCAGTTGAGCCTCTGTGAGGTTGGCGTTGGAAAGGTTGGCTTCTTCGAGGTTGGCTTCGCGCAGGTCGGCTTGAAAGAGTTTCGCGCGCTGCAACTTGGTCTGGTACAGGAGCGTCTCACGCAGAACAGCGGTGTTGAGCCTGGCGTCCCTGAGGTCCGTGCGATGCAGGTCAGCATGGGTGAAATCTGCTCCGTCCGCCTGCACTCGATTGAGTCGGGCCCCATCGAGGTTGGTGCTCCTCAGGATGGCGTGGCGGAGTCTGGCTCGAGGCAAGTGGCCGTTCTTCAGGTCGGCGCCGGTCATCCAGGCACCGGTGAGATCGACCTCGCTGGCGTCCCATCCTTCGAGGACCATGTTGCGCAGGTCGGGGCGCCGGTGTGCTTCTTCTCGCCAATTGCGTCCGAGAACGTTGAGGGTGGCTCGGATGGTTTCCGGGAGAGTCAGAAGCTGAGGTTCGCTCGCCCCTGTTGGGAGGGCTGTCTCGGCGGATGCATCTCTGAGTTCGGCTGCGGTTCCGTCAAGTCGGGTGCGTGCGTATGCGGCTAGCACTTCAACGACAGTGGTTCGATCTTTGGCAGAGTCACGCATGATTCGTTCGAGGCTGTAGATGCCACCGAGAGCTTCGTACTGCTGGTCGGATGCGAGCAGCTTGATCGCCTCTACATAGAGTGCTGTGACCTGCCCTTCGCGGGTGAGCTCGGCTTGCCGCTCGTCCCGTTTCCGCGTTTCCTCAAGAGTGGTTCTGAATTGTGCGTCAGTCTCGGCAAACTGATCCTGCACGTGCTGGAACTGCTTGTGCTCGAGCTTGTGCTTCCTGTGGGTGTAGTAGAGGCCGACGCCAGCAATGACGCCTGCAGCGAGGGCGACAAGTCCCGTACGGAATCCGGTGATGACTACGCCATCGGCTGGCTCGAGCTCCTTGTCCCGAATATGGGCCTCGTCGAACCACCACGGGCCTTGCCAGAACAGGAGCACGAAGGTTGTGACAGCGGCGACGCCGCCGAGGACCGCGCGCGCGACGGCCCAGGCAGTGCGTTGCGTGGGCTCGTCGTCAAGGTCCGTCTCCGGTCCCCCACTGTTGCGGTAGGCGATGGCGAGGACCACACCGAGGGTGAGCGCAGCGCCGCAGAAGCCGATGACAGGTAAATGGCTGGACTGGATCCAGGCGGCCAGCGGCACGGGGTTCATGCCCGACATGATGTCCAGCCGTTCCAGATAGCATGCGGTGAACGGCGTTGCTCAGAGGTGGAGTTGAGGTTGGACGTTCACTCCTTGATCGCTGGCGCCGTGGTCGCCTGCAGTGGCAGTGTCCTCCTGGTCCGTCGCGCTGTTCCTGAGGGCGCGCTCGTTTGGCAGTTCCCTTCAGGCAAGGTCGACTCCGGTGAGACGCCTCTCGATGCCGCCGCTCGGGAGGCGTTGGAGGAAGCGGGTGTCGTCGTGGAACCGCTCGCGCTGATTGGTGAGCGGTTGCATCCGGTAACGAGCCGCCGGGTTGTGTATGTGGCGTGCTTGTGGCGGTCTGGGCAGGCTCGGCCGGCGTCGCCACGGGAGGTCGCGGAGGTCGCCTGGGTGCCGTTCGGTCAGTTGCCGGAGTGGATTCCCGGCGGGGTGTACGCGCCTGTATGGGAGTACCTGACGGGGCCGGCGCTACCTTAGCTGCCGAGTTCTGGCCGAATGGCTACGACTGCCGTGGGCTTACGAGGCGCCGTCCAGGACCTCACGCAGTCGGTGCGCGAACTCGTCCGGCTTGCCCGGATAGCCGAACTCTCCGTCGCAGAAACCAGCGTGGTGACTCGGGAAGACTGCCACCCGCTGTCCGAGCAGTTCGGCGGTCGCCACGGAGGTGCGTCCGGTCTGCACGCCTTCGGACTCCTCGCCCACGGCGATCACGACACGGGTCGGCGCGGCGACGAGCGCGTCGACGTCCGGCCGGTAGCTGCTCACCGCCCACGACCGGTCCGACAGCAGCGGATCGTCACGTGAGCCATCGTCTTCCGTGGGCATTCCGAAGGCGGCGGGATCCGGCTCCGGCTGTGCGAAGTACGCATCGGTGAACTCGCCCTCCCACGAGGTCATGGCCACGAACGCGGCCATCCCGGCACCCCAGCCGCGCTTCTCGTAGGCATCCCGGACACCGGCCCGCGCCCGCACCGCCGCCTCCCCGTCCGGCGTGAGCGTGATCAGCGGCGGCTCGTGCGCGACCAGGGTGGTCACGTCCGCCGGGTACTTCGCCACGACCGCGAGCGCAGTGACCGCCCCGCCACTGCTGGCGAACATCTCGACCGGCCCCGCCCCGAGCGCCTCGATCACGGCGTGCACGTCGCCGGCCTGGATCTCCGGCACGTGGTCGTCCCGCCCGTCCTTACGGACGGTGCGGCCGAGCCCACGCGGGTCATACGTGACCACCGTCCGCTCGGGGAAGCGCGCGGCGAGCGCGGCGAACCCGGAAGCGTCCATGGGCTGCCCGACCATCAACAACGGCGGACGTCCATCCGTGGTCGGCAGCGGCCCGCGAACGTCATACACGAGATCTGCGGCGGCCGTCTCAAGCGTGTGAGTCTTCATGCCGGTACAGACCGGCGCCACGCAGGAAACTCATCGGCGCCGGCGAACGTCGCGCTGCGTTGGGGCAGCACCTCCCCCACCACCCGCCGCCGCCGGTAGCGCAGATCTCCGGCACCACCAAATCCGCCCATGGGCCGCACCCTCGTCTCCCCACACGGCCCCGACCTTCGCGAGGTGCACCTGCGTGGCGGACACCCACCCGCACATCACCATCGGCCACCACGCCCAGTACGTCGTCGTCGCCGCAACCTCCCACGACAACCGCGTAGCGGAGCACATGCTGGGGCGTGTCGGCTTCGAGCGTCTACCCGGCAGCGACATGTACGCCCTGACCGACCCCCACCGAGATTCGGTCCGGCGCGGCGGACAAGCCGTGCAGTCGCTACGGGCCGCGCGGTACAGCGTCGCCTCAGACGCGGCCTACGACCTCCAGCCCATGCCGCTTAAGCCGTCGGATTCGAACGTTTCCTTCGACGTCTTCTCCCACATCACCGGCCACGGTCGGTTCGGTCCGGACCTGGTTACCCAGCCACGGCGGGCCCAGGTCGCCACTGCCGCATCTCCGGCCCGCAGCCCCGCTACGGCCCATCGGCCTGCAGTCACTGCCGAGCACCGCCTCACCCCGGCTCCCGCGCAGCGCATCCGTGCGCGCTGACCACCCGACTACGGCAAGGAGCCCCGACATGCACCTTCACCACCAGGAGCCTGACGTCGCGTTCGGTCTGATCCCGAATCTCGGCATGGCCGCTGCCGTCGCGGACGACCGCCCGAACCTCGATGAGGTCCTGCGTAAGCACCACTTCCTCTACGCACAGACCCACGACATCTATCTGCTTCCGAGCGACACCTCGCACACCGCCGCCGTACGCGCGGTAGTCGGCGCGACGAGGGAGTTCCAGGACACCGGGCTCTCCGTCGCCGTCGACCCCAAGATCCTGTTGTCCGGCTCGCTGCCAGCCACGGCGACACCACTGTCGAGGTCCCTTGATTCTTCGGCCCATGCCCTGACTGGACAACTCCACGATGCGCGACAGGCAATGGATGTCTCCGAGGCTCTGGAGCCCCTTCACTCCATGCGCAACGACGCAGCCTTCAGTGTCGAGCAACTCACCATGCGCCAGGCCGACTTGGCGACGAAGGCGGGCAACCACCCTGAAGGTGTCTCCACTTTGCAGGACGACACCCCGTGGGAACGTCGCGATCGACCAGCGCCCCCGCCATCCACTCGCGCGCAGGCAGCCATCGCGCCTTCCGTACGTCGCCGCCAGCACGCCCCGACATCGGCCACCGACGCTCCGGCAGACTCTTCCATCACCCACCCCGCCATTCCGCGCCACACCCGCTGAACCACCCATCTCTCTGCCTGCAAGGAGTCTTGCTCATGGCCGTCAAGAAGCTGTGGACCATCGATCATGCCTGTGGCCACACCAACGAGGCCGACCTCTCGGACCGTCCCGCGGACCGCAGGTCCGGCTACGCCCGCTGGCTCACCGGACGTGACTGCACCGATTGCTGGCGCGGCTCCCGCAACCGAGACGGTGTCCCCCGGGCCGACTGGCTCGCGCAGAAGCGAGCGAAGGAGCAGCTCGCCGCCGAGGAGTGGTCCGAGCAGTACCTCATGCCACCCCTGGAGGGCACCGCGCGGGCCGCCGACTGGGCCGTCCGCTGTCGCCACCAACTCGTGACCGCCGCTTACACCACGCTCGTCGTCGAGGGCACGGCCAGCGAAACGGAGTGGGAGGCGGTCGAGGACCTCATACGGCAAGTGTCAAACGCGGGTTGGTGGCTCGACCAGCGTGACGCCGACCCGGCCGACCTGCCCGAACTACTGGAAGCCGCCTCCGGCGCCAACCGGCCGACCGAGAACCCGCACTTCTGACACCCGTCCCCCGGAGGCCTCCCATGCCAACCAGCCCGACCGTCACGATCACCCGCGAAGACGACGGCAATGTCATCGCCGAGGGTGGAGATGCCCTCGCCAACACCCTGCTCACCCGCGCCGGCTTCATCTACGAGCAGTCCCTCCGCACCTTCTGGTACCGCCTGCACTGGGACACGGGTAAGCAGCGCGAGAACCAGAGGGCCAGTCACGCCGCCCGGATGCTCACCGCCGTCGGCTACCGCGTCGAGATCAGCCCCGACCTTGTCGTCGGCGCGGTGACTGCGCCGTCCGACCCACAAGGCAATCGCGTATACGGCCATCAGATCCTCGCTCTGACCGACCAGCTCAACGGCGCCAACTCCTCCGCAGCGGCAGCCGAAATCACCGAGCACGTCCTGGATCCGCACGACGGAGTCCTCGTACGCCTCGGCGAGTTCTTCGAGGCCGCCGCCGAGAAGGCAAAGGAGACCGGGAACGAAGAGGGCTGGGACCTCGCGGACGACTTCACCGAGGCGGCAGCCACGCTCACCTCGCTCGGCGAGAACCTGCACATCGCGACCGACCGGTTCAGTGCTCTCGACCGTCCGCCCCAGCCCAGTTGGCAGGACCAAGTCGTGAACTACTACGCCTCCGCGCCTGCCACACACCATCCCGACGCGGCGGCGCCGAGTGAAGCACCTGTAGCCGCTCCGCCCTCCGCGCCCAAGCCGGGCCGGACACGGTGACGACCCAGCCCTGATCACCCTCCACGACCCCAGGAGGTACCCCTCGTGACCGCTAGAAGTCTCCGTCGGCCCCAATTCCCGCTCCGCTCCGCACCACGTCATGGGACCGCGCATTGCCTCCTTCACACACCACCAGCACGCCCTCGACCACCACCGGCACCGACGCTCTTCTGTACCTGCTGATCGCCGTCGCCGCGCTCGGCTTCGGCGGAGGAAGCCTGGCCTGGTTCTTCGGCAACGCCGCCAACGTCGCGACCGGCACCGACTCTTGGGCCTCCTACGCCCCCGCCGATTCGCTGCTCCACCCCGATCAAGTCTGGCCGCACCTCCCCCACCCTGCCGTGATCGTCGGGTGCTACATCCTGCCGATCCTGGTCCTCCTGACTGCCGCGCTGCTCGGCGCAAAGGTATGGCTGCGACTGCACGGCCATCCGAACGGCCTGGCCGACCAGCGAGCCCTCGCCGATCTGCTGCCCAAGAAGATCGCCGCCAAGGCGATCGATCTCCGTCCTTGCCTGAAGGGCGCCAAGCCGAAGAACGTCGCGCCGGACGACCGTGGTGTCCTGCTCGGGACGCTCCCCACAGGCGCACACGAGGTCCGCTCCTCCTGGGAGGACGTGATCGTCGCGATCATGGCGCCCCGGTCCGGCAAGACGTCCGGACTGGCCATCCCCGCGATCCTGCGCGCGCCCGGCCCGGTCCTGCTGACCAGCAACAAGGCCGCCCGTGACGCGTTCACCGCGACGGCCGCCGCCCGCGCCGAGGTCGGCACTGTGTGGACGTTCGACCCACAACAGATCGCCCACGCACCGCAGGAGGTCTGGTGGGACATCCTTGCCGACGCCCACGATCTGACCGGAGCCCGTCGCCTGGCGGGACACTTCGTCACCGCGTCCGTGAACGAATCGAGCGCAGGTGACTTCTGGTCGACCGCCGCCGCGAACACCCTCACCGCACTCTTCCTCGCCGCCGCCCGCGGCCACCGCCCCATCACCGACGTCCTGGCCTGGCTCGCCTCCCCTGCCGACCGCACCCCCATCGACCTGCTGCAGGACGCCGGTCTCGACGCGGTCGCCGCCCAGCTCCACGGCACCGTCGCTGGCGCGGTCGAGACCCGCGACGGCATCTTCGAAACCGCCCGCCAGTACGCCAGCTGCCTCCTCAACCCGTCCATCGCCGCCTGGGTCACCCCGCCCAACAACCTGGCGAAGGTTCGAGAGTTCAAGCCGGAGGCCTTCGCCACCAGCAAGGACACCCTGTTCCTGCTGTCCAAGGACGGCGGCGGATCCGCCTCGGCGATCATCGCTGCCGCCGCCGACGCGGTGATGCGCACCGCCGTCATCCAGGCCGAGCGCGACGGTGGACGACTCGACGCCCCGATGCTGGCGATCCTCGACGAGGCCGCCAACGTCTGCAAGATCTCCGACCTCCCGGACTTGTACTCGCACCTGGGCAGCCGGGGCGTCATCCCCATCACGATCCTGCAGTCCTACCGCCAGGGCGTACGGGTGTGGGGCGAGGCCGGCATGGACGCCCTCTGGTCCGCCGCCACCATCAAGCTCGTCGGGTCAGGCATCGACGACGCCGACTTCGCCGACAAGCTCTCCCGCCTGGTCGGCGACCACGACGTACGCACCGTGTCGGTGTCCACCAATGAGTCGGGCAAGTCAACGTCGGTGTCCACGCGCCAGGAGCGCGTGCTGCCGGCCGATGCGATCCGCGCCCTGCCCAAGGGCTCCGCCCTGCTGATGGCCACCGGCATCCGCCCCGCCCTCCTTGACCTCAAGCCCTGGTACCGCGAACCGGACGCCGACCGGCTCGGCGCCGCCTCCGCCAAGGAGACCGCGGCCATCACGGAGCGCGCACTGGTCAAGTCGCTGCGCCGCGACGCCGTCGGCCCGGCCGCATGACGGCGCTGATCCTTCGATCTGGGCGAGCCAGACCCGGTGTTCTGTCGCCCGCCCCCTCCGGCCCCGCTTCGTTTGTAGGTACCGCATGTCTCACCCCACGCCATCTGACGAGTCACACCATCGCTCCGCACGTCTCGCCGGAACGCCTGCCGTTCGACACGGCACCCACTGGTGGCTGGTCGGCCCGTCCGGTGCCATCCGCGCCTCGGATCCGAACTTCACCGGCGAACTCGACCGCCTCGCCGCCGACTTGGCAGCAGCAGACCAGGCTGTCACAGCGCTCGCCACCGAGCGGAAGACCACACGTAAGGCACGGCCGTGACCCCGCTCGACCATGCCGAACAGGCCGTCCTGGGCGCACTGTTCCTCGACCCCGGACAACTTGACCGGCTCCGTGACTGGCTCCGCCCTGAACATTTCGACCGCCCTGCGCACACCGCGCTGTACGCCGCGATGCTCAAGCTCCACACAGAGCGGCACCCTTCGACCGCAGAGGACGCCACCGGACCCGTGCCACTGTCCTGGATCACGGACACCATTCAGGAGGCGAGCCACCACACCCGAGGACTGACCCCGGTCTATCCGCACCTGTTGGTATCCGCATGCCCGCGCTCCGAACACGCCCCGATGTACGGCCGGATGGTGCTGGAGGGCGCCATTCACCGCAGCGTCACCCGGCACGCGGACCAACTGCATCAGGCCGCGCTCGCCGACCTACGCACCGGCACCGCCGACGAGACCGTGCACCACGCCGAGATCCTCTCCGATGTCCTCGCCGACCTGGCCCGCACCTGGGGGACCGAGCCGCGTCCACTCCAGCCACCCACTACTCAGGTGCCCCGAGTCGATCAGCCGCCCACGGTCGCCACTCAGACCCTCGCCGACGAGGAGTACCTCCTGGGGTGTCTCGCCACTCGTCCCGAACATCTCCTTGGCCTCGTGCACTGGCTTCACCCCGACGACTTCGCCGACCGAGGACATCAGCGGATCTACCGCGCGCTCGGCGCGCTCCACCATCGCGGAGAGCCCATCGACCAGCTGACCATCCTGTGGGAGACCCAACGTCGCGGCGCACTGGCCGACGACACACTCACCACCGAACGGATCCGCCGAATCTGCGGCCCTCTCTCCGGTGGCGGCGCCGCCGAACACTACGGCGAACAGGTCCTCACGGCCTCGCTCGCCCGCACCGCCGCGACCGCGGCCCAACAGGTACGTGCACTCGCCGACCAAGATGCCCTGGCACCCGGCCAGTTGATCAACTACGCCCTGTACGCCCTCAGCCCCCTCGATGGCGTACGCCGCCGTCAGCGCATCGCGAGCGGCACCGATCCGGGTCCGCCCCGCTCCAGTCCGCAGACTCCTCCACCACCAGCTCGGAGCGAAGCCGCCCGCGCCCGCAGCCGCCCTCACCACCCCGGCCCCAAAGAGCCTGCCTCCCCCACGCCCACCGGACCGCAGCACGTCGCCCGCCCCAGCCATCGGAGTCCCTCATGACCGGATGCACCGTCGGCCCCTCGGGCCCGCTGATCGGCAGCCTGTGCTCCGGCTACGGCGGCCTGGACCTCGGGGTCAAGGCCGTCCTCCGCGGTGCGATCGTTTGGCATGCCGAGATCGATCCGGGGCCGGTCAGGATCCTGTCGCGACACTGCTGACTCTCACGACAATGCTCGTGTGGCTTCTCATTGTGATGTCGGCGGAATCGTGGACCGGTCAGCCTCTGCTCGGCATGTGGATGAGACGCTGTCGGATCCCTTTTGAGAATGCACGGTATAGCGGAGCGAGAGTCAGCACGCCGGCGACCTTGTCGGTGGCGGACTCGCGGACCTCGTACTTGGTGGCGGCGAGGTCGGAGTTCGTGGTGCGGCGGAAGTTCATCGCGCACCACCGCTCGCGTTCGCGTCGCGCTGCTCACTGCTGTGCCGCTCGACGGCGCCGGCCGCGTTGGCGGCCTGGCTGCACGCAAACGTCCCCTACCGGGCAGGGCCTGGGGCTGTGTCGTACTCGGAGTAACGATATTGCGTGACCGCGCGCAGAAATGATCGGTGCTCCCCGGTCGTCGGCGGCCGGGGAGCGCACCTCTGCATCCGTTAGGGCCACCGCGGGAGAAGTACTTGCGGGCGCCCCTCGCACCTTGACCCCGTGCGAGGAGCGTTCGCGCCGCCGCGCCCTGTCGTGCGCTCCGGCTTAGGATCCGCTCGTGGCGATCGAACTTCCGGATGACCTGATCAAGCTTCAGCGTGAAGCCGACGAGGAGGGCAAGAAGCTGGAACACCTCGACAGCGACGAGCTCACGGCACAGCGCGAGCGCTGGTTCGACAAGGTGGCCGAGGCTCAGGCCGCGGTAACCGCGTACGCCAAGGACAACGGCCTCAACCGGTACGACGTCGACAAGCAGCTCCGCCAGGTCACCCGGCACCCGCAGCCACCGCAGGAGTAGCCGTACGGGGCGGGTGGCCGTGACGGGCGCAGCTCCATCGATCATGGGGACGGGGAGAGCGGGCTCCTTGCCTGGCTACCAGTTCATGTGGCGGGGCATGCGGCACTTCCCGGCGAAGTACGGCGAGGGGCACGCATCGCCACGGAACTCGATGAAGGCGATGAGGGCCTCGAACAATGCCAGGACGACGAAGGACGACCACCAGGCCGGTACGGGTGAGCAGGAACCGGCTGA
Organism: Streptomyces sp. UC4497; assembly: GCF_054871485.1. NCBI lineage: Bacteria > Bacillati > Actinomycetota > Actinomycetes > Kitasatosporales > Streptomycetaceae > Streptomyces > Streptomyces sp. UC4497. The sequence continues at coordinate 36,527 of NZ_JBTYHB010000017.1, read as the reverse complement.
GACGGGTGCCGGAGCAGCCGAGCCGCCGGTCGCGCTGCACCGTGGCCCGACACAGGTTCCAGGCACCGAACACGGCGGCGGTGGCGGCCCCGAAGCCTGCGGACACCCGGCCGTCGTGGAAGACGCCTTGGGCGACGTAGGCGACCATGCCGCCGAAGAACAGCGCGTACATGATCCGGGCGAGAACGTTATTGATCATCGCCCCCCCCCCCCCCCCCCCCGGCAAGAGGATCCGGAGCAGGACGGCGATAACGGTGACGCCCACGAGGACACAGACGACGGTTTGCCACCGCCCCGTGTCGACCACACTGGCAATGCCGCCAAAAGACAGGAAGCCGCCAGCTACGCCGAGGCGCAGGTGCTTACTCGTCATCGTCGTCCTCGGCGTACGGGTCGGGCACGAAGCGCTCCACTCGCGGCCAGAGCCGGTCGCCGAGCCAGCACCCACCGGCCAGCACGAACGCCCCGACCGCGAGCATCAGCCAATTCGTGTGCCACACGGCCTGTACGACGGCCCCGACGGCGACCGCGAGGACGACGGCGAAGACGTAGATGAAGCAGCCGCTGACGCAGCCCATGGCTTCGGCACGGTCTTCCGTCTGGAAGGGCCCTATCGGCCCCATGGGGCTACTCATCGTTGTCTTCCTCTTCGTACTCAGGCTGGGCGGTGTGGCCGGTCAACCACTGGGACCAGAGGTTGGCCCCGACGCCGATGACGACGGCGCACGCGACGACGGTCACCACGACCTCCCGGAGGGTGGGCTTCTTCGGCTGTCGCGCAGCCACCCACGCCCATTTCCAGCGCGACGTCATCGGCGCTTCACCTCGTCGCGCATGAGGCGGTCGAGGCGGGTCAGCAGGGCTCGGCGCTCGGTGAGGCGCTTGCAGCGCTAGAGGTCCCAGCACTGAACGCCGATGTTGAAGAGCATCAGGAGCAGCCACCACACGCTGACCGAGCCCGCGTCGGCGATGACGACGGTGGTGCCGCCGACGATCATCCCGACCAGGCCGACAAGCTGCCACTTGTCCGCGCGCGGCATCACTTGCGCCGCCTCGTCCAGGCCCGCCAGCTGGCGATGCCGACCAGCAGGGCGATCAAGGCGATCTCTGTCCAATCCGGGAGAACGTCACCACCGCCGCCGTAGTGTCCGCCTCTCAGGGCGTACGAGTGCGTCACCTGGGCGCCTGCTCGTTCGCGCGCGTCGCTCGGACCATGTAGACCCCGAACGCGCACAGGATCAGCGGAAAGACGGCCGCGCCCCACGGGGAGCCGAACGCGAAAACTCCGATCACGCCGACGATTTCCAACAGGACGGAGGCGCAGAGGGTGGTGATGCTTGCGCCCCGCTGCAACACGACGTTCGCGCGAGGTCGGGGCGTGCCCTCGCGGCGCTGCTTGCGCTGGCCGTAGACGAACAGCGCCATCAAGCCGACGAAGATGAGCACCAGGAACGGCAGCTCCGCCCACTCGGGCAGCACGTCGACTAGGAGTCTGCCGAGGCCGCTGCTGCCGTATGCCAGGTGGGTCACTGTTCTTGCTCCCGCTCGATTAAGCCCCCCGGCTGTCGATGTGTCCGGGGGACGCTAGGCGGCGGGCCGCACGCGGCGGAAATTGATCATGGGGGTTCGTTGCATGTCTCACACAGTTAGGCAGTCGGGCGCCTCGACCACGAGTAGACGCAGCAGACCCGCAAGATCACCCGCCATCCGCAGCTGCCGGAGGAATAGGCCGCTTTCGACTGCTGTGCCTTCCCGATGAGGGCGCAGTAACAGTTCGGGCGAGGGTGCATCCGCGCGCGTTGCCGGGTCGTTTCCCCGGCATGAGCAATGCTGCGCGCACCGACGAAATGGCCGAACTGACCGCCCCGTACTGGCTCGACTCACCTGTTCTCAAGCACGGGTCGTCCCCCTGCCGGTGTGATGATCTCGAACCGTCGCAGAGCGATGTTGCGGCGCTGCGTTTCATCGACGTCGGGGTGGCCGGCGTCTGAAATGTTCGGGGCTGGCCTCGCTGATTCGGATCAGTGAGGCCAGCCCCGAGAGCCCAGCCGAGGGCGCTACTCCCCGTACGCCCAATGTCCGGGGCGCGACGGCCGGTCCCCGTAAGCCCAACGAGTCTCCGACCGCCACGTTATGTCTTGGTGTGGATCTACCATCATTTTCGTTCGCCTGGCTCCCTCGGAGATCGACATGCCAGAGCAGTGCGGCCACGGCACCCTTAAGTGGTGGACAGCGCTCCGATAGTCGTGCATCCGCCGCTCGGCACGGGCGGCCGGCGCGTCACGGCACGCGGAGAGATCCTCGGTCTCGCGCACTCTGATCACGACGTCGTGGAGTTCCTGCGCCGGGCCGGGCTGGAGGATGCGGAGCAGCTGCTCGACGATCCGTCGTGGGTGAAGTGGCGGGGTGGACGCGCCCATCAATACGAGGCGGCGTGAGCCCGGCCGGCTCCAGGATCGAGGACTGGCGCCGGCCGGGGAACGGTAGTGCGCCCCACCGTCTCGCCTACTGCAACGAGGGGACGGGAGGGGCGTCACGATCCCCTGTCCGGCGCGTTGACGCGGGCAAAGGAGTGGGCCCGACGTGTGTAACAGCGTCGGGCCCAAGTGGCATCACGAGCGGAGCGTGGGCGGTCACTCGCGAGGCGATGGCGTCGCGAGTGGCTACAGACATGCGCGGCGCCGTGATCAGTCCTACCCCGGGCCGCGAGCAGAGCGCCGAGGGGACACGCGGGCATCGCCCATCTGGGTCAGCAGGCGTCACGGGTGGAATGGGCTTCGGGGAATGCACCGTTTGCGGGGCCCTGGTGTGCTCGCGTTGGCACGCGTACGCTCCGTTTCAAGCGCTTGTTGCTTGTCGGCTCCCTGCCCCCGATGTCGACGCCAGTCCATCCGGGCCCGCTGGAGCCGCGCATCGCCGACGAAACACGGCTCCAGTATCCCCGCGCTCTGCGCGACTACGAGCGGGTCGCTCCCGCTCCCCGCTGTCGCAGAGGGCGCCCGCGCGAGGAGGCGGTAGGGGAGCTGCCGGTCCTCGCGCTCAACGGCCGCCACCGATCGCGTTGACCGGTGGCGGCCGTTCCAACTTTACGTGTTCCCCGCCCGGTTGAGAGCATGCCGGAGAGGCCGGTACTGGGCGTCTCTCCCCTGGCCTGTTGATGGGAGTCGGCCGACTGGACACACTGACCTCTGCTACGACTGCCGCCTCGGCAGCGGGGCTACCCGGGCTCCCCTTCGAGTACCCGCCGACAGGCCGTGGAGAAGTCGGCAAGCGCCGACCCGTTGGCCTCCCTCTCTGCTCGTAGCTGCTCCCATGGAATAGCCGCTGACGGGTCGGCTCGCGTGCGCAGCATCTCCGCGAAGTCGCGGTGGGAGACCAACGTCTCGCGACTCCTCTCTTGTAGGAGCCTCGCGGCATCCCAGACATCCTCTGGCCCCAGGAGATGCACCCCGTCGGCGGCCAGAGCAAGGTCGATGAACGCCTCGTCCAACTGGGCATTGAGAGCGGTCAAATCCTGCCTGTCCCTCAAAGCCATACGGAATTTGGACACCAGGGCGGCGAACTGGCCGTAAGCGCGGACCACGGCGTCGTAGTCGGCTTTGCGCTCTTGCCGAGTCCACTGCCGAATCTCGTGGGCCTGCTGCTGGACGACCTGATGTTGTACCGCTGCCGCAGCCGTCTGAGCGCCCTTGATAGCGCCCGCCTTCGCGAAGTATCCGCCGATGGCGGCGCCAAGAAGTCCCGTCGCTCCTGCGATCAGAGCTGGCCACAAGTCGTCCACGCATGCCCCCTTCGCCGGTCAGACCTGTGAGGCTACGCCGCGGTCACCCCGCCCGTGGTCCAGATCTGCCCGCATCCCGCACCGTGCGCGACGGGTGGCTGGTGCTGACTCTCACGGCAACGCTCGTGTGGCTTCTCCTTGTGATGTCGGCGGAACCGTGGACCGGTCAGCCCCTGCTCGCCATGTGGATGAGACTCTGCCGGATCCCTTTTGAGAACGCACGGTATAGCGGAGCGAGAGTCAGCACCCGGTCCGGTCTGTGGCTGCACGTTGCCCGCGCCATCGAAGCCCTCAAGCCCTATCTGGTGCATCGACAATGTCCGGGGACTTCTCACCTCCCCGCCGGTCCCCCTAGCTACGTGGAACCCTGCCCGTGGTGTCTGGGAGACACCACAAGTCAGCCTGCTGTGCGCGCACTCGGTGCCGTACTCGGCTCCCTGGCCGACATCGGGTTCGATGCGCGCTGGTGCGTGCTGCGCGCCTCCGATCTCGGCGCCCCGCACCGCCGCGAACGGGTCTTCCTCACCGCCTGGCCCGCCGGACGAGACCCCGCTGTTGAAGACACCAACGAGCAACTTGGCGACGATCGGCGGCAGCCAACACCCGACGGTACGCAAGCAGCGTGGCCACGGACCGAATCTGGCGGACGAGGTGGAGTGGCTGCTGCCCGCCCCGAAGGCATCCGACGGAACGAAGGGCTCGTCAAACCAGCGGCACGGCAATGGGGACTTGACCTTGCCGTCGGCGGCAGCCTCCTTGCGAGCCACCACACCTCCCACCCCGCTCCGCACGTGCGCCGAAGCGCCGCCCGACGCGCAGTTCCGGATCGCCGACAGGGACGCCCCCCTTGTTCGGGCCGGAGGGCCCCAGAGCTGGGGCTCGTACGCACCGGCCATTGCCCGCTGGGAGCGCATCACGCGGCCGGTGCCTCGCCCCACCGACACAGCCGGTCGACTCAGCCCGCTGTTCGTGGAGTGGATGCAAGGACTTGAGGCTGGCTGGGTGACTGGCACCCCAGGGTTGGGACGACCGGCCCAATTCGCCGCCCTCGGCAACGGAGTGGTGCCACAGCAAGCCGCATACGCCCTACGCAACTTGGTGCCTGCAACCACCGCATGTCGGCACCAGCGGCCCTCGTGAAGTCCGGCACGTACACCATCACCCCGGCCGGACCAAACCCCGCTTTCCACGGACCATCACGACCCCGAACACTCGATCTTGCAGAGGGGTAGTGATGGCTGGTCCCGCACAGGAACACGAGCCGGTACGCGTGCCCGACCACGACCTGGACGATCTGGTCGCCACAGTCACGCGACTGGCCGCGGAGAGCCGCAAGCAGAGTGACACGCTCGCCCGGCTTTCCAACGAGGCCGCCTCCGAGCACGGCGCAACTGAGAACGCCGACACACGTGGTGTGCCCGGTCCTGCAGACGCGAACACGTCTGCAGGACCAGACACCCGGCACGAGGGCCCGACGTCAATCTTCATCCTGGCTCTCGACGGCAAGGCCTACGACGAAGAACTCGCCGCCCTGACCCGCTGGGTGCATCACCTGCTGATACCCGTGTACGGACGAGAGATCAGCACCTCGCGCCCATGGTGTCGACAGTGGCAGGAGCACCCCGAGGCGGTCGCGCGCTTCCACGCGCTGTGGCTGGCCTGGCAGCAGCTCACCGACATCGAGGCCGGCCTGACCGGTCCGCAGACGTGGCACCGCGACCACCTCGACCCCACCCTCATGCAACTCCGCGCCCCGGACGGCCCGTTCGGCGCGTGTACCACCAGCACCGCGCGCCCAAATCATCGGCTGCTGTCCGCGCCCGACGTGGACGTGGTGGCCTGACATGGATGACGACTTCTACGCGGGCCTGGAGCACGACTACCGCGTGGCCGGCTTCCAGGCCGCCACCAAGAGCATCGAGGACGACTTCGTCCGGGTCACGCTCTCGGACGACATGTTCGTGGCGATGGCCGACCACCACAGCGCCGACGGCCGCAACAGCTACCTGCTGTTCTACGACCGGGCAGCCATCTGGGACGTTCCCGGGCAAGCTGAGTTCGTCGCCCTGCACATCACCCGTGACCCCGAGCAGTCCACCTTCGACTTCGCTGTCCAGCGCGCTCCAGTAGTGCCAGTTGCCCAGAACTGGCTCATCCAGCGGGGCTGCCCGGCGGAAGCCACCCTGACGACGCGCAACCACGGCCCCCGGCCCGCCGACGCACTCACTTCCCGGCTCGAAGACCTGCTGCGAACCAACCCGGAGAACCGGTACGCGCCCCTCGCCCACTTCACCGACAACCCGGGCAGCTTCGACTTCGGCACCGAAGTGCGCACTCTGGTCTACGACCATCATCCCGACTCGGCATCCGCCCCGTACCGACTGTTCCTGGAAGAGACCGAGAAGAACTTCCAGACGTACACGGTCCGCGAAGGCGCCTTCCCCACCGCAGAGGCTGCCGACGAGTGGGTCATGACTCGCGACACCCCGCTACCCCTCGCTCCTGCGTCGAGCAGCAGCACCACACCGCGAGCTCAGACCGCTCGGGCGCGATCCGCCAGCACGAGCGCCAATCACCTAGCCGGGCCACCAGCCGCCGGAACAGTGCCCCGAACTCCCCCGTCCCCCACACGGCACCCGCGCGGAGGCATGCGGTGAGGACAGCTCGATACGCATTCGCCGCGCACCCCGAAGCGCTCGCCGACCTGCGCAACATCCCGGACCACATCCGAGACCTGGCTCTGCTGGAACTGCAGCACCTGGTCCACGGCAACGAGCGCGGCGCACCTCTCACCCGCGAACTGGCCGGCTGCCACAAGGTCTACGTCGACCCGGAAACCCGCTGGCGGATGGTCATCCAGTTCCGAGACGCCCCCGCCACCTCCCAACACCGCCGCGAGATCTACCTCGTAGCCGTCGGCGAACGCCAGGACCACGCCGCGTACCGCCTGGCCACCCACCGTCTGGAGCGCGAACACTCAGCGGCTCCAACACACCTGCGCCGCGCGCAAGCAGCCCGCTCCCAATCTCCCCACAGCACAGCGGTAAAGCCGCCACCCATCACGGCCTTCGCCCCCACACAGCCCTCGGCCGACACACCCTCACACCGCATCCGCTGAGTCGCCCGACGCGCCCCGTCGGCGCACACGTCTCCCCTGCACAACACAAACGAGGTGGCTTCCCTGACGACCCACAGATCCCCACTCCGCTCACCTGCCTGCACGACAGCCGTCCCGTGCCGTGCGCACGCTCGCGCACCCCCTTGCCTGGAGGCCCTCACGTCCGCACCCGACCTCGACACGCTGGCTCCCGACACTCAAGTCCTCGTCAGCCCGATCTACCTCGCAGGCCCCGGCCCCCGCACACCGGTCCTCGACGTATTGGACAACGCCCCCGGGTGGACCAAGACCGTCCCGTTCGGCAACACGGACACCTACTTCACCAGCCCCTGCCAACGCGTCCGGATCGCCAACACCGCCGACAGCTACTTCGGCGGCTGGACCATCACATACGCAGAGGACCCGCTCGGCGTCCCCGACTGGATCACCACCTTCGACCGGAACACCCCGCAAGAGATCGTCGCCGGATTCGCTACGACGCTCGTCGACAGCCTGCCCAGCAACTTCCGCAACTACTTCAGCGACGGCCCGCACTACCCCGGTGACGGACACGAAGACGTCTTCCGCCGCCACAACTGGCAGCTCGTACGAGGCAGTCGGCCCTACTGGAACATCTCCCCGGACGGCTACGCCGGCGTCCGCACCCGCAGCGGCTGGATCCACGAGTACGACGAACTCCTCACCCCGGCCAAGTCCATGTGGCGAATCTCCGCCGGCGCCGAGCCCCGCCTGACCCCCAACTGGCGGGTGTTCCTCACCCGCACCACACTCCCGCACCTGCGCGCCGCCGCCGCGAATGTCATCACCAGCAACGACGCCGTCGTACGCCGCGTCGAGGAAATCCCCGAACTCCATCGCTCCCTGGTGCATGTACGCCTGCTCGGGCCGCCCACCAAGCCCATCAACGAGGCTGCCCTGGCACGCAGCCCTCACGCACCGCAGCGCAATGCCGCAGCGACGCCGCCTGCGCCAACGGACCCCTCCCCTCAGCACGGCCGCTCTCGCCGTCAGCGCTGATTCACCCCCCGGAGCCCACCATGCCCTCACGCGCGCTCGACGGCGACACCCTAGTCTCCCCGGTCTACCTCGCCGGCTCCACGCACACCGGCGACCCAGCTCTTCAGCCGCTTCTCGACTGTGGGTTCGTCCTCACCGGTGACGAGTACGGGAACGTCTACGTCAACTCTCCCGACCAGCGTCTCCGACTCGGCTACATGCCCGAAGGCCCGGACTGCACCCTCTGGACGATCACGGCTCACCGGAGCCCGTTCGCCGAGCCGGAGTGGATGGCAACCTTCGACGCACCCACCCCCACGGAACTGGTCACCGCCTTCACCTCGGCACTCGCCGACTGTCACCGAGACGACCCAAGTAACACCCCTATCGGCCCGAACAGGTCAGCCGAGGAGACGTGGCTCCCGCTGAAGGACGCGGGTTGGCGACACAGCAGCGCACACCTGGTCACGTTCGTCACCGCAGCCGACGGGTTGGCCGGCCTCACCTACTCGGGACGCTTCCTTCCTCGGAAGGACGAACTCCGCGGTGAACGGCAACGCTGGCTCCTGTGGGGCGGCCAGGACGGCTACCTCGAACGCTGGTACGCCACCTTCACCTCCGGCGTCCCGACGCGGCTCATCGCAGCAACAACCGCCCGTCTCGCCGACCCGGATCCAGTATTCCGTTACGAGCGCGATGTGCCTCGCCGTAACCGCCCCGCCGCCCACGTGCGCCCCGTGCCGCCGCCAATACCAACCCCTCTGGACGTACAACGCGTTGCAGCTGCTCGAGCCCAGTCCCTGGGCCACCAGCACGCAGCCGCCCACACCCCGCCATCGGCCTCCAAGACCACCTCGCCTGCCCCCCAGGCAAGGTCAGCATTCCGCCGCCCGTATCTGAAGCGCGCGGCCCGTAGTGACGTCATCGGCAACCTTCCGTAGACCAACTGCTCCTGGCTCTGCGTCCTCCAACGGTCGCCTCGGATACCGCTCCTGGGGCGGCCGATTGATTCCCTGTTGCGGCGTTACGAGCCATCCCGCTGTGTCCAGTTCACCCACGGCAGACAGGCATCGCGGGATGGGACTGGCAACCTGCTTCTCCGGCATGCCAACGTACGACTGCTCCACAAACCTGCCGATCTACGAAGGGGCTCCCGTACCGGCCAATAACCAGTCCGTCCCTGCTGAACTAGGCGCGCTCTACTGAGAATCAGCACCTCACTCACGCATCGACGTTGGGTGTAGCTCTTCTCGAGGAATGATGTTGTAGAGGCTGCGTGGCAGCATGCGGGGTATGGAGTTCGAGCTCGTTCCGCCGGTTGGTGTTGGTCCGCTGCAGATCGGGATGTCGCGTCACGACGCGAACAGCGCGTTGGAGTCGTTGCGCGCCCTGGAGGAGGTTTCTGCGTCCGACCAGGCAGGGCGGCATATCTTCCGCCCGAGCGGTTTGATGATCAGCATCGGCTGCATGCGCGACCGGCTGGAATCTGTGGAGCTGGGGCGCCCGTCGACGTCGGAGGATGCCGTGTTGTTCCGCGGGATCGATGTCTTTGCCCTGCCAGCCCGCGAGGTCGTGCGTCGGGTGGCCGAGGTCACCAGTATCGAGCCCGCCGAGGAGGATCCCGCGTCCTTCGTCGCGCCTGACTTGTTGCTGAGCTTCTGGCGCCCGTTTGACGGCGATGACGATCCAGATGACGAGCAGGGCTACTTCTTCAACGCGGTGCTCCTTGCCTGTCCTGGCTACTACGACGGCCCCGCGGTGGACTGACCGGGCAACGACGCGAAGGGCACGGGTAGTGGCGATCAGGCCGTGAGGCCGTACTCCTGCTGGTCGGGCGCCGGATAGAGGCGTTGGTGCTCGCGCGTGGTGTGGTGACGCCAGTAGGCATCGAAGTCACCGTTGTCGATCAACGTGCGGAGTCTGAGGACGGCTTCGGCGCCGGTAAGGCCCCAGCGGGCTCCGGTGATGTCCAGGCGGTCGCCGATCAGGTGTCGGCAGGCACCCTCGATCGCGCCAGTGGCGATCGGCCAGCCCGCTGCCAGGGCGGTGTCGTAGCGGAGTTGGTCGAGGTGGCCGGTCAGATAGCGACGACAGGTATCGACGGCTTCTCGCCGACTGGCGCGGAGGCCGGCCTGGTCGGCTTGGGCGGTCATCTCCTGGGCGGCGCGGTCGGCTTGACCCGCCAGGATCGTGGTCAGATGGCCGGCGACCCAGGCGTCGGCTTCTGCGGTGCCGACCTTGTGGAAGGCGTGGGCCGCCGTCCAGACGTACTCGGTGACGTGTACGAGATCGAGGAGCACGTTGATCGTGCAGCCGCGGCGGGCGGCCTCCTTCTGGATCAGGTCGAGTTGGTGGCGGGCCCCGTCGACCAGGACAACCCAACCGCGATGGTGGGCAGGGTCGCGGGCTTCGGCCTGGGCGAAGACGTCGGCGATGACCTTCTCGGGCGGATGCAGGAGGGAAGCGGTGCACCACTTTCGTATCGCGGCCGGGCCGCGGCGGATCCGACGGCGGGTGCTACGGCCGCCGGGCGGATGGATCACTTCGTGCGGGCGCCGGGGAGCGGGGACGGCGTCGAAGACGCAGGCCACGGTGGCCATCCGCTTGCGGTTAGGTTTCTCGCCCGGCGTGAGTCGGCTGCGGTGTCCGGCTTCGGCGGCGAGGCGGGCCTTCTGGGTGGCGGGTCGCAAGGCCTCCGGTCGCATGACCACGCCCTTGCCGTCGACCTCGATGACCAGCAGGACATCCCGGCTGCAGGGGACGGGGATGTGCTGCTGGTAGAAGGAGTCGATGTCACCGGAGGCGGCGGCCACCAGCTGTTCAAGACGGCGCTTGCCCAGCACGGGTCCGCAGCGTCGCTCGACCGCGCTCTGGGCCTGGTCGAATGAGCCCCGCACCGCCTCGGTGACTGCGAGTCGCCGCAGTCCCATTGAGTGCCGGCCCGCAGGCAGCGACAGCGTCGCATCGGCCGGATGAACGTTGCTCATCAAAGGGCCCCGATGGGCGATGCGTTTCACCCGCACCAGGCCGAACATGCAGGCCAGCCAGCGTGCATGGCCCGTCTCCTGCCACGGACGCAGCCGCCCGTCCGAACCGATCACCCGTGGTCGCGCCTCCCGCCTGGCTGCCTCTTCTTCCCTGCGGGCCCGCAGATCCAGGTGATCCTGCAGTAGCTGCCGCAGCAGCCCGCGTCCGGCTTCTTCCAGGTGTTCTTCCAGCTCAGCATGGGTCAACAACTGGGCCGGCTTGCCTTGCAGGGTGCGTAACAGCGATTCGAAGGCACTGACCGAGCCGGCAAGCAGGTCAGCACTCACGCTTGTGTCATACGGTTCCATCCCGGGGCTCTTCTCGACTGCGTCGATTTGGTTGGCACCTTCGACTCTAGAGAGAAGAGCCCCTTCCTCAAGAGGAGTTGGACCCCGTTTCCGTCTCGTGGCGGGCCGTCGTGAACAGGCCCGGATCGCTCTCTGTCAACCAGCCCCTGGCGACCAGCCGCTTCAGCTTTCCCCGCGTCCCCTCGATCTTGCCCACCTCGGCCGGCAGCCCGATTCGCGGCACGATCTGCTTGGCCCTCACTGGCCCGGGCGCGTCCCGGACCACCTCCACGATGTCCCGGTAGATCTTCGGGAGTGCACTCGTGTCCATCCCCGGCCGCCAGTGGGGCACCGCCAGCACCCCCACCATCTGCCGCTCGGCTCCGGCATACGCAGATGTCTCCTCGGTCTCGTCCGCCCCGACGGCTTCCGGCTCCGCATCCACCGCGGCAGATGTATCCGCCGACATCTCGGCCATCACCTCGGACACCGTCTCCCGAGCGATCCGCAACCGCGCCAGATTCTCCCGAGCCTCTTCCAACCGGCCTGTCACCTTGGCCAGTTGCTCCTCAAGCTCGTCCACCCGCACCCGGGCAGTCGCCTCCCGGGCCTCCAACTCCTCGAACAACGAGCCCATCAGGATCGCCTCCTCCACCACCCACGGTAGAGAGCGGCCCAACCGAACACACCCCGATCAGCACCGACCTACCAGCTACTTCCCTTCAGAAGAACCGCACCCTTTGGCAATAAGGGCACAGCCCAAGAGTGGCCTTATTGAGCCCGCCTCAGCAGGGCCGCTCTTGCGACCTCTCCTCAAACAGGCACTCAGGGGCGCGGGCGGCGTTCGAAGACCTGAGGGCTGTGCAGGAGAACGGCAGTGCTTCGCTGCCGCTTCGCTGATGACCGATGTACCTCAACCATGCCGAGATACAGGGCGCTCATGCGGGTGTGGAAGGCAGTGTCGCTGACGTCTGCGGCTGCCATGTACTTCTCGGACTCGGCAAGGCATCGAGTCGCGCACTGCTCGGCATGATCGACTCGTTGCTGCGAGGCCAGCCTCGCCTGTCTTTTGTAGTCCACACCTCGACCGTACGCCTGCGCCCACCACTGTGGACGCATCGGCCCACTCAACGTCACCGAGCATGGCTACCGGAACGGTCCCTCACGAGAGTGGGTCACCCCACGCAGCGGCTTCAATTCCCGTGAACATTTCCGCTACGGAAGAGCACCGAACGACTCCCGAACTGCCGGACAAACGCTGTCGGTTGAAGTGAACGAAGCCACGCAGCTGCCCAGTCGGTGCAACCGCATCTACCGAAACCGCTGTTGTTACCGTGCCCGAAGCCTGGTGTGTGCAGTTGAGGAGGTCGGTGGATGTCCGCACTGGACTTCTATGCCCATGTCGCCGCCCGCAGCGATGTACTTGGCGTCGGCGTGGGTTCTGCTCCCGGCGCCTGGGAAGCGGCCTTGGGCGGCTGTTTCCTCGACGTGCTCGGTGGTGGCCTCCTGCGCAGGGACTATGGACTCGTGGAGGTCAACTTCTCGTCAGAGCAGCCGGGGCTGGAGGGGCAGATGTCATGCTTCGGCTTCGGTGTGAAGATCCAACGGCTGCTGTATGTCCCCTCGGCGGACATGGTGCCCCCTGTGCTTGCGCAGAAGTATGGGGACTTCGCGCCCACCGCCCGTTTCGATGAACTGCAGGCCACCATCCTGGCCCTCGGGCACACTCTCGAGCTCGGCACGGACAACACGTCGCGAGACATGGATTGCTATCGCGTATCCGATTCCGCGGCCCGTATCCACGTCGTCTCCGACCCCGATCCGTACGGGTCCGGGATCCCTGATCCGGATGGGCATCAGGTGGGCGATGTCTGGTCCATCGACGTGTGGTGACCACCTCCTGCTGAAAGGGACCGGGTGATGCTCCTAATGAGCGTCAAGCGGCTGTGTGCTCCGGCTCGGCCTTCCTGTGCTGCTTGCTTGACGCTGCTCTGGCGCCCGCCGTAGGGCATGAGCAACAATGCCTGCACGATCGGGGAAGGGGCAGCGTGGATCGGGATGCCGCAAGCGTGTGGTGGAAAGGTCTTGTCCGTTGGATGGCTGTCGCCGTGCTGGCGTCGACTGTGCTCTCGCTCCTCATCTCGGCCCTTCTCCTCGGTCTCCCTCACGGCTGGAAGACGGCCACGTCCTTGGCCGACATCACACTGCGCACGTCATGGATCGCCCGTCTGCTTGTCCCGGCCACCGTCGTCACGTACCTGGTGGTCCACATCGGTCGCCGCAGGCGGCTGCATCCCCGCGGTCGCCACCAACCCCGGTCCTTCAAGAAAGGCGGTCAGCACCGCTGACCCGGCACGGAAATCGACGGCCGTGCCCCAGAAGGGGCAGGCCGCTGTGAGCGGGAGTGTCCAATGAACGGCGGATCTTTTGATCCAGGAGACACCTGTGATGACGGAGACCACCGTGGAGAACGGCCAACCTGCAGCCCGCCCCACCGCAAGGGCCGTCGGCGTTCCCCGGCGACGGCCCTTCTTACTTGGTGAGCAGAGGGATTGCCCCTGTCAGCGCTGTCGCATCACGCACTTGACCCCGGTGGGATTGAATGCCGAGAGCGTGCGCGAGGTCTTGGTCTTCGCCAGCATGCCGTGGACGTAGGTCTTTTTGGTGACCTTGTAGTACTTCCAGGTTCCCTGCGCATAGGCCTTGTAGACCTGCCTGTTCGAGGAGAACTTCGGGGAAGTGCACGCCGCCGTCACGCTTGCGGAGTTGGACTTACTGAAGTTGATCGAACTGGCGACCGTGCCGCGTGAGATGCCCAGATCGGTTCCGATGGTAGGTGTGACGGAGTACGTCTTCGAGAGCGTGCGGTGGTGCCGAGGAAATGCCGCAAGGACGGCACACGCCTCGACTGGTACATCCGGGACCTGCACGCCGCCGCCCGGTGACCACCAACAGTTACGGGACAGCCCGTAAAGGGCGTTGCACAAGGTCGTGTTTGGGCAGGTCGGGGCCTGTGAGGGCAGTTCTGTGGTCATGAGGCGAGGGCGAGGTTGTGTATGTGGGCAACGGCCTGGACGGCGTGGTGGAGGCCGTCGCCGTGCTGTCGGCAGTCGCGGAGGATCTTGTAGTTCTTCATCCGGCCGATCACGTGCTCCACGCGGGCGCGCACTGTGCGGTGGGCCGCGTTGTCGGCCGCCTCGCCCGGCAGCAGTTGGTGTCGGGGGCGTTTGCGGTGCGGGGTGACCATCCCGCAGTTCAGGTAGGCGCCGTCACCGAGCACGGTCACACCCTGGCAGTGCGCGGCGAGGCCGGAGGCCCGCCAGGCGTGGGCGTCCGCGGTGGTGCCCGGCACCGGCCGGGCCGCCGCGATCACGAGACGGGTGTCGGCATCCACGATGACCTGCACGTTCGCCGAGAACCGGTAGTTTCGGCTGGAGGAGCCGACCTTGCGGTCGCGGACCGGGAGCAGGGTGCCGTCCACGATCCACAACCGGTCGGCGGCATCGGCCGGGCGGGCCACCGGCTCCAGCGCGAGCAGCGGGCCCAGCCGCTGGATCACCCGGCACACCGTCGAGGACGAGACGCCGAACAGTGGGCCGAGCTGCCGCATGGTCAGGTTCGTGCGGTAGTACACGGCCACGATCAGTACCCGCTCGGCCAGCGGCAGACACCACGGCCGGCCCCGCAGCGTCCCGTTGCCGCCCCGCTCCCGCACCGCTTTGAGCAGCCGCCCGAACTGCTCCCACCGCAGCCCCGTGAACGTCTCCACCCACACCCGTTCAGCCCTCAACACCCCAGCCATAAACCGGAGATGCCCAGTACACGGCCTTGTGCAACACCCTTTAGTCCGGCTCGACGCCCGGAAGGTCTGGACGTCCCATGCTGGTACTGGTACTGGGTGGCGAGCTGACTCCGGCGGCGTCCCGGTAGTTGAGAGGGGCGAGAGTCAGAACCCGGCGAGACCGCGGGACGGAGCGAGCTCTGGAGAGTAGGACACCACCGGTTGGTTCCCGTGCAGAGGCCGCTGAGAATCAACGAACTCGCTGGTTTCGGTCGGCCCAGGCGTGCAGCTCCGCGCCCGCGGTGCCGTCCGCGAGCGTGCGGGAGCCGGCCGGCTGGGCGGGTGTGGGGGCTGGGGCGGTACGGCCGAGGAGGTCGAGGGCGGCTTGCGGGCCGTGGTCCCGGCGGGCGGCCGCGACCTCTTCCAGGTCCCATGCCATCTCGCCGACCACGGGGCGCCGGGCCCGGTGTCCTTCGCTGGGGTGGTCGGTGCCGCGCTCTTTCACGGTGCCTCGTACGAGCAGCAACCCGGAGTGGAAGATCGTGTGCGTGACGGCCTCGTGGGAGCCCTCGAAGAAGGCGAGGTCGACCAGGCCGGAGCCGTCCTCCAGGGGCACGAAGATGATGCGCTTGCCGGACGGAATGGGCGGGGTCTGGGTGGAGGCGCGCACGCCGGCGACGAGGACCTTCTGCCCGGGCTGCAGGCGGGTGAGGTGGGCGGCGTCGGTGGCGCCGAGCTCGCGCAGCAGCCGGTGGTGATGCTCCATCAGGTGGGCCGACACGTCGATCGACAGGACCTCCAGCTCGGCGCTCATGCGCTCGCGGCCCGACATCTCTCGCAACCCGGAGGTCTCGGTGCTCACCAGGTCGCCTCTGAGGGCGAGCTGTCCTTCGGCGGTGGTGCGGTTGCGGGCGTGCCGGTGCAGTTCGGTCGCCTGCAGCAGCAGGTCCCTGCGCGTCAACGTGCCCTTCACGGTGTCGAGGGCGCCGATGCGATTCAGTCGTTCGGCGATCGGCAGCGAGGGTCTGGCACGCTGCCAGAAGTCCTGCAGACAGCTGTAGGGCTGGTGGGCGGCGATCCGCGCGGCCTCCTCCTGGCTCATCCCCTTGACCGTGGAGAGCGCCAAACGCACCCCTGGCCCGTCGTGGGTGGTCTCGACGCGGTGCTCGATGTGGGAGCGGGAGACGTCGACGGGAAGGACGGGCACGCCGTGGCGGCGGGCGTCGGCGACGACGACGCGCTGCGGCCACATGCCGGGATCGTGTTCCAGCAGGCCGGCGTAGAGGGCGGCGGGGTGGTGAGCCTTGAGCCAGGCGGACTGGACGGCGGGTACGGCGAACGCGACCGCGTGCGCGCGGCAGAACCCGTACGCACCGAACTCCTTGATCACGTCCCAGACTTCGGCGATGACCTCGTGCGTGTAGCCGCGCGCGGCGGCCGCTTCCTTGCTCGGCCCGAGCACAGCCCTTGAAGCCGGCGACAGCTCCCATTTCCATAAACTATGAATATAAAAGGGCTATGCTTCGGGTATGAGTCGTCAAGACACCGCTCCTGGCGCGTCCGCCGCCATCGGGGCAGCTCTCTACGGGCTGGCCACCAGGGCCGCGAGACGCCTGCCCCGGGACATGAGCCTGACGTCCGCCGCCACCCTGGCCACCCTGGACCGGACCGGCCCGCGGCGCATCACCGATCTGGCCGCGGTCGAGGGCGTCACCCAGCCCGCGATGACCACCCTGGTCCGGGTGCTGGAGGAGTCCAGCCTGGTCGAGCGGCGGGGCGACACGTCCGACAAGCGGGTCACGCTGGTGTGCCTGACCGAGGCCGGCGCCTCCTATGTCCGGACGCGGCGCCAGGCGGGCGTCCACGCGTTCGACCGGTTGATCGGCGAGCTCACCGGCGACGAGGTCCAGGCGCTGACGGCGGCCCTTCCGGCGCTGAAGCATCTCGCAGAGCTAGAAAGCCAGGACCGCGAAGGGCCGAAGCAGTGACCGGGCAGTCGGTCGGCGACGACGCGGTGAAGGCGTTCCCGGTGGCGCGTTCCGAGCCACGGCTGCTGATTCCCGCCCTGATGTTCATCGCTCTGGTCGTGGCGGCGGTCGCCAGCCTCGGGGCGCCGCTCATCACCAGCGTGGCGACCACGTTCCACGTCTCGCTCGACAGCGCGCAGTGGACGCTGACCATCGCGCTGCTCAGCGGCGCCGTCGCCACGCCGGTCCTGGGCAGGCTCGGAGCCGGCCCGCACCGGCGGGCCACGATCCTCACCACGCTAGCGGTCGTCGTCGCCGGCAGCGCGCTCACGGTGCTACCGCTGCCGTTCGCGTGGCTGCTGGCCGGCAGGGCGGCCCAGGGCGTCGGGCTCGGTCTGACGGCGCTGATGATGGGCGTGGCCCGTGACCACCTCCCCGAGGAGCGCAGCGCGGCCGTGATCGCCCAGATCTCGGTGGTCTCGATCATCGGAGCCGGCGTCGGCTACCCGCTGGCCGCACTGCTCGCCGAGCTCGGCGGGGTACGGGCCGCCTACGGCCTCGGCCTGGTTGTCACCGCCGCCGCCCTCCTGACCGCGTGGCGCTCCATACCCGAAGCCCCCGAAGGCCGCTCCGCCCGCGTGGACGTGGCAGGCGCGGTCGTCCTGGCCGCCGCGCTGCTCCTGGTGCTGTTTCTCGCCGGCGAACGGAATCTGTGGATCCGGCACCTCGCCGTGGCGGCGGGCCTCGCCGTCGTCGCGGTGGTGCTGCTCTGCGTCTGGGCCGTCGTCGAGCTGCGCAGCACGACGCCCCTGGTCGATGTGCGGGCGGTGCGGCACCCGGCGGTCGCCGGGGCGAACATCGCCATGTTCGTCGGCGGGATCGGCATGTACCTCCTGCTCACGCTCATCACCCGGTACGCGCAGACGCCGCACGGCGCCGGCTACGGCTTCGGGCTGACGACCTTCGTCGCCGGGCTGGTCCTCATCCCGTTCTCGGTGCTGGGATTCGTCGCCGGCAAGCTCAGGCCGCGGCTGCGGACGCGGATCGCCGACCCCCTGCTCCTGGCCGGCAGCGCCGTCGTGGTCGGCGGCGGGTTCGCCCTGTTCGCGGCGGCCCGGTCGGACCTGGCCGAACTGTTCGCGGCGATGGGCGTGCTCGGCTTCGGCGTAGGCGGCTTCGCGGCCGCGATGCCCGGTGTCATCCTGGCCGTCACCCCCAAGAGCGAGACGTCGAGCGCCATGAGCTTCAACTACGTCGTCCGCAGCGTCGGGTACTCCCTGGGCAGCGCCATCGGTGGCCTGATCCTCGCCGCGGGTACCGGCCCCGGCCACCTCTTCCCCGACGACAGCGCCTACACCACCGCGGCGCTGGTCGGCATCGGCGCCATGGCGATCACGACGCTGACAAGCCTCGCTCTCGCCCGCCGACGCTCGTCCGAAACCAACCCGTAAGAGCTCGCGCAAATACGCGGTGCGGGGAGCCTCGGCAACAAGGCGGGCACCGGTCCCGATGAACATGGAGTCGCGACACTCTGTGCCCACTGGAGAGACTGAGCCCGTCCTGCCGTCACGGCCGTCAGTCCGCCGCCTTGGGCCGCCAACCGGAGGCCCAATCATCGAGCGGGGCGAGAGATTCTTGAAGGGTCCTGCCCTGTTCAGTGAGCAGGTACCCCTCGCCGGCGTTCTCGACGAGGTCGGCCTGTCCGAGCTCGCGAAGCCTGTCTGCCAGGACGCTTGATGAGACGCCGTCACATCGTTGCTGGAGCTGGCGGAAGGTCGGAGATGAGCCGTCCCGTAGCTCCCACAGGACTCGCAGCGCCCAGCGTCGGCCCAAGAGGTCCAGGAGCGCCATGATCGGGCGCCCCGTGTGCGAGCCGCGGACCCGGCGGCCGGGGAGTGGTGTTGGTCGTGTCATCTGCTTCCCTTTCCGAAGCGTCAATGTTAACGTCCCGCTATGCCTCTGAAATCGAAGCAGCCTCGCATCGAGCCGCTCTCGCCGCCCTATGGCGAGGGAGCCAGCGAGGCCCTTGAGCTCCTCGGGCATTCCCCCATCCAGCTGTTCCGGGTGTGGGCCCGCCGGCCCGAGCTCGCCCGCTCCATCGCGGGCTGGGGAAGCTACTACTTCTCTCGGCGCTCCGCTCTCACTCTGCGCCAGCGCGAGCTGGTCATCGACCGGACCACCGCGCTGTGTGGCGCCGACTACGAGTGGGCTGTGCACGTCGCGGGCTTCGCCGAGAAGGTGGGACTCGACGCGGCGCAGCTCGCGTCCCTCGCGAAGGGAGGGCCGACGGACGACTGCTGGCACACCACCGATCGTGCCGTGCTCGAAGCGGTCGACGAGCTCCATGCGACCTTTGACCTCTGCGACGACACCTGGGCGAACCTGGTCGCTGTCGCCGATGAAGATGCCGCACTCGATCTGGTCTTGATCTGCGGTTGGTACCACGCCATCTCGTTCGCCGTCAGGGCGCTCCGCCTGCCCCTTGAACCCGGCACCGAGCCGATCTCCGCACACTGATCTAAGTCACATGCATTCATCCCAACACTGGAGGTTCCATGCCCAAGGGCTACTGGGTCAGCGTCTACCGCACCATTTCAGACCCTGAGAAGCTGGCCGCTTACAACAAGCTGGCCCGCCTGGCCGTCGAGCCCGCGGGCGGCCGGACCATCGTCCTTGGCGGTCGGGTCGTGGCGCATGACGCCGGAATCGCCGAGCGCACCGTCCTGGTCGAGTTCGACAGCTTCGAGCAGGCTGTCGCGGCGCGCGAGAGTGCGGCCTACCAGGAGGCGCTGGTCGCCCTCTCCGACGGCGTCGAGCGCGACTTCCGCATCGTCGAAGGCATCGACTGACCGAGGTCCAGTCGGATCTTCACTGAAGGCTCGCAGAGCTCCAAGAGGCTCGCCCCGCCGAGGTGCTGTGCAACGGCAGCTACACCCTCACCCCGCTCGGCCACGACGCCCGCGAGGCCCTGCGTTCTGTCACCGAGTGGTCGCAGCGGTGGGCTGCCGAGCTTGCCGACGCCCCGCCCACTGCCGCCGAGGGTGCCAGCGCAACCGGTTCTGCCAGCGGTCCGCGCGCGGGACACCTCAGATTTTCGGCACGTAACCACAGGACTGGAGACCACGGACCATGACAGAGTTCCCCTCACAGGCGGCGCGAACCGCCGTCGCCGCTGCCCTGGCCGAGGATCAGTCGGGCCAGGACATCACCACCGCGTGGAGCGTTCCCGAAGGCATGGCGGCCGTGGCCGAGATCCGCGCCCGGCAATGCGGCATCGCCGGCGGTCTTCCCGTTGTTGCCGAGGTCTTCGCCCAGGTCGACCCCGAGGTCACAGTGGAAGCGCTCGTCCCCGACGGCGCCCGGATGACCGGCGACGATGTCCTGGTGCGCCTGTCCGGCTCGGCGCGCAGCCTGATCACCGGGGAGCGTACGGCGCTGAACTTCCTGCAGCGCATGTGCGGCATCGCGACGCTCACCGACCGCTACGTCCAGGCCGTGGCCGGGACCGAGGCGCGCATCCTGGACACCCGCAAGACGGCGCCGGGCCTGCGCGCCCTGGACAAGTACGCGGTGACCGTCGGCGGCGGCCGCAACCACCGGCTCAACCTCGCGGCGATGGTGCTGCTCAAGGAGAACCACATCGCCGCGGCAGGCGGCGTGACCACCGCGATCGACGCGGTCCGGCGCGGGATGGCGCGCACCGGGCAGAAGGTGGAGACCGATGTCGAAGTGCAGACCGTGGCGCAGGCCGTTCAGGCCCTCGATGCCGGGGCCCGCTGGATCATGCTCGACAACATGCCGGTGGCCGACATCGAAATGGTCGTGAAAATCCGGGCCGAGCGTGCCGACGCCTCCCGGATCCTGCTGGAAGCCTCGGGCACCGTCCGTCTGGACAGCGTCCGCGCCATCACCGAGACGGGAGTCGACCTCATCTCGGTCGGCGCGTTGACGCACAGTGCGCCCGCGCTGGACCTGACGATGCTGCTGACGACCGACCCGGTGCCATGCCCGAGGTAGTGGTCATCGACGCGTGTCAGCGGCAGGGCCGGGGCGGCAGCCCGACCGCCGTTCTCGACGAAGCGTCGTTCACCGACGAGGAGCGATGCCGCATTCCCGGGGAACTGGGCACTTCGCACGCCGTCTTCATCCGTGCCACCGGAGTTGAGCGCGGCCGTCCCTCGTACTCGCTCCGGTTCTTCACCGCCGAAGGCGAACTGCCTGCCTGCGGCCACGGAACCGTCGCGGCCCTGGCGCTGCTCGCCATACGCGAAGGCGGCAGCGACCACCACGCCGTGCTGTGTACGACGAGCCGCAGCTTCGAAGGCTGGGCCATCCGAAACCGCGACAGCGTGGCAGCGTCATTCGACCCGGGCCCGGTGAACCTGCGCGTCGCCCAGGCACCCGAGCTAAGGGCGGTCACAGCCGGCCTCGGCCTGGCTGACGAAGCCGTCGTCGGCAACGCCTGCGTGGCCTCGAATGGGCGGCCGAGGCTTCTCCTGCCAGTCCGATCGCGCGCCGCGTTGGCCGACATCTCCCCAGACTTCGCCCTGCTACGTGCCGCCTGCGACCGCTCCGGCCTGTTGGGCTGCTACGCCTACTCGATCCCGGACCGGCACGGCCGGGCAGCCGCTCGGATGTTCGCCCCGTCGATCGGCGTCCCCGAGGACATCGCCAACGCCAACAGCACAGCCTGCCTGGCCGCGCACATGGCCCGATTCGGCACGGACCGCCTCACCGTCGACATGGGCGATCTCCTCGGCAACCCATCCACCATCACGGCAACCATCGACAACACCCACCTGGAACACCCAGTCCGAGTTGGGGGTAGCTCTCGTGTAGTGAGGTCGCCGATCACGCTCGGAGTGTGAAGTTGGCCTGGTCGGCGCCTGGGTGCAGTCGCTGCTGTTCGGCTCGGATGTGGAAGTTCCAGTACGCGGGGAAGTCGCCGTTCTTCTCGATGGCCCTCAGGACGAGGAGGGCCTCGGCGCCGGGAACACCCCACCTGCTGCCGGTAATGTCCAGTCTGTCGGCGACCAGGTGACGTGCTGCTCCCTCGATGACGCCGCTGGCGATCGGCCAGCCGGCCGCGAGGGCCGTCTCGTAGTGGACGAAGTCGGCGTTGTTCTCGAGGTAGTTGCACGCCTTGTCGATGCCGGTGCGCTCCTCGCCCGTCGTCCAACGCCGAGCGTGCGGCCGTTCTGGGGATGGTGCGTGATCGCCTGCCCGGGGGCATCCATGGGGGGCTGCCACGGAACTATTCCTGGCCAGCGAAATTCGACGATCAAGTACGGAAGGACAACCGCCTCTTACGACAGATCCTTGCGCATCATGGTGCACATCGTTTCGTGACGGTGCAGGCTCCCGTTGGGGGCCTGTTCGTCCCATGCGTCCGGCTGGCGGTCGTAAGCGCGGTAGCCCAGCCTCTCGTAGAGCGCACGGGCACGTGGATTGTCGTCCTCCACACCCAACTCCGCCTGACGCAGCCCTCGGCTCCGGATCCGCTGTTCCGCCACCTCGATGAGCACCGTGCCCACACCGCAGGACTGCAGCGCGGGGTGCACGGCGAATTGCCACAGCGTTCCCACGCCGCTCTTGACCCCGTAGTCGACACCGCCCTTGGCGATCGGAATGTCGGCGCGGGCGCAGACAGCCAAATAGTCGACCTCGCCGCGCCCTCTACGGTCCAGCTGCTCCGCGACATTGGCGAGATGGCGGGCGGAACCTGCCCACCCGCACGACGCCAGATCTGCGGGCATCAGATCCCGCACAGTCAACCCCAGGGCAACACTGATCACTTGGAGCACCTCCGACTTGGCAGCATCCCTCCTCGACCAGAATCGGTGCAACACCAATTTCCTCGCTCCACACCGCCTCGTTGCCACACTGCTGCCACACTGGAAGGGTGGGGGCATGCTCACGAAAGGGGTCGACATTCCGTGAAGGACACGCCAGAGGGCGGCATCGCGGGCCAGGTAACCTCACTCATCCCCGCTACGGAAGAGCATCTGCCGTTACTTGCCGAGTGGTTCGCCGACCCCGCGTTCGTCCGCAACTGGGGCGGGCGGCCTCTCACTCGCGAGGAAGTGGCCGCCAAGTACACGGGAAGGCGACGTCCCACAGTGGTCTCATTGCTGGTCCTCAAAGGCGAAGATCCCTTGGGTTACGCCCAGTACGTCACCGCTGGCCCTCACGAAGGCGGCATCGACATGGTGCTGTTGCCTCACGCACAGGGCCAGGGGTACGGCCCGGACGCCGCCCGCGCCCTCGTCCGGCACCTTCATACCGTCGCGGGGTGGGCCCGGGTGACCGTCGACCCTGACGCGTCCAACCACTGGGCCATCAGAGCGTGGAGGAAGGCGGGCTTTCGCCCCGTCGGCCCACGAGGGAGCCAGTTGCTGATGGAGAGCAGGTCTGCGCACAACGGTCCGCTACGAGCGGCCCCGACGGATACCTCTCCCTGAGCTTGGCTCTGTCGGGATCTTGGAATTTCCCGGTGCGGCAGGGTGATCGTCGGGCATGCTCGGTTAGCTCCGCCGGCCGATGCAGCCCTCGAGGTGCCCGTTGTGCGCGCTTGCCGACTTCCGCGATCGCCTCGCCGAGGACGACTGTGCCGGGTCTCTTCTCGACCTCGCGCAGGCCCGACCCAAGGGGGCCAGACTGGTCCGCAACCGCACCGACGCCACCCACGTCCTGGCCGCGGTGGAAGACGGCCCCGGGCTGCTGCTCTCGTCCAGGGCGGTCGTTTCCACCTACGACACCTCGGTCGACATGACAGCACGCCGTGCGCGGCGCTGTTGTCGGCCACTGCCGTGTGGACGGCCTACCAGCGCGGACCACCGGTCCAACGATCCTGTGGTTCCTACGGCATCGCCCCTGACTCCGGCGTGATGCGGCTCTCCGTGCGCCGTACAGGGCCGAGTTGCACGCTGCCTTCGAGGTACTCCGTGGCGGCCGGTCGTTGGGTCCGGGAGGCGCTGCCCTCGGTCTCCGGCGTCCGGTGTGCACCGAAGACGACCAGCGCCCACAGCAGGCAGCCGAAGGCAGCGGTGTGGAGCAGGGCGCGGACTATGTTCCAGGTGGTCCAAGCGCTCTCGAAGTTTTCACGTACGGCTGCGAGGTCCTTGATGTGGTCGGAGCTGGCGGCCTTGGCCAGTTGGTCGTTGAGGGGGACATTGAGAGCGCTGGTGACCACGAAGGCGAGAAGGTAGAGCACTAGCGCGGCGATCAGCCATGGCATCGTGGCCCGTCCGTGGCCGCGCCAGGCCAGGACGACTGCGAGGCCGAGCAAGGGGATCGCGGCTATGAAGGGGAACATGAAGATCGGGTTGAGGATCGCCTTATTGATGTTCTGCATCGCCTCGACGAAGGTGCGGTCGGAAGAGCGCGCCAGTCCCGGCATGACGGAGTAGGCGAAGGCCGCGAACAGTCCGGCCATCAAGCCGGTGGCGAGGGTGGTCAGTATCAGAGTGGCCTGCTGGAGGTTTCTCATGCGTGTCGCCTTTCGTTCCAGATACCGGCGGCGGTGTGTGGCGGGTGTAGTCGCGCGGGGGCGCCCCAGGGCGCGTCGGACGCCGTCCGCGAGTGGGCGATGCGATCGTCGAGGACCGTGTTGGACAGAGGAACCGGACCTGACCACTGCACCGGTACGCATCCGCGAGCCGTACCCGCTCGCTGTATTGGCCCCTGGCTGCCAGCTCTCCCCTGCTGGTTCGGACCCGACACCGGACATCTATGAGCCGGCGCCCAGCAGGTGTCGTCCGCGTGCTCGCGGAATTGCGCACGGTTCATGACCTTGCCGTCAGCCCAGCAGTGCCCAGGCGCCAGGCGCTCGATATCGACGGCTTTGAAGTGTATTGCCCCTGCCAGCTCTTGGGCGGCTGAGAGAGGCCGATCTCCTGCTCTCCTGTAACTGACTTGGGCTGCCGGTCCGGCCAGCCGCGCAGGACTTCAGGACGTACTTCCCCGGCCATTGCGCATCCACTGAGCAGCGTCGCAGCACGGCCCGCAGGTCTCCTTCGAACTGCAGTCCGCTACCAGTACCGCAATCACCGTGACCGCGCCGGAGCTCCGAAGGCGCGCACCAAAGCGGCGTAACCGACTGTCCGCCGTTCGCCCTTACCAGGCCCCCTGGGGCCCTGGCTATCCGAGGGGCTTCAGGTCTTCACGTAGCCGCTGTAGATGAACCCGGCCCTGTGGCCGATGCCGCTGTCGAGATTGTCGGTAATCGCGTACCAGATGTTGTTGTACTTGTTGATGCAGCGCCAGTACGTGTGAACGACGAAGTCCGCAGGAATGGTGTCCCAGACCGGGGCATCACCGTACGGTCCATCGGGATGCGGTTCCACTCCGCGCCGGTGGTGCGGCTCACCGATGCCCGGCCCGTACAACTGGGGCACGCGGCCCAGGGCGCCAGACGAAGTCGGTGTTCTGACTTCGAAGTTCCTCGCGGAGGTCGCGGCTCTCAGGCGTCTGGGTTGTGTCCCGCAGTGATTTTCAGGACGCGCTCCACCTGGCTCTTGGCGACGGTCTGGATGTCTGCAGTGGTCTTGAGGTCCACCCCCCACACTGTGATCACGACGGCTCCGGTGCGCATGACCGCTGTAGCGCTGTATTCATCCGGTCCGAGTTCTTCGGAGAAGGCGTCTGTGTACTGCGCAGAAGTGGTGACCCTGAGCCGCCGGGGGTCGCTGGCCTCGTCACGCTCAGCGTTCGCTATGGCTTTGGCCGTCACCGTCGCGTTCTCGGAGGAGTCGAAGGAGTACACCTTGATGAACATCAATTGGCCGTCGCTGCTTGCCTGCAATTCCTCCAGCGTCTGATTCTCCAGGGCTCTCATCCCCATGGCTGTCAGCCCCGCACACCCCGTCCCGGCATCGAAGCCGCACTTCTTCACCGCCTCCGCACCCTGGTAGACATCGGGTCCACGACCGCCACCGCCCCAGTCCTTCGGGATCCCGTCGTAGCCGGAAAGAGCTGTCTGCATCTGCCCTGCAGACAACACAGCCAGCGTCTTGTCCCCGCGATCGCCCTCTTGGTTCGACTCGATCCGGCGGGCGCCGTCCGCGCCATCACCGTCAGCGCTCCCGGAGCCGTCGCACGCGGTCAGAGATGCCACCAGGGCTGCGGCCACCACCACTGCCCGCACGACCGTTCTCACCACACCCTCCATATCCAACCTGTAGTTGAGGGCCTGCCCCACCCGCGGGCCTTCGCCCCCCTGGACGTCCGAGTCACCGCCACCACTGAACGACTGCCAGTGGACGGCCATGCGTGACCGCAGGGGCACGCCTCTCCCCCGGAAAGCGCCTCGGCATCAGAAGTGATCTCAGGATGCCGTGGACTCAAACACCGAACAACGAACGATCGCGCATGATCCGATAAGCGTGAAGTTATCGATTCACTGATGTGGGACGGCCTCCCTCACCCACTGAGCGGCCCCCATCGTCTTCTCCGCAGCCAGAGGGGTGCTGCCACGAGTCGATGGGCACTCGTGGGCAAGTCAGCCGGTTCGTGGACCGGTGTCCCGTGCGGCCCGTGCCAGTGCGCGGATCGCGTCGGTTTCCTGGGCTGTGGGCCAGATCAGGGCCCACTCCCCTGTCGGCGCATCGTGAGGGCACAGGTAGCGCAGACCGGGCCAGCGGTAGTACCGGGCGGCGTCGCCGTGGACGAGGCTGATGGCATGGCCTGCGGCGACGGCCGCCGCGACTTCCTGGAAGGTGGTGACCTGCGGTCCACGTCGGATAGGACGCCCACTGGGGGTATGGGCGGGGACGAGAGTCTGCAGCCAGTATTCGGGCGTGGGCGGTCCGGAGTAGGGCAGAACCCAGTCCGCGAGATCCTCCATGCCCACCTCGTCCCGAGCTGCCAGCGGGTGGTCGGTGGCCACCATGAGCAGCAGTGGTTCGGCGTCGATCACGGGACCGACGGTGAGATCGGACTCCCGGACGGGCAGCCAGGCTGATGTGATGTCGACGGTTCCGTCACGCAGCGGGCCAAAGGGGTCGGTGAAGTTCATCTCCCGGATGCGCAGCTCGATATCGGGGTGGTGGTTGCGGAACAGGTCCAAGAGGTCGGTCTGGTCGTGTGCTTGGGGGCCATGGAGGCCGAGAGTGAGCGTGGTCCTGGCGCCACGGGCGGCAGTCGTCGCGTCGTCGATGCCGTCACGTATCCGCTGGTAGCCGACGCTGAGGTCTTCACGCAGTTGGACACCAATGGGCGTCAGTTCGACGCGCCGGCTGCTCCGGGCGAACAGGCGGGCCCCGATCCGCCGCTCCTGCTTGGCAATGGACTGACTCACGCGCGCTTGTGACACATGGAGACGCTTCGCGGTCCGGCCGAAGTGCAGTTCCTCGGCCAGCACCAAAAAGATCTCTATATCACGCAGCTCCACTGTCGTCCCCCCAACGGCCGCCTCCGATGGCGCCACGGTCATCTGATCATGCGGACCGACGATTGTTCACGCGCTCGCCGCACTCAGCCCGAACGGGCGCGTGACGCGGCTCGGGACGCAGCGCGTTCCGCGACGGCGCAGCGTGAGCGCGGACAGGCGTGGAACAGAATCACGAGCTCACTCCAGAAGAGCTACACCCATCGACGTTTCGGAAAGCCCCTGCCCTCACGCCTGATTGCCAGAAGCGCCCGAGCGCGATTCGGTATCCCCGCGTCCCGGCACTCCTTCGCCTCCAGCAGACCGCTCCATGCCCCGACCCACCTACCATCCGGCCACCCCTTGACGTCCGTTCCTCATCTCTGGAGAGCCTCTTGCCGAAATCCCTCACCGTCGGGCAACTACTCCACCAGCTCCGCCCCCTCGATCCGGATCTCCCCATCTACCTGGCCATCAACCCCGACTGGCCTTACGCGCACCGAATCGGCTGCGTCATCGAGGACCAACACACGTCGGGGACCCAGGCCGTGTACATCGCCGAGGACGGTCAGGCGAAAGTGTTGCCGTCACGCATCCGCGGGGAACTCGACTGGTCCTAAGCGTCAAGCGCGGGCCTTTGCGCGCAACTGCAGCTTGCCGCAACACCTCACGCCCTGGCGGCATACGCGGCTGTGACTGGGCGTCATAGTTGGCCGGTCGAGCATGCGGATGTCCTCGATGGTGGGCCACGGTGCCCACACACAACCATTGCGGCCCCGCCGAGGTCCTCCGTATCGGGTCCCGGGCGGGCCACGTGGTGCGTGATGACGGAGGGAACGCGTTGGGAGTCCGACGGGCAGCGAAGGGAATCAGCAAGTTCCTGGTGGAAACGGTCGGGGAGGCCGTCGCCGAGGTGGTCCTCACCCTGCTCGCCTGCACTCTGCTCGTTTGCCTGGCCTTCAGCGTCTACCTGAGCTGGTCCTTCAGCCCGCGCGTGACTGTGGCGGGCGCTGGACTCCTGAGTCTGCTCCTCGCCCACGGCGCCTGGAGGACCTTTCGCGATTCCACGAAGGGGCGTCGCCATCGAGGGCTCGCTGCTGTGACCACGGCCGGCTTCACGCTGACCGCCGCGACAAGCGTGTTTCTGTTGGTCTACGGCACGGGATGCGGCTGCTGGTGACAGCAATCCGTAGCGGATCGCACGGTCTGACCTGCGCAACGGCCTGGTCGAGGGCATGCAAGTGCACGGGGCTCCGAGACGCCCGCGATGCGAGGTGACATTGAAGAAATAACAGCTTGAGCCTGTGGATCCCCCCCCCCCCCCCGGCCACAGGCCAGCCGCGCCACGCGGCAGTCGCCTCGGGTAAAGGCGCGCGAGCATCGTCGCCGCGCTCGACCGCGCCGGCGTCCCCGACGACGCCGGCAACCGGGCCGTGAAGGCGAAGCTCGCCGACCTCCAGTTCCCGCCGGATCCGACAAGGTCGCCCGCATTGTCAAGATCCGGCAGAACCGCACCATCGCCGTGCGCCCGGCGCTCGCCCCCGGATGCCGGCGATATCGCCAGTCGGCGCGGGCGAGGCGACGGGGGTGGCCACCCCACGCTGCAGCTTGTCGAGTTCCTCCTGGGCCTCGGCCAGGCGATTGCCCCCGCCCGCTGCTGACCTTTGGCGTTGCCGGTCGAGCGCCCCACAATCCGGCGCACTGCCACCTGTGGATGTCGCCGGCAACCGGCCGTCTCCAATTCAACCTGATTACTCAATTCCACTTTACTCGGGCCGAATTTACGCCTCACACCTCTTGTCATTCCATCAATCACAATAGAAACTTCACGCTCAGAACTAGGTAGATAACCGGTATGGCCGTGGCGCTGAGGGTGGGGCTGGGGCATGTTGCGTCCGGTGCGACATGCCCCATCTATAGAAAGCGCCAGGCCTGAGTCAATGGCGTCATCACGGAGCCGCTGGGGCAATCCGATGGCGTGGCGAGGGGGGAAGTTCTGTGTTGGCACGAAGACATCGAGCATTCGTGGCGCGTCGGCTGCGGGAACTGGCACTGGCCGTGGCCGGCGTGCTGGTGATATCCGGGCCGGCGGTGGCGGCACCGGTCACTGACAACATCGTCCCGACCGGCTCGGTCGGGCCAGGGACACCGGGCTGTACGACGGACCCGGACGGCGGCGACGGGTCTCTTGACTGCCTTACGGATAACGCCACGGTCTACTACTACATGGACTCCGGTGGGGAGTACGAGCTCGAGAGTGAGGACCGGCACTACGTTCAAGAGACGTTCAGGACCGAGTTCTCGCCTACAGATCTCGAAATCCACTACGACTCGAATCCCACGTTCTCCGGTAGCGGTGAGACCGACATCATCTACCAGGAGGGCTCCACGAACCTTGATTCGGACTCCGACGGCGTCACCTGGTGCAACGACGGCGGTGACCCGGACCTGGCGCGGTTCGAGTGCGATCAGCAGTACATCCGGATCCGAGGCAACGGCACCTACAGCTACGACATGGCCTGCCACGAGACCGGACACGCCGTCGGCCTGACCCATGGCAGCGATGCCTATCCGGCGATCAGCGACCACAACAACGCTCTGGCTTGCATGACGACCAGCCCCGTTGAGACATGGTCGTTGGGGTCAAGCAACACGCAGAACATCAACGCCGTCTACAACAAGCCGTGACTGGCCGCGTTCGAAAACGAGGTGAGTAATGTGAAGCATCCCATCCGAATCATGGCGGCAGTCGCGGCTGCCACGGCACTGGCCGTCACGGGCGCCGTGTCCGCCTCCGGTGACAGCACCGACCCCGAGGAGCGCGTGATCACGGTGCATGCCGTCGATCACAGACCGAGCCAGACCGCTTCCGACTGGGTGACGTATGCCGACCATGTTGTGGCAGTGACCGCCACGGCAGAGCAGGAGAGCCCGCCGACGGCGTCCGAGATCGAGCGTGGCGAGGGGCTGATCGGCCGGAAGGTGACCCTGCGGACCGATGATGTCCTCTGGTCCAGACCCGGCGTTTCGAAGGCCCCGCCGAACTCCTGGCAACGCCCCTCTGTGGGCTGGCAGTTCCACGAGGGCGACACCGACAACCGAATCAAGATGGTCAAGGCGGACAGCCCGCGTATCGAAGTCGGCCACAGCTATCTCATCGCCATCGCCTGGGAGGACGTCTCCTGCTCCGGCAACGGTCAGTGGCGCGGCCTCGGTGAGGGCTCGACCCTCCCGTACGACGGCGACGTCATCGGTCAGGGCGAACTGGAGGGCCGAGTCCAGAGCGCAGCCCAGGCCCTTCGAGCAGAGGCCGGCGAAGACCCCAACCGTGGCTTGGAAGAAGAGATGGCGGGCAGGACCGCCACAGATCTTGTCCAGGAACTGAAGGCTGTGCAACCTGCGTCGGCATCAGCCCAAATGGCAGATGCCTCAACGGCGGAGTGCGGATAGGTACATCGTCTGCACCCCATCAAAACTGGGCCCCACAGGGCGATCGAACCTTCCGGGGGCCTTCTCCGTCGTAAGGGAGGGACAAGGGGAGGCTGGGGATGGTCGGCGACCGTAAGGCGGAACCAAGAGCCCAGGGCGAGGTGTTGACCGATCCCGCGCAACACTCCCGGATCCGCGGGATCCTCGCCCTGGGCGGTGTCCCCTGGGACCAGCTTGACGACGGAGTCCAGCAAGTGCGTTTGAAATTGCTGGAGTCGCGACGCGGGACAGCCATACGCAACGAGACCGCCTGGCTGGCGGTGGTGGCCACGCGCGTTGCCGCGGACTGGCACCGAAGTCGCAGCCGGGATACCGCGCTGCGCGACAGGCTGGAAGCACGCTGGTCGCGGTCCACCGACGGGCATCCACAGGAGGAGCGCCTCCTCGCATTGTCCGTAGCGGAAGGGCTGGAAGACGTCCCCACCGCCCAACGCCAGGTCCTTGTGCTGCGCTTCTACGCGGACCTGGCGCTCGGCGACATCGCCCGCCTGCTGGACATTCCAGAGGGCACCGTGAAGAGCCGGTTGCACAGCGGCGTGGCCGCGCTGCGCACAACGCTGCGCGAAAGGAAAGTGATCTGACGTGACACCGGCAACGGAGTCGGAAGAGGAACTCCTGCGACGCGCCTTCCACATCATCGGGGACGAGGCTGGGAAACCCGATCGCGAGGCTTCGCCTCGGATCCTCGGGAGACATCGCGGTCGCACCGTTGCTCTGATCGCCGCCGCAGCTGTGAGTATCGGTCTCCTCGCCTACGGCTTGACCGGTAACGACGACGAGAGCGCAAGCGGCGAGGCCTCATCGCGGGCCCTGAAACCCGCAGAACGAATCGCCTGCGCAGCACAGATCGTGGACGGCACGGTCCTCACTGTGCGTCCCGCCCCTGAACAAGAGGGTCAGCGCCCTGAGGTCACCGTGAGCCTGACAGTGAAGGACTGGGTCAAGCCGACGCAGGGACCCGGGAAACTGGAGATCGAGATCCCGGAACCCAAGCAGGCGGGCGCACCGCTGCTGCGTACGGGCGATCGGGTGCTCTTCGAGGTCTGGAACCATCCCGACATCGACAACACCTACTTCACCGGCCGCAAGATCGAGGTGACACGTAAGTCTCTGTACGGGGCTCTGGGAGACCGATCGAAGAGCACTTGCCCGGACTTCTGGAAACGCCGACAAGACCAGTAGTCCAGGCGCGAGGTCGTCCCTGTGTTGGCACCACCCACTCCAGCCAGGCCACCAGGGTCTGCTGCGAAAGTGGATCTTGGCCGTAGGTGATCACTTTCTGGGGGTGCGGGATCTGGCGAACGTCGGATCCCGCACCCCCCCCAAGACCCCAGCGGAGATCGCCCCTCTGTGCGGCGAGTACGGCGTGCCCGTCTCCGAGACGCAGGTACGCATTGCCACCCGCGCGGGGCGCTCACCTGCGGAGGTACACCCCGCGCCTGTACTTCCCGAGCTGCCGGAGCCGGAGACCGTGTACGAGCGGGGGCTTGCCCTCGACTTCGCGCCGGGTAGCGCCCGGTAGTTGGCCCCGCTGTTCACCCCGTGACGGCGGGGCCTCCTTGTGTCACGAATCAAACACTTCCCTTCACAACTTCCACACAAGGTCGCATCATGCGCAGGTAGAGCACATCCCAGGGGGACCCATGAACGACACCACGCCACCACCACCCAACTTCCCGCCAGACCCGGCCGAGCCGGCGGAAGGAATGGCGTCGACCACACCGCCAGCACCGGCCAGTCAGGGCCGCAGCAACGGGATCATCATCGGCTCGGCCGCCGCGGTCATCGCCGCGATCATTGGGACCGGCATCTTCGTCGTGCAGTCCAGCGGCGACGACAGCAAGCCGACCGCCGCCACCAAGACGAGCATTCCGCCCAAGGACGACGCCGCGGCCGTGGCGGACGAGGAAGAGCCGGAGCCCTCGTACTCCGACCCGGATGCGGACAGCTTCTCGATCAAGCTGCGCACCACAGATCGGCAGTGCTTTGGTTCGGCAGGCTGCAATGTGACGGTAAAGCCGAGCCTGACGTTGCTGGCCGACGAGGAGAGCATCGACCCGGATGCCGTGTACGAAATCACGTACGAGGTTCGTGGCGACGAGTCCGGCCCGGTCATTGCGACGGCAGAGCTGTCGGAGCAGACGAGTCTGAACTTCACACCGACGTCGATCAGCACCGCGTCGGCGGGCACCAAAGTGTCCGTGAAGATCACCGACGTCACCCTCCAGGGGTAGCGCATGAGCAACTACTCGACAGAGCGGACGGGGTATGCCGAGTTCGAGTCTTGGCACGCTGCTGGGAAGCGACGGATCCGCTTTGCCGTGACACTCGGCGTGCTCGTCGCCGTGGCAGCCTTGCTTTTCTTCATCGGCCGGTCCTCCGTGGACACCGCTACACCGACGCCCGCCAAGACGCCCTGCGGCGTGACGGGCGCCATGTGCACAGTGGGGGACGACGAGGAGGCAGCGCCCACCTCAAATCCCATGGACTCAAGTCAACGGATTGCGGAGCAGCGGCGGCAGGCAGTCGCCGCATGCAAGGCAGAGGCGGCGGCGAACAACGGGGGCCAGCCCTTGTCGGAGTCACAGATCCTCGCGTGCAACACGTCGCAGTGAGCGGCACTTCGAAGACCTGGACGCCGTGGTCCACGGCCAGCCGTACATACCGCAGGGGGAAAAGCGCATGCCGAACTACACCGAAGTGCAAACAGCAGTGTGGGTCGAGAAGATCAAGCTGTGGTTCGCGTGGGCCTCAGGCAACGTGATCATGCTGATCATCGCGGCGGCCACGCGGGACATAGCCGTCGTCAGCGTGATCACTCAAGTGCTGCTCGTCGCTGTATTCATCGGACTGACGGTCGCCCTGTTTCGCATGACGGGCGCCCTCACCCGCAAGGCTGACGCGGCACGACGTGAGGTGCTCGGCGAGTAGCACCGGCGCGAACGATACGGCCCCGCCTGGTGATCCGGGCGGGGCCGTCGTCATGCGATGGGCTCGTCGCCCTCCGGCTGGAAGTGTCGATCAAGGACATCGACCGACCGATCCGTCGGCACTTACCGTCCCAAATCCTCGCCCTGCTCCGCGACCAGCTCTATGAACGGGGACGCGTCGACCTCCTCGGCGGCCACCTTCAGCCGCTCGTAGGCCGCCGGGAACGCCTCCTTCGCCCACTCGTCCCGCTCCTTCGCGCATCGCACCCCGTCTGCCACGAGGATCCGCTCAACGGTGTGGGTGGGGCAGTCGGGCAGGCCCCCGCTTCAGCGCTCACGCACTACTCCCCGCCGCTTTTGGCGAGCCTGCGCAGGTGTTCGCCGGTCCATCCGGTGATGCGCGCCGCGTCGAGCACGGCCTCGGCTTCGCGGTAGCGGTTGGCGTCGAGTTCGAGCTTGGCTGTGCCCATGAACGCGAGCGCTGCATGGACACTGTCGCCCGCAACACTGAACTCCGTGTGCAAGGACGCACGTTCATGCAGAGCGCCGCCGAGCTCGACCTCGACTAAGGCAGCGCATGTCGCGCCGTACAGAACGCGCGCGCCGACGTCGCCCGGCCGGCCGTGACCAATCTGATCCAGGCCGAGATTGAGCAGCTCGACGACGCGCAAGGGCCAGCTGAAACGATCAGTTTCCGGCATGGAGAGCAACGTTATGGCCTGCGCCCGTTCGACGCGCACGTCGACGCGTAGATCACCGTGCGCCTGGCCGCCAGCAGCATGCGCCTCGTCTATCGGGTCGGACGGATCATGACAGTGAGCCTCGGCGAAGCCGGAGAGGGCTGGCTGTGGCCGATGTCCTCGTACCCCCACGCCCGGTACAGGGCATGCACCTTCCCGTCCCCCGCCGCCTCGTTGACCATGAGCGTGACGTACGGCTCGTCCCGGCCGGCGAGGAGCGCATCGTGGATGCGGCGTGCTACCCCCGTCCCGCGCCATCCCGGACTAACTCCGATCTCCTTCAGCGCGATCGCGGCCTGAGCCGTGTACTTCTCGCTGGGAGACGGGCTGGTCCGCTGCCAGTAGCGGTCTCCGTCCTCGATCTGGTTGCCGTAGGCGTAGCCCACAGGCTGCGCGTCATCGTAGGCCAGCACGGCCTTGAAGCCCGGCTCGGAGCCGTGTCGGTCCAGACGTTCTCCGAAGGACGTGACCGCGTAGTTCGGCAGGTGCAACAGCGGGGCGCGTACCTCGGCGTACACGTCGAGCAAGTCGCCACGCGCGGCGTCCAGTTCGGTGAACGTGCGGAGTTCGATGGCGGGTGCCGAAGTCATGCTGAGGGCCTCCATGCAGCGGTGTGCTCGGTCCAGTTGTGGGCGCTGGCGCTGCCCGGCGCGGTGGCGCGCAGGGCAGCACTGAACTCTTGAAGCATGCGGGAAACCCTGGCGTGTTGGGTGGCGGCTTCGGCTGGCACGCTCATCGCGGTGTACGTGGCAGCATCGACATCACCCTGGGCGAGTTGGGCGTGCGCCAGGCGGCTCGTCGCGATGGCGCGGGACCGGCGCATGTGCGGGCGGAGAGCGGCCAGGCAGCGGTGCGCATGGAACTCGGCCGTGGGCCAGTCTCCGGCAGCGAGGTAGGCGCTCAGCGCGAGAGAGTGCAGTTCTGCTTCGTCATAGAAGGCCGTGAGCCAGACAGGGCGGCGGTCTTCGGATGCGCGCGCCATGGCTTCTTCGGCCTGGTCGAATGTGCGCCGCAGATTTCCGTGTTCGTGGGCCACGCCTTGGATGGCCATCTGTCGTGCTATGCCCAGCGAGGCGAACATCGGGTCACGGCGTGTGATGTGGAGGCTGCGCGCGACGTCGTTGGCGGCGCGGGCGTCAGCGGGACGCCCCAGATGCCGGTACAGGCTGCCCGCGTGCGACCAGATGCGGAACTTGATCGCCTGGTCCCCCGACAGCTCCGCGAGCGTCTGCGCCTCACGCATGTGCGTGATCGCGTCCTGGAAGCGTCGACCGTCAATCGCCGCCCACATCGCCGAGGAACGGAACGACGCGGCAGCGGCGTAGAGGGTGGAGCGTACGCGCTGGGTGGCCGAGCCGGAGTTCTGGAGGTTCAGGGCCTCGTCGGCCAGGCGCGCCGCGCGCTGTTCGATGTCGCGTTGCCCGCCTCGGTTGTGGTCACTGGCGATCACAGCCGAGAACTTCTCCTGCAGGCTCTCGACGTCGCTCATGCCGATCCTGCGGGTAGAGCTGGGGCCTGGCGCGGCGGCGGCCACGGCTGCCGAGAGCGTGCCGGCGACCAGGGTGCGACGGTGCATGGGGTCCTCGTCCTCCTGCCGTGGGGTCACCGTGAACGAAGGCCGACCCCGTGGCATGAACCCTAGTTCCATCGCGTGCCGGCCCGTCACGTCCTCCAGAGCCTTACGCGTAGCGGTGTTGGGCCACCTGACTCGCCCGGATCGCCAATCCCTGACCTGGCGTCCGTCACACTTTCCGAGCCGCCCTGTGAGGCGTTCCAGGGCCAGATTCACAGCGTTGGCAAGGCTGTTGGAGCTGAATCCGTGCTCGTCCATCCACGCCTCAAGGACGATGTTGCGCGTGGCGTCCATGACCGCACCGTAGCTCCGTCGCGTACGCACCGTCAGGTAAATGGGGAGTCAAAAGCCCCTAGGGGGCGCGCCAGAATGCCGTGCCGCATCCCCTAACTCACGCTGCCCATCGCCTAGTTGGCTATGGGGAAGGCGCAGGACGCGACCTCGCCGCCGTCCGCGCAACACCTCGACGAGC